>JAZANL010000037.1:0-9971 GCA_036251765.1 Thermoplasmatota archaeon | reverse complement strand
TGGTCTATTGGTGAAGAGTTGAATGGGAATGTCAGGCCCCCTCCATCCTTCGTCTTTGGAATGATGTGGAAATGCACATGGAAGACGCTCTGGAACGCATTTGGGCCATTGTTCTGGATGACGTTGAACTCTTCTGTGCCGGTAGCTCTGAGTATCGCTCTTGAGATCCTAGGGAGCACCCTGCCCAATGCCTCGGATGATTCTTCGCTCAACTTGTCTAGTGTCCTAGCCGCTTCCTTGGGCACCACTAGTGTGTGTCCGGAGCTGAATGGATTGATGTCTAGAAAGGCGATAACCAAATCGTCCTCGTATACCTTGTGGCAGGGGATCTCCCCATCGATGATCATTGAGAAGATGGTTTTGTCATCCGCCATCCAATCACCCAGATGCAATGATTGACTCGGCTACCGTGGCTAATCCGTGTAGCTTGAGGGCCTCCACCATCTCGGTGTTCATTACTTTCGAAGAGTCGGTAAGCCTGATTCCGGATTCCTTGATGTTGTGGATTTCTGCGATTGCTGCGTCTTTCGAGGAAGCCCCAGTGGAGATTGCAGAGGATAGTTTGGATGCGAAGTTCCCGACTGTCATCCCTTCGCCTTCCCTAAATGAGTCGATTCTGTTTGATGCTTCCTGTACTGCCTGTTCGATCTGAGAAGATCCGCCGAATTGGTTAGTTGGGGCCCATTTAGCGGCATGGGCACCTGCTGCCTTTCCTGAAACTAGGTCGTCCAGCAGGATGTTTCCAGGTAGGGGTGAGGTCCCGTGCATACCTGTGTTTGCACTCCTTCCTGCAGCATACAGGCCAGTGTGCCATAGGCTGGTCGTTGAGTCCCCTGTGTTTTGTTCATCGATGACAACCCGGCCCTCGTGATCGCAGGGAGCCCCTCCGGTGGTGTATGCTACGCCAGGAGTCAGCGGGATTACGTCCCTCGTGATGTCCAGTCCTAGTCTGTCCCTAATTCGCAATGAAGTCTGGGAGAACCAGTCCTTTGCTTCGGGATCCATCCCTCTCAAATCTAGCACGCAAGGCTCTCCCTCGAGAGCCTCTTCTGGACCAATGTCGTCGCCGTTTTCCCTCCTGATTCTGCCTCCGGAACCCAGTACGTCGATGGGGATGTGGATGCCACAGTCTCTGATTGTCAATGGGTGCCTTGGGGTGTTTGCCATCCCTCTAAGTTCGATACCAGCAGATATTGCCAGGGCCGACCCGGTCCCCGAGCCCTCGTTCGCGTTTGACCAAAGCCCTTGGTGACCCTCTGTGGCGAGGATAACCGCCTTGGTCTGAAACGGTTCTATTTCTCCTGTGGAGATATTCAGAGTTACTATCCCCCTGACCTGTCTGTTATCAGACACAATTGAGAGGGGCAAATAGTCTGCATTCCGCTGAATGCCTCGCTTTATCGCCTGTTCCTCCAGAATTCTGGTAACCTCTCTGACTGTTGAGTCGCCGCATCCGGTTAGGCGTGGGACCTGGTGTCCTGGAGCAGGTGAGGCATGTGGAAGGCCTCCCTCCCTCCGCCTGAGTGCCAACCCCCATCTTTCCAACTCAGCTAGAGTCGGGACTCCCTCATTGCAAGTTCTGGAAACGACGGTTTCGTTGCAAGACTCACCGCCTGCGGCCAGTGTGTCCTCCTTGTGGGATTGGGAGTTTATTTCGTCGATCGAGGCGGCAAGCCCAGCTACTGGAGGTGAGCCGGCCCCAGACCCGATTCCGAGTTCGTCTATGACCAAGGGGACCACCCCCGCGTCCGAACAGGCAATCGCAGCGCGAAGGGCGGCAGGGCCCGAACCGATGACAACAACTTCTCTGGACTCCATCTTTCAATCTCGCCAGAGGTCCCAATCACAAGAACGTGACGCTTCGTCGTCGACCCTGCACAATCACTCTGCCACGGATATTGCGATTCTCCTGACGGCCACGGCTGCATCCAACATCTTCTCAGTTGCTCCTTCTGGATTGAATCCCGAGGAAAGTGTGGTCTGGACTACGAACGAAGACACGGTCTCCCCATTTGGTCCTCTCAGATTGACTTGTATGGGTTTCGAGCCCGTTGACCCCTGAGGCCAGGCCAGGCCAATCCACAACACTAGTGAGTTGTCGATTAGCCTCCCCAGGACGTCGACGATGTCGTTTCCCTCCTCCCCTATCTTGGCTGGTTTACTCGGCTGTCTGGAAAGGGGCGGATTGAGCCTTAGCGTCTGATAACTGGGTTCGCCATCGGCTGCGATGATATCTACCTCTATCTGAGAGTCCTTTCTAGAATGGTTGTGAATCATCACGAACAAATCCCCCTGTCCTTGGGAACATCTTGGGGGGATGTCAAGATCTAGCCTCCATGGGTTCTCAATTAGTGATGAGTGGCCCCTTAGCGCTGCATCCTCGAGTCGGTCTATGAGCCTGAAAAGTCCTGGCTGCCATGCTCTAGTGTGGGCCATTAGCCTTCGAAGCGTTCGGTAGCAGAACTTTGATTGGTCGTTATTCAAATCGTCTATTGCAGCCACTCTAAACACTCGCTTGGATTCTGAGACCAATCTGTCGTTATCCAGTAGTCCGAGGTGATTCAGGTGTAAGACTCGTAGCAGATGTTCGACTGCCGATTCTGGAGTCTGATTGGAGCGGACTTTGTCCTCCAGTTCGATTAGCCAATCGTCCCACGCCGCAGCAGTCTCGGGATCCAAATGAGCGACTACCACATCAGAGAGAACCCGCTTCAAGGTGCTCTGATGCAGTGTTGGTGCATGCATGGATAGGAGAGGGAAATCCTCGTCAGTCATTGGGATACGTCGTTCCAGTTGAAGGGAGTTGATGATGGAAATAGACCCTAGGAAAATAGCTAGCCCGTAGAGTATCGATGCAAGGATGTTTCCGGTCTCGAAGTTGTCAACCGAGTTTAGTGCTCCCGCAGCTAGAGCCGCGCATAGAATCCTTGTCCTCTCCCTAAGGGTTCTCTCGTGCAGGGTATTCAGGATCCGTTCGACTCCAGGGTATGACTCCATTGACCTGTTGCTGGTTATCTTCAACTGCAGCCTGTCCCTTGCGGACATCTGCGCGAAGGAGGCTGCAAGCAGAGTGGGGAAGAACAGAGCTGCTTGTATTCCGAATAGTGCGACCCCAACTAAGAGGTATTCCTCACCCCATCCGGATGCAAAAAGGCAGGTGACGAGTATTGCAAGAAAGGAGGTCAGCATCCGTGCTCTCCTACTACCCCTGATTGTCGATAGGCCGGTCCACAGCACACGTTGAGAGTCCCTAATCCGCACTCTACGGTTCAACGCGTTTTCAGACGTCTGTCCAAATGAGGTGTCTTCGCCATAGGGGTTGGGGAGGTCTGAGGAGCTGCTCGCCACGTTCTCTCGAGGCGCTTTCTCCGCTTGATGGCATCGGATATCAGTATGGAAAAACCGATTATTTTTCAGGGCACATTTCTTCAAGAGGTCGTGCTCGCGAGAACGGGCGTGTAGCATAGCCTGGATAATGCACCGGCCTCCTAAGCCGGGGACCGCGGGTTCGAATCCTGCCGCGCCCGCCATCATGACATCGACAGGCCGTGCCGCTTGCCTGCAGTTGCCGTTCTATGCAAGAACCTCTCGAAATGGATCCTAGGGTATGTGGAGCGCTGTAATCCCACATCGCACTCGGAAAGCGCGTCTAGCATCTCCTCTCTGAGTGTTTGTGGAACGCTTAGCCGCCTACCGACTATGACTCCGTGGATTTGCGATATCAGATCCGTCGCATCGAGGCCGTGGTTGTTCATGAGGTCATCAACCTCTGCCATTGCCCCTGAGAGTACTTTCCTATTCCTGCCTCCACGGTTTTCCCACTTCCATTCTACGACCTTGCCCCTGATTGCCAACTCCACTAGCCTCCTACCCGCTTGCAGGGTCGATGCCTGGACCATCTTGTGAACCGAAGATCTGTCTGAGACGAGGTCTCTGGTGTCAAGCATCTCCAGGGTGAAGATTGCCTTCTTCAGATTACCATCTGCGATGTATGCGATATCTTCCAGTACCCCGTCTTCTGGTTCGCAGTTGTTCCTGCCTGCAATCTCAGAAAGTGTTGTTGTAACGGTTTCTCTTTTTGTAGAGGGAATTCGAATCATCTGACTTCGGGAGCGTAGTGCGTCGATAATCCTAGACGGGGCTCGGGCAACCAGAACGAATCGTGAGGCTGCGCCCACCGTTTCCATCATCCTTCTGAGGTATGCCTGACGGATATGGCCCAGGTAGTCAGCATCCTCTATGACAATCAATCGGCTAATTGGAATTGCCCCCTCCTCGAACACGCCCTCAGAACCAGCTGGGGCAACTTCCTCGGCAGCATGAGTGGAGATTCCTCTGTCGAACGCATCGAGGCTGGTCCTACCCGCCAATGTGTCCTTCTCTGAACCGCTTGGCCTGAGAAACTCCTCAAACGTAGCCATAGCGCCCCTCTGCCTAACCAAGTCGCGAGCCTGCAGAATGTGTGTTGTAGACTTCCAACCGGGTCCGAGAATCTGTCTGGCGAACAACCGCCAACACGCAGTCTTTCCGACGCCGGCCGGGCCGGTGATCAGCAGATGAGGGGGGTCGGCTGAGGTGCTTGTAGAGACTAGGGTATTTTTCACTGAATCGGGAACTGCCAGTTCCTCGAACCTCGTGGGTGCCTCGGTCACGAGCCAGCTTGCCATGGAGTTATGGGCAAGAGGCGGGCCTTGAACTCAACGATTACTCTGCCTTGAGGACCTTCGCCATGCCGTCCTTCCTGGGCTTGACGAAAATTCGGTATCCGCACTTGTGGCAGGACTTTCCGGTGGAGCCGGCTTCGGACCATGTCATGAAGCCGCAGTTAACGCACTTGTAGCGAATCTCGAGAGGGTCCATTGGAGCATTACAATGGTTACATTGCTCCTCTGAGGTAGGGTTGTATGCCCTCTTATCGGTCCTGTTGCAGTTCCTGCACTTGTATAGGATGTTCTGATCGCCCTTCATTGCTACCGAGCCGGCGACCTGCCCGGCCTTCTTCAACCTGTCCTATGCCGATTTGGAAGATTTGCATAAACTCACGAAGTTCTCGAAGATGTTTGAGCCGTACTCCGTGTCATTGACTTCTGGATGGAACTGTAGTCCGAATCTATTCAGATCCTCGTTCTGCATGGCTTGTACCTTGCATGACTCGCTCTGTGCGACTGCGATGAAGCCCGGTGGGGTAACTGTGACCTCGTCGTTGTGGCTCTCCCATACTGTCTGCTCAGAAGGAGTCCCTTCGAAAAGCGGTCCGCCATCACCCACAAGAGAGATTGTTGCTGCACCGAATTCGGGTTTGGGGGCTTCGCCCGCATCGCCTCCGTAGTGGCGTGCCATGAACTGATGCCCTGCGCAGATTCCCAGAATGGGCACGTCCAATGAAAGGTAGTCAGCGCAATTCCCGAGTTCCCCCGTAAGCCCGACTCGAGCCGCACCCCCTGACAAAATCAGGCCGTCTAGTTCCCTGAGTTCCTCTATTGGGGTGTTGTTCGGAAGAATCTGCGTTTCGACTCCCAGATACCGTAGCATTCTCCACTCTCTGTGCGTCCACTGACCTCCGTTATCGATGACGTCGATGACTACTTGGTCGTCTCCCATGCAGAGCCTGAGTGCGGCTGGGCCATCAATAATGCCCCCTCAAACCTTGAAAAAGGAAGGCTATCTCGATGGAGAGCCGGCCCCGATGGTGTAGTGGCCTATCATGCAGCCCTGTCGAGGCTGCGACCCGGGTTCAAATCCCGGTCGGGGCGCCAATAAATGGTCAATTAGAAGGGTGCGGGGAGGTCTCAACTTTGCTCATCCGGTGCAATCCAAGCGTGGAACGAGCATAGCCTCAGTTTGCTGCTATAGTCACGCTTGATCAGAAGATTAGGGTCTGGGAATCCCTCCAGGGTGTTTGGCAGGTTCCTCTGGATGGAGTGGTTGGCTTCCTCGATTCCGTTTTCAGGGGCAATCACCCTCCCCCTAACCATCGAGGGGCTCTTTCGATCAAGCAAGGGAACCAGTGTGGGCAGGAGTTCTATTGTCCTGTGAGGGAGGTTCACTATTAGCAAGTCCCATCTACCCGTTAGCTCTGGGTCTTCGCAAATCTTGGTCGCATCCGCAACCCCTACAATTCGGTCATCGAATATCCTAGAAATTGGAGCCGCTTCCTTCGGGTATCGGCGGTCGTCCCATCTTCGGAGATTGTCCATCAGGAGTTCCACCGCATCGGGATTCAGGTCGGAAGCTAGGATTTCCCCCACTAGCCCCGGCTCGGAGAGCAGTGTGGACAGAGCTGGACCAACGCCGCAGAATGGGTCACATACTCTGAGAGGCCTGCCGAGCAATTTGCGCAAATCCTTGGCTAAGGACAGGGTTTCGAGTCTCTCTGCCTGAAGTTTCGTGGAGAAGTATGCCTTGTTGGGATCGCAAGCAATCGCTCGGCCCGACTCCCTAACCAGAACTCGGGTGCTGCAGAGCGAGTCGGGGATCCCCTCGGTGATTACCTCGTCCTCAAATCTAGCACCGATAGGAGTGAGTTTGCGGATTCGTAATTCCCCCTGTACGCCTTCGTCTTTTAGAATCAGGCGAATATGAGGGTGGGAGCGGAGTTTCGCCTCAGCGATTTGGGGTGCGAATTCCTCCAATTCATCCTCGATCCGAACGACCATCATGTCAGAAATGAACTCGTGGGAGGAGGGCCAGGCATCTCCATGTTCCTCAATCACCTCTTTGTCGACAAGAGAAGAGAGGTGATTCCACCAATCGGAGTCAATCTTGGAGTCTGTTAATCCGTCCAGAAGAGCGATCTCGTAAATATCGAGGGGTGGTGGTATTTCGATCGGGGCCGCGGGGTCTAGTGGAATTAGCCGATGCTCTCCTTCCTGTGAGAAAACCCTCATTCCTGAGGCTAGCCAATCCCTTTCTCTCAGAATCACTAGGGTGTCCTCCACATCTCGGTTTGGGACCCTCAGGTGGCGCATCACGTTGATGGGCCGGTAGGCATCATCGCTTCACAATGACGGAGGCTCGTGGTCTATGATTCGGAGCGTTCTGATTTCCCCCATAGGACGATACCTTAGAACAAGAAGGCTATTCAGGGCGGCTAAAGAGATGTCCCAAGCTAAGTCCAAGGGGCTGATGGTTATTGGCGACCCCTGCAGTGGTAACTACTTCCAATTCATGTCCAGCATGTTCCCAAACTGCGAGCATGGAGATGTGACGGTTGACCTGTACGGATGCGATTCCTGCAACAGAATGGACATTAACGATATGTCTGCATGGGAGAAGTTCGAAGATGGCTCGTTCGTGGTTATGGAAACAGGGGTTCTGGGGTTCTCCAAAGATGTGGAATCTGTACTAGGGCAGATCAAAAGGGTATCAGGAGGAGACTTCCTATCTGCGGGGGGGAACAGGGGTTTTCTGTGGGTGAAGTACCTGTACAAGACATACAGCAAGGATCTGATATACTCCATGGATCCCTTCGACTCGAGGAGGGACGAGTACTTCTCGGGCATCAAGTTGGGCCAGAAAGGATCGTTTCGCCTGAAGTTCTGAATGCAATCAGATTGATGTGCGGTGGAGCATGAGCGGTGGACGATGGCATCCAAGGACGTCCCCCCCGGGCTATGGCTGATAGGAATCGGGCCTGGCGACCTAGGGCACATGACCGAGAGGGCCAAGAGCATTGCAAGGGGGTGCAGCAAGAGGTACCTTGAGGGTTACACGGCAGTTCTCCCCAAGGATCAAGAGGACCTCTTGGAGAATGAGGTTGGTTCTTGGGAGAGGCTGATGAGGCCGTCCGTGGAGGACCCGGGGAGTCTACTGGAAGAGGCCCGGAAGGAAGCAGTAGCACTGTTAGTCGTAGGAGACCCGATGCAGGCAACCACCCACATCGACCTAGAGGCAAGATGCATGGAGGAAGACGTGGGGTTCGAGGTTGTCCCAGGAATGTCCGCCACATCACTGGCCGTCTCCCTTTCGGGTTTGCAATCCTACAAATTCGGAAGGCAGGTGACGCTGCCGTACCCCTATGGGGATTACCTAGCCACCTCGCCACTGGAGATGATATGGTCTAACAGAAACAACGGCCTTCACACTCTTGTTCTACTGGACCTCGATCCGACTGGAATGGGATTCGATCTCCCCACGCCGATGAGCCCCACTCAGGCAGTCTCGATTCTGGAAAGAATGGCTCAAAGGGTTTCTGAAGAGGGTTCGGGACTGGAGATGGAAGGCGATATCCGGGAGTGGGATGGAATTCTGCTGAGCGATGTCGGGACAAGTAAGCAGGTGGTGTCCTCCGGAACTCTGGATGAGCTCTCTATTATCGAGGGGGGTTATGTGCATACCCTGATCATCCCCTCGAACATGAGTGACAACGAGATGGATGCTTTCCGCAGAAGGAAAGAGCCCTAGTGGCCCGACGAACTCAAGACTTAGTCGCGTGTCCGGAGTTTCGATAGCATGGCCAAGCCACCAGCAGAAGTCCGTTTCCCGGGTGATAAGAATCGCAGGAAGAGGCTGAGGGTGAGAGGCATCAAACAGGCATCAAAGGAAATCCAGAGGAGGTTGGAGAAGAACCTAGACGCTCTCCTGGACAACCCAGAGGGTTTCCTCCCTGAGATAGTGGGAGAGCTGGGGAAGGTCTCCCTGTTCGGATCTAAGGACCCGATGGCCCTGACCCTAAGGGAGTTGGAGATAGTCTCCTCAAAGAGGAATGACGTTAGGTGGCTCAAGAAGAGGATGGGCAAGAGGAGTGGAGGGGATGTGGCGCGCTCTCTCGCTGGAAGCCTAGTGGCTGCCTCTGAGGAGGATTTGAGCACGGTATCAGTGTTCAAGAGCGATGTATACGGAAATGCGAGTTACCTGAAGAGGGGTAGCGGCAGACCCGGCCACCTCGTAGGCATACAGAACTTCAACCACCCCAGGCTTAGGCTACTTGTATGGGACGACCATGCCAAGGCAGGCCAGTACTTCTTCTCATGGGATAGTGGTTTCGTGTTCACGGGTTTCGAACCGAGCCCCCCCTCAGAATGGGTGAGTTGGACGCTCGAGAACACCTCAGTTGATCTCCAAGGTGAGGCTTGCAAGTGGTCTATTGGCCTCAGCGAGGAAATCGTCGAAACGGAAACTGTGACACCCGAGGGATGGCTCAGGCTGGACTTCGCCGATGGAACGGCGGTCGGCCTCTCGCAAGCGGCTCTGGCGAAGACGGACGAGCCGTTGGCACGTAGCATAGCTGTCTCGATGATGCCTCCAAACAAGCTAGGAGAGGTCTGCGAGGCATCGTGGGTGTGGAGGCCTGAGGGATGGCCGGATGACAGGCCACTGCCCGAGGAGGGAATGGAGAGGGTAGGTGAGGTCCTCGGAACGTGGCTGAAGATGTCCTTGGAGGACAATGTCGTCTCACGTGCTTGTAGGGCAAGCATCCTGAACTCGATTCCCGATGGGTTCGTAGTCGGAAACAACTGGTTCTCAGAGGAAGACAGGGATGGTTTCCTCAAGCACATGGGAGGGACTGAGGACGAGCGCAGAGCGCTTTCATGCGTTCTCGACTCCGTCGATGGAGGGCTTCATGTGAGGTCAGACGGGGTGGTCCTCGAGCTCGAAGACCCGGTGATTAGGCTCGAGGAGTCGTCTTGCCACCCTGTGCTGGTCTCGCTGTGGGATGACTATGGTGCAGGCATCCTAGATGCGATGTACAACCTGACGGGAGAAGAGGCCGAGAAGGTGCATTCGCGCCAGGCAAAGAGGAAGCAGGGGTTCGGAGCCTTCCTGCGCGAGTTGAACGACACGCTGAGCACGGCAATGAGGCTCGACCGTTTGCCATGGGATAGCGATGCTCTACCCGACCCTCTCTCTTTCGCAGACAGGCTAGTCAGGAAGGCTGCCGATGATGGGGTCGCTTCGACCGTCTCAATGGCGAGGAAAGGCAGGGGCCTGGAGTCAGCGATGGGCTGGGCATGGCTGATGGTTCACGAAAG
>JAZANL010000036.1:0-4520 GCA_036251765.1 Thermoplasmatota archaeon | reverse complement strand
GCACCTGTTCAGGATTGGCTGGCCTCGAGGGCCTGTTCGATGTCTGACCACAGGTCATCTACGTCCTCTATTCCAACGCTCATCCTCACGAATCCAGGTAGGATTCCGGCCTCCAGGCGAACCTCCTCTGGGACGAAGATGTGACTTGTGTTGAATGGGCAGGAAACCAGGCTCTCTATACCGCCGAGGCTGGTTGCTTCGAAGATGATGTCCAGTGCCCTTACGAAGCGCATGGCGCTCTCGTCCCCTCCTCGTACGGCGAATGACAGCATCCCTGTCCCGTTTGGAACTATTCGCTTGGCGACCTCGTAGTCAGCATAGCTCGGTAGAGACGGGTGGTTGACTCTGGTTATGGCCGGATGTCCTTCCAGCCTTCGAGCGAGTTCCGACGAGTTCGAAGCATGGATCGGCATTCTAGCATGCAGGGTCCTCATCCCTCTCTCGAGGAGGTAGCACATCTGCGGATCTGCGGTTCCGCCTAGTTTCGTTTTGGTTTCGAAGACTCCCTTGATTATGTCGGCCCTCCCCACCACTATTCCTGCTGTCAGGTCCGTGTGCCCATTCAGGAACTTGGTTCCAGAGTGAATCACGACGTCGAATCCCATTGAAATGGGCCGGCATGCCCATGGGGTTGCGAATGTGTTGTCTACTACAGAAATCAGCCCATGCTCCTTCGCTATTGACGCCATTGCCTGCAAGTCACAGACCTTGAGCAGGGGGTTTGTGATGGTCTCGACGTAGAGCAGCTTGGTGTTCTCATTTATCGCAGCCTCGAAGGATGAGGGGTCCCTGATGTCTGCCATCGTTACGTCGATGCCGAACCTTGGGAATTCGGAGGTTAGGAGCCCATAGGTCCCCCCGTATATGTCCGGTGAGGTCACCATGTGATCCCCTTTCGAAAGGAGGGACAGGAGGGTGGAAGATATCGCGGCCATGCCACTCGCAAGTGTCTCTCCGTCCTCGGCACCCTCCAGTGCGGCTACCTTGGAGGACACGGCCTCGGAATTCACGCTCGACCAACGGCTGTAGATTAGGGAGTGCTGGCCTCCATCGGACCAATCTCGATACCGGGAATCATCCAGACGATACGTAGAGGTGGTGAAGATTGGCGTTATTGCCGAACCCTCCAGGTTGTTGGTCCCGGACCAGACGGCCCTGGTGGAAAATGCTCTTTCTGAGAACTTGTCGTCCATGTCACGGGATTGGCAGGTTAGCAATAATGATGCTCATTCCAAGCCGATGGCGCCAAGCACCGATTCGATGTCGGGTTCGACCACTACGGACCTCGCCTTGGCGTTCTCGATCGCTATTCCCGGGTCCTTCAGGCCATGTCCGGTCACTGTGACCACCACAGTGGAGTCAGGGGGTATTTGCCCACTTGCGTGGCTCTTGACGATACCAGCTATCCCAGCGGCGGATGCTGGTTCCACGAATATCCCCTCTGTTCTTGCAAGCATCCTATGGGCATCCAGGATCTCATCATCCGACACGGTGTCTATTGCTCCCGATGATTCTTCGGAGGCCTTCACCGCATGTTCCCAACTCGCTGGGTTTCCTATCCTTATTGCCGTCGCCACGGTTTCTGGCGAAGTGACAACGTGACCCTTCACTATGGGAGCGGCGCCCTCTGCCTGCCAACCCATCATCCTTGGGAGTGATTTGGACCTCCCTGCTATCTTGTACTCGTTGTATCCCATCCAGTAAGATGTGATGTTGCCAGCATTACCAACCGGTAGGAAGTGCATCTCGGGGGCATCTCCTAGTTCATCACAAATCTCGAAGGCCGCTGTCTTCTGACCCTGAATTCTGTAGGGGTTGATGCTGTTGACGATCTCGATGTCGTCCCTCAGTCCCAACTCTCTTACCAACTCCAACGCATCGTCGAAGTTGCCTCTGATTTCGATCGTCTTTGCACCGTGAATAAGTGCTTGGGCCATCTTGCCATAGGATATCTTGCCCTCAGGAATCAGGACCACGCATGTCAAGCCGGCTCGTGAGGCGTAGGCCGCTGCGGAAGCGCTGGTATTCCCGGTACTGGCGCACACTATTGCCTTGACTCCGTTCTCTACTGCTTTGGTCACTGCCATGGTCATCCCCCTGTCCTTGAAGGAGGCCGTTGGATTGAGTCCCTCGTATTTGACGAACAGCCTGAAGCGCCCCCCTATGGCCTGGACTAGATTGTATGATTGGATTAGAGGGGTGTTTCCCTCGTTGAGGGAGATGATGCAAGTTTCTTCGGACACTGGTAGGAACTCCCGGTATCGCTGTATGACGCCGTGTCCTCCCATGCTTGCCTCTGTAGGTGAATACTCCATGAACCTCCCTATGGGGGGTGAAGTCGGACGTAGTACTATGTTGAGCCTATTCTGCCGGCTATGGCCAAACATGATGCCACCACTGGGCCGATTGCAATTGCGAATAGGATCGTGCCGAAGCCGAAGGTCCCGCCCAGGGCTACTCCGATTACTAGTACCGAGACCTCCAATGTGATTCTGACCCTCCCGATGGGGACGCCGGTAACCCTCTGCAGACCAGTCATCCACCCATCTCTCGGCCCTGGGCCTAGATTTGCAGTCAGGTACATCGAACTCCCTATTCCAACTAGGATTATGCCAGTGGAAGCCATTAGAATGGATGCGAAGATGCTGTCAGTCTGAGGTAATATTGGCACCATGACGTGGATTGTGAGGGCAATTATGATCGCATTCAGTATTGTACCGATGCCGGGAATCTCCTTGATGGGGATCCAAAGAAGCATTACTGCTGCGCTGACGAGGAACGTTGCCTCGCCAATAGTCCAAATTCCGGCATAGATGGCAATTCCTTCGGCCAAGACTGTCCAAGGGGTATTTCCGATTCCGGCTGCAATCAGAAGCGAGTCGCCCAGCCCGAAAAGAAATTCTCCGATGACTAGAATGGCCATTGTAGGCCACTTTGGCCTAATCGTCATTGGTTCTGGGGAGCTCCACCAGACGGTTGGCACCTTCTTTGCCGGTCGAAGGAATTCTACTAGCCCCATGTGCCACGAAGAGCGTCTCAGCCTTGAACCCAATCGTAGTACTCTTTGGTAGATTCAACCGACCACCATGTAATAGATGGGACGTCATAGGGGTGTTCGGATTTTATTTTGGAAATTAATTCACCTTTTTTCGATTCTGAGGTCCTCATTTGTATGTCCCATTCAGGGACATTCTGAACTTCACCTTCCCATCTAAAGACTGAGTTGGTCCGCTTCATGTCTACGCAAGCAGCTAGATTCGAGTCGATTATTGATTGGCACCACATCCCCACTTCTGCTTCATTCAATTCGCCGGATATGGTTGTCTGCACGATCCACAAGTTTCTCTCCATGTTAGGTCCGTAGGGACAATAGCAGAAGAACCCGATGGCATAGTTTGAATGATGGTGCCTCTCCCATGGAATCCGAGATGGAGTCTTGGGAAGGTCCGATAGATACAGGAGAGGTCCCGGAGGACGGGGCCTCCTTCGATGTTGTTGTGGTTGGTGGTGGGCCTAGTGGGTCTGCCGCCGCTGCTTACAATGCAATGAATGGATGCAAGGTTCTTCTTATCGAGAAGGAAGTATGGCCTAGGGACAAGATCTGTGGGGATGCCGTAGGGGGGAAGTCTCTTTCTCACGTCAAGGAACTGGGTGTGAAGAAGATGGTGGAAGAGACTCCACACTTCATGGTGGACTCAATCGTTTTCGGCTCTGCCAATGGAAACACCGTGAAGGTGATGCTACCACAAGACGAATTCGAGAAGAAGATGGCTGGATACTCTTTGCCCAGGATGCAATTCGACTACATGATGTTCAAGAGGGCCACGGAGATTGTCACCGAAGCGGGAGGATCGGTGATCCAAGGATTCAACGTGAAGGAAGTCCTAGAGGAAGGAGGAAGGGTTACCGGGGTCTCTGGGAGTTTCGGAGGAAGGTCCGATGAGGGTGAGACGTTGAGTTTCTGGTCGGCTCTCACGATTGGCGCAGGGGGTTACAGATGTCCCGTAGCGACAAAACTAGTCGAGGGTATTCACGGCGAGCCTATGAGGGACGATGATCACTACTGCGGTGGATACAGAGAATACTGGAAGGACGTCGGCGGATTCGAGGGGAGCCAGGGGCCAATTGAGATTCACTTCATCGAAGGTGTAATCCCGGGGTACTTCTGGCTGTTCCCCGTCCAAGAGGGCGTGGTTAACGTCGGTATAGGGATGGTCATCTCCGAGCAGCGGAAGCAGACGGGAGCCAGCAAATCGCTGAAGAAGAAGCAGCGATGGGTCATCGAGAGCCACCCTGTCTTCAAGGAGCGCTTCAAGGATGCAAGTATTGTGGAGGGGTCGCAGAAGGGCTGGCAGCTTCCCTTCGGCTCCCCCCGGAAGAATCCCCCCTCCTATCAACCGAGAAGGACAGCTGGGGCGGGGGTGATGTGCGTTGGAGATGCGGCCAGTTTGGTCGACCCATTCAGCGGGGAGGGGATCGGCAATGGCCTTCTGTCCGCAAAGATGACTGCTAAGCACTTC
>JAZANL010000035.1:0-33822 GCA_036251765.1 Thermoplasmatota archaeon | reverse complement strand
CTCGGGTTCGGGGAAGACCACTCTCCTAAACTGCCTCTCTGCGTTGGATAGCCCGACCTCGGGAAGCTACTCTTTCTCAGGATCATTAGTGCCCTCAAACGACTCAGAGAAAATGACAAGATTCAGGAGGGACAACATCGGATACGTCTTCCAATTCTTCAATCTCCTCCAGGACCTAACCGTTCTGGAGAATCTCCTGCTCATCCAGGAACTAGCCGGGAGAAGGGACGAGGGGAGGGCCAGGGAACTGCTCGGCCTGGTCGGGCTTGCTGATGAAATCGATAGATTCCCCGCGGAGATTAGCGGAGGCCAGCAGCAACGGGTCGCTATTGCAAGAAGCCTGGCCAAGACTCCTCGCCTCCTACTTGGTGATGAACTAACTGGAAACCTAGACTCGAAGACCTCTACTGCAGTCATGGAAGTTCTAGTCAAGGCATGTGAAGCAGAGGGAATAACCTGTGTTTTCGTAACCCATGACGAGTCTTTGGTCGAATTCGCAACCCGGGTAATCAGAATCGATAGCGGAAAGATTCTCTCCGACGAGAACGTAGAGTGAGATGCATATGCTAGTCCTCCTAACCAAGCGACTCGCGAGAAGTCTACTGAGGACGAAACTCAGGCTAGCTGCAGTTTCTGCAATGGTCATGGTCGCAGTTTTCGCTGGCATTTCATTTGCAGCTTACGCTCACACCGTTTCTGGGATGTACGATGAAATCTACGAAGACAGCGACCAAGGTGTCAATCTCCCAGATGTATGGGTGGAGAATCCTAGCGGAACATGGGATGCCAATATGTCGAATATGCTATGCGAGGAGATTTCAAACCAATGGCCTGACTCATTACTCGTCCTAAATGATTGCGAACCACGTCTGAGACTTGACGGTACAATGTTCCTTAGCGTAATTGAAGAAGACGAATCAGAGACGGAACAACTCGTACCAGCCGTTTGGCATGGGATAGACGAGGGTCGAATCGATAGGGTGTGGATACCTGACCACGACTGCTGTTCCGGAAGGATGGCATCTTCAGATTCCGAGATCGTAATCGACCAAAGAGTAGCATCAGCAATGGAGATTGAATTGGGGGACAATGTTTCTATCGGCGCTGGATCTGGTAGGATGTCTTTCACAGTAGTCGGGATAGGTTTCCAATCCAACCACCTCTACTTCGCACCACAGGGGTCACTGTTCCCGGCAGAACCCGGGACATTCGCTACTGGATATCTAGCCTCCAGTGGTCTCGAGAGGCTTGCAAACATTAGTTCAGGATCCTCCAACATAATCTTGATTGACGTATTGGGGACTCCTGACTATGACATACCTACTACGGATGAAGATGAAGGCACAGATCTCTCCCCCCTAGTCTCCTCAATTGATGAGACGGTCTCAAACTTGGAAGACAGCCCGTCACTAGTTTACGATCGTTCACAAGTCTTCTCGGTGGAGATTCTTCGCGCTGATGCCGAAAGCGCTATGATGTTCTACGTCCCTGTAACCGGGATGATAGCTGCTATCGCCGGAATAACGATTTTTCTAAGCCTGCAGAGACTCGTCCAGTCCCAGTCAAGAGAGATAGCAATCTTGCGAACTCTTGGGATCCCAAGATATGCAATAATGCCCGCGTATTTCCTCATGCCATTGGCGATAGCGGTCGTTGGAGGGGTCTTGGGAGCCATTCTTGCCGTTACACTCGGCGTCCCAGGCATGCTCGGTTTCTACGAGGAGGTCGTGGGGGTTCCAATCCTAGAATCGACCGATATCTTACCCCTGACTGTCCAGATTCTATCAGTCACGATTCTAGTCGTCATGGCTTCCGGTGTGCTACCTGCGATTCAGGCATCAAGATTGCAACCATTGGAGATAATGAGGGGTCAGCATGAGATTAGAATCTCTTCTAGACGGATTCAAGCCATAACTTCCAGACTGCCTGCTACAGTGGGGCTCACCGTTCGATCAAGCATTAGGAAGCCAACAAGGCTAGTCTTCACATTTCTAGCCGTTGGCCTCTCAATGCTATTATTCGGCAGCACACTCTTGATGATGTCAACAATGGAGGAAATCACAATTGGAAGCATCGAAGAAGGACAGAACTGGGATGTACAGGCAAACGTGCCTTTCGGCGGTGAAGTCGAAGCGATCGACTGGGCGGAAGAGAAAGGGGCCGAATACCAGAAATTGCTAATCTTCCCAGTCAACCCAGTCAATGACTCCAGAGTCATCACCGCCTATGGGCTCGAAGAGATTTCAACAGGCAGCGATTCGATGATTGTTGTAGACTTGAGAGCCGGTTCCATACCTGAGAGTGGAAAACAGACAACAGAGATCCTAATCGACGAGGGTCTTAGCCACTTCCTAGGGTGGCAAGTAGGAGATACCAGGACACTGGTCTTCGGATCAGAGTTGAAGAGTGTCGATATCGTTGGAATCACTCAGGGCGAGGTTAGCAGAACAGTATACTTCCATAGGTCAGATTTGGCCGAAGTAATCGGAATAGAGGCGACTTCGGTGTTGATCAATCTGCCAGAGGGAGTCGAAGCGGATAGTGAACTGGCCGAGGTTTCCTTAGGCATCACCGAGAAGGATGACCTCATTGCTTCGTATGAGGCAGTGCTTGAACAGCAACAGAGTTTCCTAGGATCAATACTTCTGCTCGGCATTTTAATCGCAATTGTTGTCCTTTTCAACACATTACTGATGAACCTCTCGGAGAGGGATAAGGAGATAGCTACTCTGAGGGTTTTGGGAGCACCAATCAAAAGACTAGGGTGGATGATGTTCGGAGAACATCTCGCAATCGGGTTTTTCGGAGGGGTCTTGGCCTTCTTTTTCACAGTGGCTGGAACTCAGGCCATGATTTCCTCCTTCGTCCAGTGGTCATTCTTCATGACCGTGACAGTTGATCCGATCGTTGCTGCCCTACTGGTCGGAGTAGTAGTTGTTACCTCAGTGGCGCTTACGCCCTATGGGATGTGGCGAATCAGCAGGATGGATCTAGTCGAGAAAGTCAAAGACCTATCTCAGTGAGCGACCCCCATGCGAGTCGTCTCCTGGAACCTGAATGGGATTCGAGCCGCCCATCGAAAGGGGCTCGTTGAGTTCATTGAACGCATCGACGCCGATGTAATGCTCTTCCAGGAAGTCCGTGCTCTGCCAGAGCAGATGCCAAAGGAATGGTCACAGCCAGAGGGCTATGAGGTAATTTGGCATCCAGCTCAGAAGAAGGGATACTCCGGCGTCATGTCTTGCTCTCGGGTAGGAATGGCCGAGGTTGGCAGGGGGATAGATACGGAATTGGACGATTCTAGGGACCCAGAGGGAAGGGTTTTGGTAACCAAGCACGGAAACTTAAGTTGCATAAACATGTATCTGCCGAATGGCTCAGCCAGGCAGGAGCGTCAGGACTACAAGGATCAGTGGCTGGAGGACATGCTACTATGGAGCCATCAGTTCCTAGAGTCGTCAGAACCAGCACTACTGTGCGGGGATCTGAACATCGCCCACACAGAGGACGATATCTGGGATCCCAAGGGAAATAAGCGCACTTCCGGATTCCTGGAGAACGAGAGAGAATGGTTCGATAGAATGCTGGAAGCAGGGTGGCACGATCTACTGAGGATTCACGTCGGGCCAATGAAAGGGCCTTACTCTTGGTGGTCGAATTTCCGAAGAGCAAGGGAGAGGGACAGAGGTTGGAGGATCGATTACATTCTGGCAAACAAAGCCGCAAGGCCACTGATGAAATCTGCAGAGATTATGAGGGAGGGGGGGATGGTTGTTTCGGACCATGCTCCAGTAATCGTAGACCTTGATCTCTAGAACGCAAATCTCTGAACAAATCAGGACAAGAGGCAACGGGACCATTCAAGAGAGGGGACATTGGCGATAATACGTGGCAGATGCACTAGCAAACCGCTTGGAAACGCTCCTTCCGGGGGGAAGGGGCGTTTGGGTCCCCATGGACCACAGCGCATCCTCATTCCCAGAGGGCGGCTTGAATAACATCGATTCAGCAGTAGACGCTGCAATTGAGGGCGGCGCAGACGCAATAGTTCTGCACAAGGGACCGGTCTCCTATCACTTTGCAAGAACTTCTTGGGGGCGATTCGTCTGCCATTCGTCCATGTCCACGATACACGGCGGCTCTCGTTCTCAGGACAAGATCACGGTCTCCAATCCTAAGGAGAGCCTCTCTAGAGGGGCAATTGGTGTTTCTGGACAGGTAAACCTCGGAGATCCAGCAGAACCAGACATGATCCTAAGAATGTCCAAACTTACCTCAGAGGCACTCGAAGTAGAAACTCCGGTTCTTGGGATGTTCTATCCCAGAGGACCGAACTTGATTACAGATCCATCAGACCCGACCAAGGGAGTTGCACACGCTGCAAGATTAGCATGGGAATTGGGATGCAATGTTGTCAAGGTTCCATGGACAGGTTCGGAAGAATCCTTCAGGATTGTCACCTCTTCGGTACCGATCCCGGTTCTAGTTTCTGGAGGGGCAATAGAGGATGAATTCTCACATATCCTAGAACTTGTCGAGCAATCAATCAATGCAGGGGGATCAGGCGTATGCATAGGGAGACATGTATTCGCAGCAGAGGACCCAGCTTCCCATATCAGATCGCTGAGGGCGATAGTACATGATGGTGCATCTGCATCTGAGGCAGCAAGGCATCTGAGGTGAAATGATGCAGATTTGGTCAGAATCCAGAGATGAGGGAAACTCAAACAGTGATGTAGTTAGCCGATTCTGGACGGGCTTCTCATCAGACGTCTCGGAAGTACAAATCGACGAACCTTCGGATCAAGAAGAAGCAATGTCACTAATTGGTCTAGTTCCATGGATACTGGTTCGATGCTCGGATTGGACTATGGTTCCATTGGAGAATCTGGTCGCAGCATCTAGAGGTACAAGCACCAGAATCGCTGCAGCAATTGATGAAGAAGTCGAACTAAACGGTGCAGCATTTGCTCTGGGAGGGGGAGTGGATGCAATCCTAGTCAAAAGCCATCTAGTTAATGATGCGGTCGGAATTATCGGAGGCAAGTGGGAAAAGGAGGATGTCCAAGAAAAGGGGGCAATCGTCGAAGAGGCCAGGGTAATCTCAATCGAATCTATAGGAGTGGGAGAGAGGGTTTGCATTGATCTGACAAGGAGGATTGATGATGGTCAGGGAATGGTAGTTGGCTCAATATCTGGCAAGCTTTGTTTAGTTCATGGAGAGACAATCCAGTCGGAGTACGTCCCCCCTCGCCCATTTAGAGTAAATGCTGGAGCAATCCACTCGTACGCACTAATGGCCGATGGGAAAACAAAGTATCTGAGCGAACTGACGTCTGGCGACGAAGTTGCGATACTGTCATCTTCAGGAAATCAGGAGAAGGCCACAGTAGGACGGTTGAAAGTCGAGCCTCGCCCGATGTTATTGATTAGATTCGAAGTCCAAGGTTCCGAGGGGCAAATTGTTGTCCAGCAAGCAGAGACGGTGAGGCTAATGTCTCCTGATGGGAAAGCCTTCTCAGTAACTAGTGCGAAAGAAGGTGACAAATTCTCGGTTCTCCTTGACAACAGAGTAAGGCACGTTGGAATAGCCCTCAATGGAGAGGTGAAAGAGAAGTGAAAGTACTAGGATCAGGTAGGGCAAATGGGGCCATTTCAATTCTTCATGCTCTGGGGACGGGCAGAGGATGCTCAGTGGGAATTCAATTGGATACGGTGGTCCAGATCATAGACAAGCCAAATGAAGTAAATGGCGATAGGCACGGACTTCTAGCTTCAGTTGAGACTTGCTGGAGGGATGCTGGACTACCAATCCCAGACGAGTTTGGGTGGAAGGTAGAGAGCTCGATCCCAATCGGTCAAGGGCTCAAATCCAGTTCAGCTCTCTCTTGTGCTGCATTGCGGGCCTTGAACTCTTGCTCATGGACGGGACTATCGAACTCGGAGATCGCAGATCTCGCGACTAAGTCTCAGCTATTGTCAAAGTGTGCAATTACAGGGAGCATGGATGACAACTGGGCCTCCCTAGAACCAGGGTGGAAGCTTGTCGATCCAAGTATGTCTGCCTCTGAATCCATCATAATCCAAGGTAAGATGGATGACAGTCTGTCGGTACTGGTATGTCTTAGGGGCGATCGTTCCGTAGAGATCTCATCCACCAGATTCTTGGAACAGCGACAGATATTCGAGAGAGCTTTAGCATCCATAATGAGCGGCTCTGCGCTAGACTCACTGTCATCAAATGGAATGGCAGTTTCAGCTGCTACGGGTGATCACGTAGCTCTCAGAATCAGCAATCTCTGTATTGCTTCGGGTGCAATAGCTTGTGGGATTAGCGGTTCTGGACCGGCAATTGCGATAGTTTGTTTCCAAGAAGACGCAGAGTCAATATCTGGAATAATTGACGAAATGGGGCTACACACAATTCAAACTAGATTTGCAAGTCATGCTTCCCCACTCGAGGAGGTGTCTTGATGGGGATGGGATTGGGTGATCAGTTGAAGGTTACACTATTTGGCGAGAGTCATGGCAAGTGCGTCGGTGCACTAGTCGAGGGAATCCCACCAGGGACTGAGATTGATTTGCATACTCTCTCTCAGGATCTATCTAGAAGAAGGCCCGGTAGGAAGGGCATGTCAGCCAGATTGGAACCAGATAATTGTGAGATTCTATCTGGAGTACACGAGGGCAAAGCGACGGGATGGCCGATCCTGATGCTAACCATGAATTCTGATGCCAGATCTTCGGACTACTCATTCCTCCCTGACCACCCCAGACCCGGACATGCAGACATGGTGGAGGAGATTAGATCCGAGGGATACAGCGATCTTCGAGGAGGCGGTTCCCAATCAGCTAGACTAACTCTGGGACTGGTTTCAGCAGGAAGCCAAGTAAGGACGCTTTTGGAAAAAACCGGTTGGTCTTGCAATGCCCACCTAATCAGAGTAGGCGATATTTCTGCAAGAACACTAATGGATATAGAAAAATCAGGAACAATTGATGAGGATTCAGACATGTCCAGACTCAATTGCCGAGATCCCGAAGCTGCTCCGATAATGGCAGACATGATCAAGCGAATTCGGAGGGAAAAGGACTCCATAGGGTCTGTCGTTGAGTTGATTATTGAAGGATTGCCAATAGGCGTTGGAGAGCCTTGGTTCGATGGAATTGAACCTTCTCTTGCTAGGGGCCTCATGGCAATACCGGGAGCTAGGGCGATAGAGTTCTCGAATGGTTTCGAATCATCACAAATGAGGGGTTCAGAAAACAATGACATGTGGATACCAGGGCCAGAATCGCCACAGTTGGAAGGCACGGAAACTGGCGAAGCGGACGGGGCCCTGGGAGGGAGATCAACAGGTTCTCCGATTAGGGTACTGGTTCACTTCAAACCACCCAGCAGTCTTCCCAGAGAGCAGTTCACACTTCATCTCCCAAGTAATGAAACTCAACCGCTCAAAGTAGGAGGAAGGCATGACCCCGTAATTGGCCCAAGAGCCGTCCCTGTAGTCGAGGCAGTTGCAATGCTAGTAATAGCCGACTTGGGTTTGATGGGCGGATTTCTATGATCACGCCTGCCTCTCTAGGTACTGCTGAATCCTAAGTGGAACGTTGATTGCAAACATTGCGGCAATCACAATGAAAACTAGAATTGTTCCAAGAGCAACCCCGTAGACGCTTGTCAACTCCACACTTTCTTCGAGCCTATTTGCAGCAACCGGATCAAGAATCCGAACGAAAAGAGGGACAAAGAAATTGATGAATAGAGTAAGAGTTGCCACTACTGCTGCAACCGCTGGAGTGTACCCAAGTGCCCTATTGTACCTGTCAGTAATTCCCTTTACGTTCATCACGTAAACCTCTCCCGTTCTGATAGAGGTATCTAGCATGGAGAAACGAATTACTGCGCTTGATATCTCCATATACACAACAAGGAAGACGGCATAGAGGATAAGCAGTAGTTTCTGAACGACCTCGTTCTCCGGTAGGAAACTCAGTCCGAACTCGACTTTGCTACCTGCGAACCTGATTGTAACAATGATGAGGGCCACGTATGAAAGAAGCATTGCCCGTTGGTCTCTCTGCCACGTCCCCCAGAATCCAGATATCAGACCAACAAGAATCAGTAGCAGGTGAAGCCAGAGTCCCAGGAAACCAACACCTACCATGTTTGTCAGAGCAAACCATGCTGTGCCCGAAACCGGAGTGAGCATGAATGTGAGGAATCCAAGGACTAGCAGCGATCCGATTGCCCCCATTTGGAGGGTTAGGACCATCCTGTTTGGTGAAACAAACTCCCGATTAACCAGCACCGGGCCTCCGAAGATTGCATCAATCCAATTCGGGATCTCGACATCCGGAACTGCATCATCAGGAATTCCAGAGTCGGCCTTAAGGGTCCCTGCAGCCTTCTTCCTGCTAGGGGCGGAAGATCTGACGACCTTACCTTCGTACAGGTGGGATGTGTCTACAGGCCCCTTTCCTTGTTCTGCCATCTCTAATCACCTGCCTCAGAAACCCCTGGCTCCAGCCAATGCCGTGAAAAGTAACATGTCTGGCTCCCAGTCCATAACATAGGCACCCAATCCCCTGAGTTCGGTCATCAGGATGTCTCTCTCGGTTTTCAGGACCTCATAACCCGTGCGGTCAATCCTTCTGGCATCGAATTCGAACTCAAGGCTACTTGGGGAGAGGACAGTAACTTCGAAGTTCCTAGCTCTTAGGTCTCTTACTGCATCAACAATAGTCGGGTCATCCTCTAGGGGGGACAATATGATGATTGGACTTCCACGGTGAATGTGTGGCATAATCCTCGTGGTGACAATCTTGAGAGGGGTATTGCCCTTTGCCATAGCTCCTGCTAATTTGGTCAAAATGACATACAGTTGCTTCTTCCCAGTATCCCTATCTACGGAAACGATTTCGTCACCATAGACAACTAATCCAACCGAGTCCCTCCTAGAAAGGAAGTGCTGGGTTAGACTAGCAGCCGCTCTTGTGCTGTAGACAAGAGAATTTCTGCTTACAGGGCCAGTCTCACTAACAGCTCTGCTATCTACCAGGATGATTACATCGCTCACAGCATCCCTTTCGAACTCGTTCACCATCATCTTGCCATCTTGTCTTGCAGTTGCCTTCCAGTTAATTTTCCTCATTGGATCCCCAGGTAGGTACTCCCTAAGGTTGTAGAAATTCGAACCCTCTCCGGGATTTCTGATGTTCACTGCCCCAGTGAAGATCTTGGGCACCCTGCTCTTGATCATGGCATCCTTGATGTCCTCCATCTTCGGGAAGACCAAGAAGTCATCATAGAGCTGGACTTCCTTCTCGTTGTGGAATAGCCCGAGCTCGTCCTGCACCCTTATGCACACAGGGCCAATGGTGTAGAAACCCCTCAGGGGAGTCTCGATGGTGTAGGAAATCTCAGTCTCTCTCTTTGGACCTATTTCCATTAGAACGTAGTTTGCACCCTTCTTTATCCTCATGACCTCTGGGACCCTATCACGTAGTTCGAGCACTTTGGCCATGCCTGATCTATTCTGAATTCGCAGTGTTACGTCAATCTCCCCATCCTCGAAAACTCTCGAGGTCGAAGTCTTCCTCATAGCTACTATGCTCTGAAGTTGCACCCCTTCGTCCATGACTGCCTCTTCCACCCTCCTTCCCGAGGAAGCAACGTCGCCATGGGCAGTTCTCAGGGCTGCCCATGTCAGGAATGAAAGCAGAACCACTGCAACTGTCACAAGTTGCTGGTTGCGTAGAACTAGGCCAAGGAGATACATAGCTACCGAAAGCGATGCGAACATCGCTGACTTTCGGCTCCAGGCCACCTTTCCACCTCGTCATCACTCAGACGGTAGGGACATTCGCTGCATTCTTACCATGTAGAATATCTCGGATGACCTCTCCGGTTTCCAGTCCCTTAATCTGATGCTCTGGCTTTAGGATGATTCTGTGGGCAACTGCCAGTTCTGCAATCGCCTTAACGTCGTCTGGGGTGACAAAGTCCCTTCCTCGCATAGCTGCGACCGCTCTACTTGTCTTCAATAGTGCTTGCGATCCTCTTGGAGAAGATCCAACTAGGACTCTAGGGTCTTCTCTCGTCCTAGCCACGATGTCAACCATGTACTCCCTCACCGATCTGTCCACATACACTTCTTCGCAGGAATTCTGCATCTTGACTACGATGCTTGGGTCGGTGATGCTGTTGACTTCCACCTCATCGGTCTTACGATTGATCCTTCTCTGCAGAATCTCGTTCTCGTCAGCCCTGTCGGGATATCCAACCATCATCTTCATCATGAATCTGTCAAGCTGTGCTTCGGGAAGAGGGTATGTCCCCTCTTGTTCGACTGGGTTCTGAGTAGCCATCGTTAGGAAAGGAGAAGGCAGTTTGTGCGTCACAACCCCTATCGTGACCTGCTTCTCTTGCATGGCCTCTAGGAGAGCCGCTTGCGTCTTCGGTGGGGCTCTGTTGATCTCGTCCGAAAGTAGAAGATTGCAGAAGATGGGACCTGGCTTGAACGTAAACTCCCCTTTCTTTGCATCATATATGTTAGTCCCTGTAATGTCCGCGGGAAGCAAGTCAGGAGTGAATTGAACCCTCTTGAAATCGCACCCAAGTGCATCTGCGAAGGTATTGGTCATCAGAGTCTTCGCTAGACCGGGGAAATCTTCGAACAGAAGGTTTCCATTCGATAGAATGTCTACCATGACATTGTCAATCACATGTGACTTTCCAATGATTACTTTCTGGACCTCCGTACTGATTGCCTGCCCCATTGCTCCGGTAGCGGCCAACACCTCGTCCTTCTTACTCGATCCACGTGCCTCTTGTGCCTTCTTGGCCAAAGCTGCATCGTGCGCACCCGAACCGGGTGCCTGCATCCCTTTTGCTGGTTCTGTCTCACTCATTTTTTTCACTCCATTTGTTAGTTATTTTTTCCCCATCGGCGAATGGTTTGCATCAACTTGCGCAACTCTTGTGGCGTGTACGTCCGGCTTTGGCTATAAGCCAATTCCACGAGACGGGGATCCCCAATCATCGCCTGAACTTCGGGAGGGGGCCTCATTGCCATCTCGTCCCGAGTCAAATCATGGTGAATCCTCACTTTGGTAAGAAGCGCTCTCCTAACCCTATCTCTGTACGTTGCAGGGTCCAATTTATCTGGACGCTGGTTGAATTTTGTTAGGTCGAAAACGTGCCTCCAATTCTCCTTTTCAGGAACCACCATCATGGCTACTAGTAGCAGTAGGGCCACATTGAGTACTACTAGCCACTTCAGAAACTGGTTTGACGTAAGGAGTACAACAGTCCCCATAGTTTGTACGAATGGTTCCGAAAGCACCCCTGTAACATGCCTGCTCTCATCAAAAACAACTTGGAAGTTGGCCGGATCAGACCTGATCGGCGCGTTCAGATCGATATTGTCAAACTCCATCATGTCGTAGACCAGGAGCCTGAAGAATCTCTCATTCCCTCCCCATTCGTTATTATTCAGAATCTCTTGTGTCCAGCAGTTGTTTCGAGTGTACTCCCCTATTGCCGAGCAGTCTTGGCTCAGCCCTTGGTCTTGTGCCACCCCTAACTTCCAAAGCATATTCGAGAAAGCCTCATCATCAGAGACGAAAACTATGCTGCCCGTAACTTCCAACTCTCCTACTCCGGCCGAGAATGCCCCTCTACTCTCATCAGCTACCTTGTCGAGGACCTTTATTCCGGGATAGTCGAATCTCATCATGAGCCTCAGATCTCCCGTAGCAGGGTTCTCCGGGTTCGTTGGGTCGCCATTTCCTACTCTGTCGATAAAGGCCGAAGGAGAAGCCCTCCCCAGAGTCATAATTTTTCTGTGCCCCGGGTCTTCAAGGTCCCGATCAGTAGCCTCAAACATCATGCCAGTTGGTCCCTTGTACATCACCGGTAGCCTGCAATCATTCAATCCATCTGGGTTCTGAATTTGGAAAGTTGTACATCCCTGCATCAGTGCTCCTGGGGACATCTCGTCTATGTCCTGGTTCACCGGGGATGCGCTCCAAACGTTGCCCCAGTCAATGAATTGCTCAGATTGTTGAGTGTAGACCCAATGTTGCTTATCGTCTTTCAGAGGGGCATCCATATATCTCACTCCGAATAAAATTGCTAGGTTATGGGCTTGCGTGTTGTCAGCAGCCACTATCACCTTTCCCCCCTTTTCTGTAACAAAGCGGAAAATCTCATCAGCTTCAGTTTGATCAATTGGCTTCTCGGGCGCTATTATCGTCAGTAGGGTGCGGTGAGGGTCTTTCCAGTCATTGACAAGCATCGGAGTAGACATTGTGTTGGCGACGTAATATCCTTCGTCCCTGTTTTCCACATATTCACCTTCGAAACTCTCCCTCATATCGGATAACTGACCTAGACCGCTATCATCGTACGCAGAGTAATTTGTGGATTTTCCAATGACGAAAAACATGGGCAAAACAAGGAGCATAATTGCTGTAATCACCAAGGCATACATGACGTTCCTATTGAATCGAGCCTCGCCATCCACTTCTTCTGGCATTCTAAAAAACCCCTCTTCAAGTTGGACCGTTGGCCCAAGCAACATCTGTCGGACAATCAAATCACGGTTATATGTTGCTGAGCGAAGTTCGTTCTTCTCGCCGGTATCGCGTTTTGCTCAATATTTTTCTATTCGGAATCGCCTCTGGAGAATATCAGCGCACCTAGCATCCCGGAGAAGGCAACAATCGCCCCCGGAGCGGATAGATTAGACTCAATTGCTTCCTCCGTATCGCTACTGCCACCGCCTTGGTTGTTTGAGCCAGAATCCCCTGAAGGAGGAGGCTCAACTGTTACCCTGACTTCTCCCTCGGCAATGGGGTTTCCACCTCCATTCCCCTCCCTCTTTGAGGTCACTGTTACCGTGATGTCACAATGTCTCTTGGGATGACTTTCCGAGGCTGTTACCTTCAGGTTCGCATCCTTTTGCTTCCCTGCTTCGATGTTCCCACTGAGTAGTGAGTCTAGGCCATTATCTGTTGTCAATAGCGGGCAGTCGTCTTTCACATCTACTTCGCCAACCCCATCCTGAGCATTCCCA
Organism: Thermoplasmatota archaeon; assembly: GCA_036251765.1. GTDB lineage: Archaea > Thermoplasmatota > Poseidoniia > Poseidoniales > Thalassarchaeaceae > UBA36. The sequence continues at coordinate 20,740 of JAZANL010000035.1, read as the reverse complement.
TCGTTAGTTACAGTGACTGTCAGGATGGTTTCAGAACCCGCGTTCATTGGTCCGAAGGGCTCAGAAATTTCTACTGATAGATCGAAAATAGAAGGTATCTCTAGATCTCCTTCCCTGTTCTGAGAGGAAGACAGAGGATCAGGAACGCCCTGTCTGGCAGTTATTGTCGCGGTAATTGAGAATTTCTCCTTCTTTTCCGCGTCATGGGATAGAACGTCTATTTCGCTGATCTTGAGGTCGAATGTCTCATTCGAACCTGCAGAAATGGTTTCTCCCTCAGGTGCTTCGTGCTTCCCGCTGAAAGGGACATTGAATTCGAACTCAACAGTAATCTCGGTTAATCCGGAGTTTTCTACAAAGAACTCGACCTTGACAGAACCATCATTGGATAGGAGAAATGGATTTGTCGAGTCCTCGCCCGGGTAGTTAATTCCCAGTTCCCAAGAATCCAACTCTTGTGCCGAGGAAGGGGCTGCCGCGAAGAGGGATAATGCCATGATGGCCCCTAAGAGAATTGAGGAAACCCTCGAACCCATCAAATCACCAGTAAATCCCTGCATGCCCTCTTCGTTAAGACCTTCACCATCTTTCTTCTATATGACGGGGAGAACCAGGTGTTCTGCACCGGCTTTACGGCCATTCTGATTGACTCTGCGAGATCTTCAACGGTTTCCTCTCCAGACCATCTTGACAAGGCCTCTTCCGCTTCCTCAGAATGCAGGCTGGGGATCGACTCAAGACCTGTTGTTGCAACTCTTAGACCCTCAGGAACCCCACTTGAGCCCCCTTTCCAGAGTACTGCAACTCCTGCCTCAGGGAAGTCCCATGAGTCTCTTTGCCTTAACTTCTGGTAATCTCCATGCCATTCGGAAGAATCCTCTGGTATGGTGACGTGAGTGACCAACTCCCCCTTTTCGAGAATATTTCTTTTCATTCCATCCAATTCAAAGAAGTCACAAAGCGGCAATGATCGCGTTCCCTCTGGTGAGGCTAGATGTATCGTTGCACCTAGACACATCAGTACTGGGGCCAAATCTGCTTGATACGTAGCAACGCACAGAGTGTTCTGATTTGGAATGACCCTACAGTCTGCACCTGTCCCGCAATCGCACTTGTGGCACCAGTCAATTGACTCTCTCCACGTTTCAGATTGGTTTATCCAATAGCACCTGGTATCCAAGCAAATGTTTCCTCCAACCGTTCCAGATTTCCTGATGAGTACGCTAGCAACAGAATTTGCCGCCTTGGCTAGGACTGGATGAGTCGACGAGCTTTCAGCCAACTCATCAATGCTAACCATCGCACCGATATGACTCTCACTCAAATCTCTTAATTCTGGGATAGAAGATAATGAAATTACATGCTTCTTCACATTGATGTGCCATTTGTAGTTGGGCAAGAGGTCGGTCCCGCCAGCTATCCAATCGAAATCTTCCCCAGAATCAGAAAGCTCTTGTGACAACTGAAGTGCCTCTCCCAGGCTCTTTGGCGAAAGGACCCTGAAGGGGGGCATTTTCATTTCGCATCCTCCATGTGACGTCTCTCAGTATGCTTCCAAGCACTACCCGCAAGACGAGGAGAAGCCAGATAATCTTCGTCAGGAGTTACCTTGACTTCCCATCTGGGATCAACCTCATCAGGCGGGGTTGATGGGTCCAGTCCGAATAGGGCTCCATTGTAGTAATCAGATCTCTTTTCGTCAAGCCTTCTTTCTCTGTCCCTTGACTTATGCTCTGCCCCCCTATCCTCGAGAGTTTTCTGCAGATCAGAGTGCTCAAGAGAGGGCGAGTCAAGGTCTGTTGGATCTGAAACGCCCTCGGACCTGCATCGCTTCTCAATCAGTTTGAACACCTTCTCTGGAGTCATAGGTAGTTCGGAAGATCTTACCCCAACTGCATCGTAAACAGCATTGCAAACTGCAGGAAGAATTGGAAGAAGAGGCCCCTCTCCTGCTTCCTTCGCTCCGAAGGGGCCCTCCGGGTCATTGGATTCTACGATAATTGGGATAACCTCGGGCATCTCATGGACACTTGGGATTTTGTAGTCAAGGAGATCCGGATTCATCAGATTCCCACTTCTACCATAACGCATCTCTTCCGAAAGGACCTGCCCCATTCCCATATGGCAGGAACCGATGATTTGACCCTTAACCGCAAGTGGGTTCAATGCCTTCCCACAATCATGGGCGGCCCATACCTTGTCTACTTTGGTCTGACCCGTCTCTACGTCCACAGTTACCTCTGCCACATATGCCGAGAATGAGTATGCGGGAGCCAGACCAGCAGCCGCTCCTTTGTGGGTCCTCCCCATCGGTGGCGTCCTGTATGCTCCGGACGATACCAAAGCCCCCCGATCCTCTTGTGCTTTGTGCAGTGCTTCTAGGTATGAAACTCCGACCGCTGGATCACGCTTCAGGAAAATTCTACGATCGCCAATGACCAAGCCGCTTCTTTCTGCACCAGTTATCTCGACCGTCGCATCAAGCAAATCATCCCTGATTTCCATTGCTGCGGAAATAGCAGCATTAGCATTCATGAATGTGACTCTCGATGAGTAAGATCCTAGGTCAACGGGAGAGGTATCCGACTCCCGTGATTTGACTCGAATCATGTCAAGAGGCAATCCCAATACCTCGGCAACTGATTGGGCAACAACAGTATCTGAGCCCTGGCCGATGTCTGCAGCACCCGTGTGTACGGTCACACCACCATCCATGTCCACCTTTAGATGGACAGTTGCATGGGGGAATTTGTTGGGATCCCAATGAATAGGTAAACCACTCCCGGAGATGAAGAAACCACAGCCTATCCCAATCCCCTTGCCCAAAGGTAACTTTCTGAATTTCTTGTCCCAGTCACTCTCCTTCTTGACCCTCTCAAGGCATTCCCTCATTCCAATGCTAGTTACTCTGAATCCAGTAATTGTTGCCGAGTGGGGGGGGAGTAGATTAGCTAGACGCAGTGTTATCGGATCAACCGCCAACTCCTCTGCTAATTCATCTAGGCCCACTTCTACAGCACACCTCGAGTTTACTGCACCATGCCCCCTCATGGCCCCACTGGCCGGTTTATTCGTCCAAACCCTAGCACCAGTGTAGTGAAATGCCCCAATTTCGTATGGTGCAGTGTGGAGAACGCCATTGTAGTAAGTCGTAACATGCCCAAATGATGCGAATGCTCCACCATCAATTAGTGCATCAGTTTCAATACCACAGATCCTCCCTTGCTTGTCAGCGTGGAGATTCATTTCAATCCTGGATGGGTGCCGACCTCTATTCACCCAGTAAACCTCCTCTCTGTCGAAAGTGATCCGCACCGGCCTACCTGACTTCCTAGCTAGAATCGCCGCACACATCTCATGGGGAAAGGGATCTGATTTTCCACCGAAACCCCCTCCTACAAATGTCCTATGCACATTTATCTGATGCATTGGGATTTCCAAAACGTCAGCCAGTGCCCTGTGGAGGTAGTGAGGGACCTGTTGCGGGGTGTACAGGGTAAGCCTCCCAGAAGGATCCCAATTAGCAACCACAGCATGTGGCTCAGTGAATGCATGATTCACTCCTGCAAATAACCAACTTTTCTTATGGCTAGCTACCGATTTTTCCGACATCCCTTCAATGTCTCCGAACTCTTGGAACACCCTCTTCTGGACATTTGACTCGCCAATGTGGTAGTTTCCACGATCATGTATCGGCTCTTCACTATCATCTAGGCCCTTTCGCATGTCATGAATCGGCTCCAAAACCTCGTATTCAACCTCTATCAGCCTCTCTGCTTCTCTAGCAGTGGCTTCGTCTACCGCGGCCACGCAAGCAACCAGATCACCAGCATGTCGAACTTTCTCGACTGCCATTGCGTGCTCATCCTTTGTAACTGGTAGGACTCCAAATCGGTTTTTCGCATCCTCTCCCGTTGCAATTGCAATTACACCGGGCAAATCGAGTGCTTTCGAGCAGTCTATTGATAGGACTCTAGCATAATGGTGAGGAGACCTAACAATCCTCCCGATTAACTCCCCCGGTAGCCGGACATCGTCCCCGTAATGGGCCTGCCCAGTAACTTTCCACGAGCTATCAACTAATGCAGTCGGTTTCCCAATAATCTGGCCACTCACTAATTCGTCATGCCTGTGAGGCCCCCATGGTTGCTTTAGAGAACCGCCTTGTGAGCTAGGGATCATTTCTGGATTCGTAGCCTCAGAGAATCTGTCCTTCCCCCCTGAACCGGGCCTGGAAAAGGGAAGCTTTCCCGGTTGTTGCCGGTATCCGATAATCTCATCGTCACTTCCAGATTTCTCATCATCCTCTTTTTCCTTGGCCATACTAGTTTCCACCAAATCCGGGGTGAGGGTCGCTCTTGGGGCTAGTTGAGTCTTCAACTGAAGTTCCTGAGACAAGAATATCTGATGCTGCTTTTACCGAGTCTACAATCTGCTGGAAACCGGTGCACCTGCAGAGATTTCCCTCAATTGCCCCCTTTATCTCCTCTTCATCTGGTTCAGGATTATCCGAAAGTAGGGCCGAAATCACAACTAGGAAACCAGGGGTGCAGAACCCACATTGGCTGCCTCCGCATTCCGCGAAGGTCTGTTGGATGGGATGTAGATGGTGCCCATCAGCCAAGCCTTCAACAGTGGTAATACTAGTCCCATTTACTTCGATTGCTAGTGTGAGGCAGGATAATCTGGGCTCACCGTCGATTAGGATAGAACAGCATCCGCAAGTTCCCATATCGCAGCCACGCTTGGTTCCGAGGCTCCCTAAGATATCTCTCAGGACATCAAGCAGAATTGCATTGCTCTCTATGAAAATTGAAGCCTCTTCCCCGTTCACGGTAGCGTTCCACTCGACCTCATCGGGGTGGGGGAGCATTGGTAGCCGGAACTGCACCACATTGTGACCAACCGAACTCATCCTTTGAGCATTCGGTTTACTGTCAAATCCTAGTTTAAATCACTGACGGCTCTTTTTACTGCCTCGGACTCTGCTCTTTTTAGGTGCTCACCGATAGTGCTTCGCGCTATTCCCAACTCATCTGCTAGTTGTTTCAGAGTGACTTCCGAATTATCGTCATAGTAGCCCCTTCGAACAGCTAACTCCAGAACTTCCCTCTGCTTTTCTGTCAGAAAGTCAAAGTCCTTCTGAGATCCGTTCTTTATCGTCTGGACGCTTACGCTGTCAGGAGGCATCACGGTTCGGACGAAGTCCAAGAAACTTCGTATAGAACTTGAAATCCCAAAGATTCTGAACTCCAGTCCATTTTTCGAGTCAATTCCGTACGGGGGGTAGACATAGATGTTTGATAACTCAACTGCAGATAATGCCAGAGGGTGTGTGCAACGAATGCTAACTAGAATGCCGCTTTCGTCCTCTTCGTGCATTTCCAGCACCTCGAAACTCTCTAATTCTGAGATTTCTGAAAGCTCGTGCCCCTCATTTATTCGCAACTCCACTAGTTGAGTGACTCCACCAGAATCTGTAGATAGATGGCCAAGAACCTCAATCCTTTCACAGATTTCCATCAGGGTGTCGATCTCGTCAATCCCGCTTAGAGAAGAGACCTTCCATCTGAGGAGAACCTTTCTCATGCTCCCGCAAGCCTCTTTCTGTATATAATTTCCAACCCTAATTCCAATATGCTTCTCTGATGTCCTGATTTGACTCCATACAAATCTCAACATCAAACGGTCTTTGAGGCATCGCATTGCTTCCATTTAGGTGCTCTATAATTGGCCTGACATTACTCTCGTTTACTACTCCCCAGCCTACTTGGGTGCACGGAGCTACTGGTGAGACCGGGGTTGTCCCAGACAGTGGGTCCCATGTCGAAAAGGACGGATACCACGCAGAGAGGTTTAGTGCATCTCTCAAATCATCATTTGTCAGTGACAAATTAGTCCCATTCACAATTAATCCCATTCTTCCATCTGGGTCTGCTCCAGAGGACAGGTCTCCGAATTCATCTCTGAGACTTTCTAGGACCTCGGAGAGCAGGCCGGCCGTCCTCGGTGTGGCAAAAGACGTCCCCGACGTCCAATGGTATCCGTCTATGTCATCGTGGTTGGGTAAGAACTGGGTCCAGTCTGCTGCAATGTCTGGATAAGAACCGCTCATGGTTTCCTTCTGGTCATCGTCCTCTTCGGCGTAACCGGAAATTCCGATGCTCCACGGAGGGCCTGCAGTGGAGTCTTGGATAGCCGGAGAAGGGGAGTTGTCAGCGGCCCCGGTGTGAATCTTCTTTTCTTGAACCACAGCCACTTTGGTTGCATCCTCAATTCCTGGAAACGGAAGTGATAGGATAGGGCCGAAACTAGTGGTGATAATGTCAACCAATGGTTGGTTTGCTGCTGCTAGAACTGCAGCATCGCTGAATCCCTCAACGAAGAAAATTACAGCATCAGGATTTGCGTTGAGAACCGCTCCGGTCACTGCTGTTCCATGTCCATCACTAGGGTCATCCAAAATTGGTATTTCTGTTTCATCATCGGGTGTGGTCCCGATAATCCTAGTCCCTCTAAACCAGACAATATCTCCAGATTCTATAACGTCCCAGCAACTCTCCCGGTCCGCCTCGTACCTATCTTGCCACGTTCCATTGGTGGTTATATTGCAAACCATGTTTACCCCTAGTTGATCAAGAAGCCACTGAGGGTAAGACTCGTTCATTACGAAGTGGTCATGATACACGTTGATTCCCGTATCTATGGGCGCAACGACGCTAAAGGAACCGAATCCTTCTCCACCCCCTGTGTCCGCCTCTACCTCATTGCCCTGCTCCCCTAGACACCCTACCAGCGGAGCCGATAACATCAGCAGTACGATCAGAGCAGAGATCGTTTTCATGGTGTATCGCAATTGACCTCGAATTTCATACTTAGGTTGGGTTGATTCCCCTCTCTAATGAAAGAATCTCCCCGCAAACCGCTACTGCAATCTCCTCAGGAGAGTCAGCTCCAATTTCCAAACCAATGGGGCATCTCACAGAATCCAGAACCTCCTTCTCAATACCATTTTCAATCCCAGATTTTTCGAATTCTGACCACTTCTTCTTAGAACCGATTGCACCGATCCTCGGCCTCTTGCTATCTCCTGAAATCCTAAGAAGACCAATCAGCAAGTCTTCGTCTACCGCCCAGTCATGACTCAGAAGAAGAACATCAGAAAACCTCTGCAAAGAAACCACATCCTCTTCATGAAGCAACTCTTCTACGGGGCAACATATTGTCCGCTCCGCATCAGGGAATCGTCCGGGATTGCAGAATTCTTCCCTTATGTCGAAAACGGTGTATGCCCAATCCAGGTTATCACAAACCTTCGCAATGGCGAATCCCACATGACCGCCCCCGGCAATTAGGATGTGGGGACTAGGATCAATCACCTCCATAGACACTGTCACTCGCCCCCCACATAGGCTGTCCAATGCTGTCACCTCTTTGCCCTTCCCATCTTTGTGCAACAGGAAAACCTCCACTGAACCACCCTTCTTTCTACTCAGGGAATCTTTCGAAACTAGCATTTCCTCTAGTTTCTGACTAACTTTCAACTCAAGTCCCGCACCGCCGACCGTTCCAAAAACAGCTCCAGATGAACTGATTGCAAGCCTCGCACCGGGCTTTCCAGGAACACTGCCTTGTGCCTCTATCACTGTTGCAATTGCAACCCTCTCGCCGCCCTTCAACCTATCAAGTGACCAAGACAGAACGGCGACGCTCACGACTATCTGACCGGGCACTCTGCCTTTGGAGTTACTATTGCTACCCTAGAGCCACATCAAGCATCATCATTATCGTGAATCCTATCATAACCCCCATGGTAGCAATATCTCCATTTTTACCCCGATGGGCTTCAGGGACCAACTCTTCTACAACAACGAAAATCATGGCGCCAGCAGCGAATGCAAGTGCATATGGGAGTATGGGAGTCATATAGACAATTGCCGCTGCACCCAGAACTGCAGATAGTGGCTCCACCATCGCAGATAGTTGGCCCCACCAGAAGCTCTCCTTCTTGGTCAGCCCCTCTCTTCTCAATGGCACTGAAACCGCGGCACCTTCTGGGAAATTCTGAATCCCGATACCAATCGTCAATGCAACAGCGGCCCCCAATCCATCTCCCGATGAAGCAGCGCCGAATGCAACTCCCACCGCCAAACCTTCTGGTATGTTGTGCAAGGTAATCGCAGAAATCAGGAGTTTACTTCTGTGCCAACTGGTTTTCACACCCTCTATTTCCTCAGGGGGCGCTCCGGGATGGAGATGAGGCAGATATGCGTCAATAATCCTCATGCAAACTCCTCCTAGAATGAAACCTAACGCGGCTGGAAGGACCTTCGAAAGACCTTCTCCATCTGTTTGATCAATTGCGGGTCCTAGAAGGCCGAAACAACTGGCTGCAATCATCACCCCAGCTGCGAATCCCAGCATTCCATCCAGAGCTTTCCTGTGTATTTCCCTGAAGAAAAAAACGAGTCCCGCGCCTGCCGCAGTCATGAACCAAGTGAACAAGCCCGCTAGCAGTGCCTGCTCAATCGGCCCAAAACCGTCAAACAACTCTTCGACGTTCACAATCCTCGCCCCAAATTAGCCCATTTCAATTTTCTTGATTCACAGATTGTAATTTCTCATCCAAATTCCTTACGTCTTCTGGAGTATCTATGTTTAGTTCTAGAAATCTATCCAAGACCTCAAATCTACTAGGCTTGATTATTTCTCTCAATGGTAAATTTGCTGAACTATTCCTTACCTTTTCGACATCTCCTTCTGACAGCATTAGGGGATGCCCACCCCTCCCTTCCTTCATTGGACAGCAGGTTTCTTCCGAACTCAATAGTCGTTCAAGGGTTGAATCTGAAAATCCGGGCCTATCCACTGGAACGACAAGTAGTCGGTAACCCGCACCGATCGAGGAATCAATACTGTCAATACCTACCTTCAAAGATCCCGTTCTTCCCATTTCAGGATCTGGATTTAGGACCACTTTCGCATTACTCACCATTTCGGAAATTTCCCCAAAGTTACCTTCGTTTACAACTATGGTGATATTAGACAGACTCCCTGACAATCTTTGTGACAACCAACTGATTAGTGTCTGAGAACCTATTTCGATTAATGCCTTGTCCCTACCAAGCCTTCTGCTTGAACCGGCTGCAAGAATGACGCACTCCAGACTAAATCCCCTCATAATCGAAATCGTCTATCTCGCTAAAATAACCCGTCTAGAAAACCACTCAAGTATGTCATGTAGAGTAGGTAAGTCAGAATCATCATTGACCCCATATTTTTTGTGAATTCCCTGTTAGACATGAGGATCCAAACAACGAATCCCGATGTTGCCATCACTACCACAATGTCTCTTTGAAATTCTGAATCAACAGGAATTCCATTTCCGAAAATGCTGGCGATCCCAATTATGCCCATGATGTTCATCACATTCGAACCTAGTACATTCCCCACGGCTACTCCCGCTTGTCCCCTTAATCCAGCAACTAGTGTTACTGCCAATTCTGGTAATGACGTTCCAAGTGCCACCATTGTAAGGCCAATCACCGCTTCAGAGACTCCAAAAGTCTCAGCAATATTGGTTGAACCCGTGACAAGCAACTCTGCACCATACCAGATCATTACGCCTCCCACAGCACAGGCTGGAATAGCGAGAGACATTTTGTTTGGAAGCCATGAGTCCTCGAACTCATACGCGTCTTCACCTGCGATTGCTATCGAATACGTGTAGTAGTAGTAACACACCAGGCATGTCAGCATCGTTACCCCTCCCAAAAGGGGAACCTCTCCATAATAAACGAATATTGCCATGAATAGAGTGGCTACTACCACAGCCAAAGCATCTCGACTAACTCCTATTTCTGAATCAGATCTAGCTCCCAAGACCGCTGCCGCCCCCAGGACCAACATCACGTTTGCCACATTGGAGCCCAGTACCCCTCCTACAGCGATATTTGGGGCCTCGCTCTCTATAGCCTCAATTGCAACAGCCAACTCAGGGAGTGACGTCCCTATTGCTACAACTGTGAAACCTACAACCAGGGGCGATACGTTAAGACTCTGAGAAATCCTTGTAGCCCCTTGAACCAGAGACTCTCCACCAAACATTAGCAGAGCGAACCCGCAAAGGACGAAGGCGAGGTCAACCAGCGTCCCATCCATATTTTACTCCCGAGACCTTTCACAATTTACTCTTTTCCAGCCACTATGTTATGATTTCATCATGTGCATGCCCTCTCAATATGCCTGGAAACAACTTCGGAACTAGGAATCGTGTGGTCCTCAAGAGTGGGAGAGAAAGGAACGGGCGTGTCCAATGCTCCAATTACTACCGGTGGACTCTCCATCCTCCAAAATGACTCTTCGACAATTCTGCTTGAAACTGTGTGACCAAAACCTCCAGTCCACTGAGATTCTTGAAGGACGATTAGTCTGCCCGTTCTGAGTACTGAGTTGATGCATGTTTCTGAGTCAAAGGGCACCAGAGTTCTAAGATCAACAATTTCGACCTCGATTCCCTTTCTAGAAGCCTTTTCCGCTGCATCCAGAGCAACGTGAACCATTGCACCCCAGGTGACGATAGTGACGTCCCCCCCTCCTCTGATTACCCTTGCTTTACCTATCGAACTCTCATTATTTTGAAGCCTATTCATTACTGGACCTGTATCCACTATTTGATTGATTGATTTCCCCCATCCAGTTATTCCTCCTCTTAGCCCATATAGGCCAATATGCTCTAGGTAGACAACAGGGTCAGGTAGATGGTGCGACTCAATAAGCAAATCGTAAGCGTCCTGAGGGTTACTTGGGGCAACAATGACCAACCCAGGGTCGTTTGTTAGCCATGACTCAATCATGTTTGCATGAAATGGGCCACTTCTGGTCTTCGCTCCTAATGGAATTCGTACTGTCATCGGCACCTCTGCACCCCATCTCCACCTCAATTGGGCTGCATTGTTGACTAGCGGGTTCATTGCCAGAGACGCAAATCCTCCGAACTGGATTTCAGCTAGTGGCCTCATTCCACCCAAAGCAGCTCCTGTAGCCGAATGGATGATTATCGCCTCAGATAAGGGCATATCGAGTAGTTTCGATTCGTGCCCCCTTGCTTTGAGGCCTAGATTCATTCCGAATGCACCTGCCACTTCCATATCTTCGCCCATGAAAACCATCTGATCCCCGAATTGGTCTGCCAGAGCTGCCATCGCATTCTGAATAGCCCTGCTGTAAGTCCAAGAATTAGCAGCGTCGGAGAACTCAATTGCGAGCTCCCCGGAAGATAGCACCGGAGCGGAACTATCTCTAGAGCCGTCAATCCTTCGAAGCTGCTTCTCGTGGCTAATTGCATCGGTGATTGAGGTAACTCCCTTGACTACAGAATTTCCCTCTGGCCATTCCATTTTTTCCAATTGTTTCCTAGCTAATTGCACCCCAACTTCCTCCTCTTTCTGAATTCGGTTTAGTCTATGTTCGCCAACTCCGAGTTTAATCAACAACTCTCTATGGTTGGGCAGGGGGTCCTTCTCTGACCAGTATCGTAGCAACTCCCTATCAACGTAACCTGGGGGGTTCCCGCTTGCTGCCCCTAAATACAGGTCATCATGATGATGGGCGTGCCCACAACCCCTCATAGTTTCAACATGAATTAGAGTGGCTCCGCACCCATCTGTAGCGAATTCCCTAGCAACAGCAGTAGAAGCGAAGAAAAGACCAGGATCAGAACCATCGATTGTCCATGAAGGAATTCCCATTGCATGCCCCTTATCGCCAAATGTCTCTGCTCCAGATTGAGCCGAGTTGAATGTATCAAGTGCAATCTGATTATTCTGGATCATGAAGCAAATAGGTAAACCACGAACCCCTGCAAAATTCATGGCTTCCCAGAACTCTCCACTACTGCTGCAACCCTCGCCGACAGGAGCTAAATGGAACCTCTTCACACCTAGTCGACTTGCAGCTAGAGCTACACCAGTCGTTGTAGCGCTGGCGATGGGTAATGGAGCAGTGGGCGGAAGGATTCCTTTCTCCCAGTTTCCTATGTGTAGGTCTCTTCCCCCACTTCCTTCGATGCCCCCATCCATGTAGGATTCCGCCTTCCCCATTTGTGCCGAAAAAACCTCGATTGGCGTTTGGCCCATTGATAGAGCAAGGCCCATATCCCGGATCATTGGAGCCACGATGTCTGCATTCTCACGTTGCTCTTCGGGCAAGTCAATCGCTCTTGTCATGGCCGTGGCACAAGCTACCACACCCTCTTGCCAGGTTGACCTGAACCCCTTTCCACCGAAACTACCACCATCAGGTGTCGGCAACCCGGTCGCAAAGAGATCCTTCAGCTCCTCATCGACCAATCTGGTTCGAATCATTCTTCTTTGCCATTGGACCCTATTTTCCACAGTTATTGAGGAATAATGAGCAAATCTCCTCATACATAGTGTTACATCGATTAGGAATCTATCTGATCTACGCTTAAGGAAGAGTTCCCCTGACCTCATTGGAATAATTTCTGATTTTGCGAGTCCCGATAGATTTGGCTCTAGAGTCCTTTCTAGGAGACATTCTCCTATTTTCTTAACCAATTTATGAGAGAATTCATGAAACTCTTCCCCATTCATTTTTTCTTTACATTCCAGAGAATCCCAGCAATCCGAAACAGTGTGGAGGTGACCATCGTGCCTTTCTGCAACAAATTCTAGCAAACTCTTTTTCGCCATTCTAGAAGTTGCTCTTGTGGGGAACATCAACGCGTCTTTGGGCATCCACCCAACTCCCCAAATTTTCGGCATAGATGTCTGAAAGCCCTCATTCGGGGACACATCAATTGGCTTGGAGGAGTCCTCACTAGCCCCGATGTTCCTTCTTTGGGCTTCTTCTTCCAGGTCTTCTGCATCTAACTTCGAATCCCTTTCCCAAATCTCAACATTCCTTGATCTACCCTTTCCAGTAGATGATCTGTCGAGGGTAGTTCGGACCCTTTTACCACATCCAGAGCACTTTCGATCTAATTTGTTTGACTTATCCGACCTAGTTTTCCAGATCTGGTGGAGGCCGCACTCGGGACACCTCCAGATACCCACTCTAGGCATATTGATCCGAATCACGAATGGGGATAGTACAACAATATTCGCCTAGATTTTCCATATTTCACCACAATTAGTAATCATATGTGGTATTTAGATAAAAAAATATGTTATATTACCACAATAAAATGATATATTGAAATAAAATATACCACATTAAAATAATATTTTTCCATTTATCTGTAATCTATGTTATATTACCACAATAAAATGATATACTGAGAAGAAATATACCACATTAATATTTAGTTGTAGCAGGATCTACCTCATCGGACCAGGCATTAATCCCTCCCACTAGGTTGTACACAATTCCATTGGTCAATCCATTATCTACCAAGAATCTGGCCACAGCAGCAGATCTTTGTCCACTACGGCAATATACCACAATGTCATTTTTTGTGGGCAACTCTTCCAATCTTGATGGAATTTCTAAGTGCATTATTCTCGCATCTGTTCCCTCAATTGATGAAATCTGCTCTTCATGAGCCCTCCTAACATCAAGTAGATACGGGATCCAACCCCCTTTCCTTCTTTGGAAGAGATCTGTTGCTCCAATCTCGGAGAAACTATCCTGCTGCTCTCTAGCAAGTGCTGTCACCGCCTCTCTATCAGGGTTTTTTGAAAACTCAAGCTTCCTGAAATCCATTGTCAAAGCATCGATTACTAGCAATTCCCCTGACAGAAGATGACCAATCCCAAGAATCACCTTAATTGCCTCAGTAGCTTGAATCGTTCCTACAATGCCCGGGAGAACCCCAATTACTCCAGCCTCCGAACAATTAGGTGCCAACTCTGGAGGAGGGGGTGTGGGAAACAGATCTCGATAATTTGGCCCGCCATTGAGGTTGAATGTCGAAACCTGCCCCTCGAATCTATGGATGCTGCCGAAAATCCAAGTCTTCTTCAGTATCTCACAGGCATCCCCAATAAGATATCGAGATTGAAAATTGTCCGTCCCATCAATGATTACGTCGTAATCTCCCAATATTTTCACGGCATTGTCATGATTCAACCGATCATTGATCTCCACGACCTCAATATCGGGATTGAGTCCGTTGATCCAGTTTGATGCGGACTCAACCTTTGGCTTTCCAACCCAAGAAACATTGTGGACTATCTGCCTCTGTAAATTCGATGAACTAACGCTGTCATTGTCGACTATTCCTATTCTGCCCACTCCGGCAGCGGCCAAATACATCAATGCTGGAGAACCAAGTCCTCCTGCTCCAACGACAAGAACCGATGATTTCAGCAATTTCTCCTGACCCTCAGAACCAACTCCTGGGAGGACCAGGTGTCGTGCATATCTCTCCCTCTGCTCTGGACTAAGGTAGTCTGACATTGTCATCGTGAAAGGGGGTCCAATCAAGGTACCTTCGGTCCTCAATCTTGCTCTTCCAACCATTTTTCTGCGTCAATCGCGGCTTGGCACCCCATGCCGGCGGCCGTAATCGCCTGACGATACCTTTTGTCGACAACATCCCCTGCAGCAAATACTCCGGGCACCTCAGTCATCGTATTCTCCTTGTGGATTATGTATCCCTCTGAGTCGGTCTCAATCTGATTCCCCAGGAATTGAGTGATTGGTTTGTGCCCTATAGCAATAAATGCGCCAGCGCAACTAATCTCCTCCTCCGAACCATCTCGTGGGTCCTCCAGCACTGCTCCAGTAAGACCTTGTTCGTCAGCAATCCATTTTTTCACTTGCCTGAATGTCTTGATTTCTATTTTGGGATGTTTCTCAGCCCTTTCGTACATCACCTTTGATGCCTTGAAAACGTCCCTCCGGTGGATGATGGTGACCTTGCTCGCAAACCTCGTAAGGAAAGTAGCTTCTTCCATTGCCGAATCCCCACCACCAACAACAATGATCTCCTCGTCTCGGAAGAAAGCGCCATCACATGTGGCACATGTGGAAATCCCGCGTCCCTTCTGTTCCTCCTCGCCTTCTGCTCCAAGCCAAATTGCTTCTGCACCCGTGCAAATAATCAATGAATGCGCCCTGAACTCCTCTCCCTCGACCCAAACTCCAAAGGGTCGTTCCGAAAGATCGACTCGTTCCACATTCTTGTCCTGAACCTCCAAACCGAACCTTTCGGCCTGCTCCCTCATATCGACCATCATTTCGGGCCCCCCTATTCCCTTTGGGTATCCGGGGAAGTTCTCAACATCTGAAGTTAGCATAAGCTGTCCACCCGACATGTAACCGGCGAACATCAAGGGATTCAGAAGGGCTCTAGCCGTGTATAGGCCAGCAGTGTATCCTGCTGGGCCAGAACCGACAATGATTACACTCCTGACATCCGCTCCCATAGGTTACCGAGGTGTAAGGCATCCCTTGAATCTTGACAGTCAGAAATCCCACACTATTTTGGAAAAATGGAGAAAGAAATCGTAATATAACAACCATCAAGCAGCCCAATCATGCCAAAATACATGTATTCTGGAAACTACACTAAGGAAGGTGCCGCTGGCCTACTAAAGGACGGGGGCAAGGCAAGGAAGGAAGAAGCGAAGAGGATAGTGGAAGCCATGGGAGGGTCCCTAGAAGCCTACTATTGGTCATTCGGCGAGATGGATTTCATGATGATAGTCGATGTCCCAGAGGCAGTTGCCGTGAAGTTCTCTCTCCACGTCGGAGCATCTGGAGTTTTCAATGGGAAACTGACACCTCTAATCACCGTGGAGGGAATGGAGGAAGCCACTTCCACTGAATTGCCCTCTATGCGTCTTCCCGGTGAGTGAAGTATTCTTTCACTCAGACATCGCTGCGACCGCACCCACAGCAGATCTTGCGTGCGGTTCTAGCCTTGGCTCGATGTGTTCAGGCTCGGCCCCAGGGCCAATAATGCCCAATCCAATGGGTTTGTTGTGCTTGATTTGCAACTCAATAATTGACATTGTCACGGAATTTCCCATCACAAGGCCATGATCGGTCTCCCCTCGCTCAATTATCCCCAGCACTATGGCCCCTTGGATGTCTTCACTCTGGAGCATCCTGTCAAGCGCCAGAGGTGCTTCCATGGAACCAGGGACCCAAACAACCTCCTTAACTAGCAAATTCTTGGCTTCAGCCTCATCCTTGGCGAAGTCAAGCATCCTCTCTACTTCTTCACGATGAAACGATCCACAAACAACTCCAAGATTCATTATTTCCCCATCCTGAGAATTGTCTCCACGACAGCCTGTGTTCTCGAATCTATCTCAATGTTTACCTTGTCCCCTACGGCCTTACTATCCAAGGTGGTAATTCTGAGGGTTTCTGGAATAATGTGTAGTGCGAAACTCTCCTCATCGCATTTTCCTATTGTTAGTGACATCCCATCAACGGCTATGTACCCCTTTTCTATGATGAAGGGGGCATATCCTTCAGGAATTGAGATTAGGAGGTCAACCCCCTCGCCCACAACTCTTGACTCAATTATTGAAGCGGTTCCCATTACGTGTCCAGACAAGATATGCCCACCCAACTCATCTCCAACCCTCATCGACCTTTCGACATTCAGAAGGTCGCCCTCCTCCCTCTCGACCAGAGTTGTCCTCTCCAGGGTCTCAGTAATTGCATCAAAGGTCACCTTGCCAGAGTCTATGTTGACCACGGTCATGCATACGCCGTCCAAGGATACGCTTGCCCCAACTTCAAGACCCTCAACGAAACTTCCCAGGTCTACAGTGAAAGAGCGAACTCCCTCTCCCTCGATAATTCTGAGAATGGGTGCTGTTCCCGCTACGATTCCTGTAAACATGATTCAGTCCTCCTCGTAGGGTCCTCCCTCGGTGCTTGGCCACAAATCTAGAATCCTTGCAATAATCTTCCTAGTCCCATCTAGATCATCGGAAAGACCCTCTACCCTAGTAACCTCAACCTTTTCGAAGCCAGCATCGTCCAGACCATTCCTGATTGCATCTATGGAGTGCTTCTGATCGTATCCGAGAGCAATAATATCTGGCCTCACTTCCTTAAGAATCTCGAAGATTGGGATCCCTGGGGGATTGCCAACTATTGCTAAATCAACAGGCTTCAGACCCTCTACCATCCTCCTCCTCAACTCTTGACCAGTTACTGGCTCGTGCTTCTGCTTCCTCACCGTCTCATCATGGGCAATCACGACCACAAGCTCGTCACCAAGCGATTTTGCCTGTTCGACGTAGTGCAAATGGCCCGCATGAAGCAGGTCGAAGATTCCAACCGCCATCACTCTGACCATCATGGAGACCCCGTAGATATCTTCGCCTAATCCTTTTCATCGAAAGCAGCGGAAATCTGCTCCCCCGTAATCATTGGAATGTCATGCCTACTTGCATAATCTCGTGCCCCTTCCAGGGACAGCGCACCATCTCCATCGGGCTCAAGCATTTCTGCCCCAATAGTGCAGGGGACCAGGTCCGCCAATCTGGCTATCGCCACTGCCAGTTCAGTGTGCCCCTCCCTTGACTTGAGCCCACCCGGAGATTCCCTACACACAGGGATATGCCCAGGGGTCCTGAATTCTGCACCCAATTGGGACAGGGCGTAGCCATCCCTGACGCCACTATGCAACAATTCTCCTGACAGTTCACCGAACCTCCTAGTCGTCAGGGCCCTGTCTCTATCGGTAATTCCCGTATACGTATCTCGATGATTCAAAGAAAGAGTGAAGGCAGATCTGGAATCATACTGGAGGTCATTAGTGACTAGGTGCTCAAGTACCGGGTTCTCCCCAATCAGTACATCGTGGGAATGAATATCCTGTAACCAAGGCAGCCCAAACATCTCTCCAATTTCATTACCTATTGCCAGGAAGAGTAGCCCTCCGCAGTCTTTCCTCAGCCTCCTGATTACTTCAGGAGTAGCCGATGTTGCAGGCCATAGGAGATCAGTTTCCTTTTCCCTGAAGTCAGAATCAAAGATCATTACAGGATTCCCCAACTTGAATGCTGCAATCGCTCTTGAAACCGGGTCGCTCATGCTTCGCGGAGGGGCCATTGATACCCGATACTTTCGGTCTAGAAATAATGATGTCTTGTAGCAGACCCGAGAGGATTGATGGAGGCAAGCAACTCATCTTCAGCACCAGTTCGGGTCGATCTCGCAGGAGGTTGGACTGATGTAGGCCCATATCCAAATGACTTTGGAGGGGAGGTTGTTAACTTCGCAATCAACCTCAGAGTGTTTGCTCGAATTAGTGCAGATTCTAAAAATGACGAGGCGGATTTTGAGTTTCCAGTACCTCGAGGCTCCGGATTGGGGACTAGCTCTGCCATGTATGTCGCTCAGTCTGCGTTATCCGATGCCGAAAATATTGGGAATCCCGAGAAACTCGCAGAGGCAGCCTTCGTTCTAGAGTCCGAATCAGGAAACTATTGCGGGCGGCAAGACCAATGGGCATCAGCAATAGGTGGCTTCAATCATCTGTTATTTATCGGCGACTCCGTGGAAAGGATGCCTTTTGAGCCAATGAGGTCATCAGTTAATTGGCTGAAGAAGCACCTAGTTATCTCCTTCTCCGGAAAAGGCAGAAACTCCGGAGATATGCAAGAATCTGTGTGGACCCGATACTCAAACGGAGACGAAGAGGTAATACGAGGACTTCACAAGATTAGAAGTGCGGCCAGGGTAATGGCAAATGGCCTACAGCAGGACCGCAGAGACATGGTGGTCGAATCACTGAATGAGGTATGCGAGGGAGTCGATCTGATTGATATAGCAATCCACGGACCTTTCCGAGATGTCATTGAACCTTTGATCGGCAGTGGCTCCGCTGTGGCATGGAAGGCATTGGGAGCCGGTGGAGGGGGATGTTCTGCTATTCTTTGCTCTCCCACTGGGAGGGAAGATGTTGTTCAGGCGTTAGAAAGAGCAGATTGGTCGATAATCGACTGGGATTTCGAGGACAAAGGCGTCACTCTTCATGATTGAATGGGCAGTACGAAATCTCAAACATGACCATTAGCCCGAGCAGACATGGCCGGCCGACGCTATGCATTCGCATCCCTTGCCATATTGGTCCTAATCGCGCCTCTGGGATCCTCATCCATCTTTGTTGAACCTACAAGACAGGGGGGATTCGATGCAAATGGAGAATGGGTACCTAGCGTCGAATCAGACATCCACTGGAATTGGTGGACTCATTGGAGCCGGGACAAGGATTCCAACTCCCTCGATGACAGGTTGGAGTGGTTGATTGATCAGCCCGAACAAACCCAGAGGGACTGGTGGAAGAGGGCTCCAGAGGGGAACGCCCGTATTTTCGTTGACTACGACCACCATCCGACAGATGCAGACATCTCAGCACTTGAGTCGCTTGGTGTGGAGGTAACCTTCAGATTCGGATACTTGAACACGGTTTCTGCCACATCGCCAATTGAGCCTATCATCGACGAAGGAGGGATCAGGTCTCTGAGTGGAGTTGTGATGATCGAGGATCTCGGGCTCGCCGAGACCAACATGCATGAGGCGGTCCCAAACATGGGAGTCGACACAGTTTGGGAAGACTTCGGACTGGATGGAACTGGATCAGTTATTGCAATTCTAGACACTGGGGTCCGAGGCGATCACGAAGGACTCAATGACATGGATGATGACCCCTTCACCTGCATAGACGACCCTCCAGAGCCAGATCCACTGGATCCTGAGCCACAGCCCATTCCTGCGGATTGCGATCCTAAGGTCATAGCATTCTTCGACGCTGTCTTCACAGATGAGGAGCAAGACCCGTCAACATCCTATGACTCGGGCACTCATGGCACCCACGTAGCAGGGATTGCAGCCGGGTCCGGAGGCGGCCAGACCGATCCTGGAACAGGTCTGAGGTATGTCGGTGCCGCACCCGGGGCCTATCTAATCAACATACTAGGGTGTTGCGATGGCGATATTGAGGATGTAATGCAAGGAGCCCAATGGGCCATAGAAAATAGGGACAAATACGGGATTGACATAGTCACCTCATCTTTGGGGGAACAGCAGTTCGAGGTCCATATCGACAACGATGGGAGCTCCGCTTGGAGCCGTCAGATGGATATGGTCGTAGAGGCTGGAATCATTACCACTCTCTCGGCGGGTAACGAATTTGGAGGGGCAACCCTTGCAGGATGCAACACAATCGATAGTCCAGGGGACGCTCAGCTACCAGTTACCGTGGCCAGCCTAGACAAGGACCTAGGACTCGCTATTTACAGCAGTCGCGGGTACACCTCCGACTTCCGAGTAAAACCCGACGTAGCTACGATCGGCTCAAGCATCATGGCTCCCGATGCTGCTACTCAGGACGGGTACACGAGCAAGTCAGGAACCAGTATGGCCACCCCTCTGATGGCCGGAATCGCTGCACTGATGGTTCAAGCCAACCCTGATTTGACCCCTACAGAGTTCAAGGATATCATCTCCGCTCACTCGATCGAGAGGGACATCCAACTCTTGAACGATCCAGGATTCAATGATTGCAGCATCCTAGAAACCCGTCCCGACAATGAGTTCGGTTACGGTCAGGCTGACCCAACTGCCTTCGTCGAGGCCGCTGGTAGCATAGATAGGTCCCTGAACGTCTCAATGGATCTCTCCACCCTGCAAGAAATAGGAAACCAGAGCTATGTCACAGGCACCTCCAATGGAGCAGCCCCTGGAACAGGCCTTGTCGAGGTCAAGGTCGGAGGGGGAGTTTGGTCAGGAGCCGCCGATTTAT
>JAZANL010000034.1:0-16269 GCA_036251765.1 Thermoplasmatota archaeon | reverse complement strand
CCCTCTGCCTCAGCGCCACCAATGTTCAGAATGCCGACTCTGATTATGTGATTCTGAGGTGCTAGTGTAGGGACCCCAGAGACAAGAACGGAAGGTGTGGTGACATGGAGATCAGTAACTGCAACGTCGGGCCCCCCACTTTGTCGGCCGGAGGTCATCATCGAAACATCTTCTTCTGGTGGGCCCGGAATGCCTGCCAGCAGGGGAGATAGGAAAAGTAAGGCGACTAGAATCGTGACCTTGCTAGCCCTATCTGTGGCCTTTTGCGAGTAAGTGGCAAGGTTTGAGATGACTTGTGTTCCCATCGCTTCCGCTCCCCTCCTCGTAGAGGAGACTAACCATCATTATGAAACAACCGGAGAAAAAAAGTGACCTCTGTGGTTGGTAAAGGGTTACGACCGATGTTATGAAAAGTCACTGCTCACGTTCGGTAACGTGGCGGACGCTGTATCCATCATTATCATCGTGCTTATTCTGATGGCCACGTTCAACGGCTTGTTCAGAATAATGCGTTCTCAGTCCAGAAGGACCATCCTTCCATCAACAAGAAGGAACGTGCCCGATGAGATTCTGGCTGGTGCGGTTTCGAGAAGGAGCAGGGCCAGGGGCAGAGACAGGTCTGGAAGTGCAACCGTTGCAGGTTCAATGGGAGTTGGTTCTGAGGCGATAGGCGCTGGTGTCCAAGAGGCTGAAATCTCAACAAAGGGAGCTACTGCTCTGGAGAAGAGGCTCGAGAGAGAGGGTGCGAAGAGGGGCTCTGTCCAAATTAGCCTGATGTGGGACAACTGGAATGACCTTGACCTCCATGTTATCACTCCCTCTGGAGAGCACATCTACCACGACAACAGAACCTCGGGTTGCGGAGGGGAATTGGATGTCGACATGAATTTCAAACCAACTTCAAAGTCTCCGGTGGAGAACATCGTTTGGACGAAGACCCCGCCCCCGGGCGTGTACAGAGTCGGGGTGAGGCACTACAAGATCCATACCAAGGGAATTTTATCGTGGGTCCCCTTCCTATCTAGGATTCATAGGAAGAATTCTACCGATTTCACGGTAAGCCTGACCATTGGGGAAAGCAAGCGTTTCTACGAGGGTTCGTTGGTAAAGAGCAACGACCTGCAATTTGTCGCGAAGTTCGCTATAGCGGGTCCCGATGGGGAGGTCCCTGAGTTGACATTGCCGCAGGAAGAGGAAGCCCAGGAAGATTTCACTGAAGCTAGAGACGTGGATGCTCTCCGGAGACGGATTGGGACGGTTCAAGATGGCGTCTCAGTCGATCTAAGTTGGGAGGGTGAGGGCGACTTGGGATTGTCCATTGTTGATTCTGGCGGCGAAAAATTGTCCTTCTTCAATCCCGAAGGAATGGGTGGTGGGTCATTCGATATCTCTAATTTCGACCCTAAATCTGGAAGGAGGTCTGTTTCATGGGAGACTGCCCCTCCTGCTGGGTCTTATTCCATACTCGTGAGGCATTTCGAAACCGACGGGGAGCCTGCTGAAGTTGGCTTCAAGGTGGTTGTAAACAATAGGGGAGAGTCTGAGGAGTTCTCAGGCGTGGCACAACCAGATGGTTCCGAAGTAGAAGTAGGGACTTTCCAAGTCTAGTTAACCCACAGTCCTTGGATGGTTAGTATTCTCCTCATCCACTGGAGTTTCTCCATTTTCAACTCAACCTGTGTGCTACCTGACCATCTACCCACGGAATCGGACCTAGTGCCGAGCATCTTGATTCGATTATTGCTAACTCCAAGTGCTGTTAGTATGCAAGCTGCACGATCTCCATCTGTGAATCCCCCGGGGTTGTGCATTCCTGGGATGTTTCCCGGGGTCTGGTGAGTTAGGATTAGGTCAGGGGGGGTTGCCTGTTCTTCTGCGAACTCAAGTAAAGAGGCCCAGTCACTACGGTTGTCCCCATGTGCATGTAGGAAAATGGGCACTGACCTGCGGACCGCTTCAGTCGTCCCCTGTCCCCCATCGGCATCGCTTACAATGAATGCCACTCTGGACCATGCCTTTTCTGATAGTGAACCGGGGATCTCGGAAATAACTCCTGCTGCACCGTCAGCAGCCACTATCAAAGTTGGTTCTGCTAGTATGCTCACCAACTCGTCTGGCTCGATTGCGGCCCCGAGAATTGCAACATTGGCCTTACGGATCACAAGCCTCCTGTATATCCTCGAAAGTGAGCCGGCTCTGTTGTGTCTGGCCCATTTCTCCAAGAGAGAGTCTTCGACCCTATGCACCATATCTCGTGCGCTCTCTAAGTCATCAGACTCGTCCCAGCCAAAATGCTTCCTCACATCTTCTTGCAAACCGACCAATGAATGCAAGTAAGGTTCCAGAACGGTGGGGCTTTGCGAGTACGACATGCTCTCCAGTGGAAGGACTCCGTAAGTATTGAAGAACCCTCTTGGAAGTCTGATAGGCGTGCCAATGCCCATCAGTGCTCCGGAAATCGATGACGAGGGGCTTCTTGCCCGCTATCCCTTCCTCCCACAAGGAAGCACGTACATCAGATCGATGCTGGATGAAAATGGCATTACGGTTGAGGACCTGATTGATGCTCCCTGGTTGGAGGACGTCAGGGTAAGGGGGATGTTGAGGCTCGTGGATTCCGTTCTACAGCAGGAAGGGGATGGGGCGTCATCAAGCATTGACATCTCAACTGATGTGGGGAGGATGACGGAAGCTCTCTCCTTCCTTTATGCGATGCTGATAGTGTGCGCATCTTTCGACGAGCGTCTGCTTTCAAGATGGATAGAGGGGGAGTCGAGCAGAGCCGACAGGCTGCTTGGGATGGACTCGGACAACTTCGAGTTGATTTCATCCTCATTCCTCTCTGGGATAGTTTCCAAGGTCGATTCAAGGGGTTCGGAGGATTACTGGATCCCTATGGTGGATTTCATCGAGCTTAGTCCCAAGATTTCTGGGAAATACTGGAGGTTGGTTAACAGGCCCCTGAGAGGGGGCTGGGTGTGCTTGGACTCTGGTGCTGGTGAGTCGGGCAGAGGAAGAGCCTCTCGACTAATCAAAGAGAGGATTCGGGAGAGCCTCAGGGGGAGTTGCGAGGAACGGATGGAAAGGATGGATGATGAATTTGCTGCAAAGTTCGCAGACCCGGTGGATAGGATTGTTGGCCTCCTATCCGAGAGAGTCAGGGAAGAGATGCCGATGACTGCAGCAGTTAGGGATGATTGGCCCCCCTGCTTCGAATCTGCCGTTTCTGAATTGAATCAGGGGGTCAATGTCAACCACGTTGGTAGGGTGTTCCTTGCTGCCTTCTCCCGATCCATCGGTCTGCATCAGGAGCAGACATGCAACTTCTTTGCAAATGCTCCAGACTACAACGCCGAAACTACGGCTTACCAAGTGAATCAGATCTACGAGAGAGAGTACACCCCCCACGGTTGCTCTGCTCTGAAGACCAATGCACGATGCCCGGTTCAAACTGGAGAGGATCGTTTGTGTGACCAGGAATGGTTGAATCACCCATTGAAGTACATCAGGGCAAAGCAGAGGAGGCGGTTCAATTCTGAAAGGGACGAGTCCCCTATCAATGATAGTAACCAAAGCAGCAGTTCGGCCAATTCCTCATAAGTGGGTGCTCCCCAACCACCTCCACGGGGGTCGCTAAGATAGTACGAACACTTGTTCTCACGATCGACAGGGATAACGACCTGGGAGTCAAATCTGGAATCAGAGGACCTGTAGTTGGGAGGAAGTCGTGCCTGACGGCTGCTCTCAGACTGGGGATTGCAGATCCGGAGGAGTCGGATACGAACGCTATTCTAGGAGCCCTCCACCATCACGACAGGTTGGCTGAGGGGGCCAGTGCTAGCGATGAGGTCCAGATAGCCATACTCACAGGTGACGTTCGTGTTGGGCCCAGGAGCGACAGAGCAATTGCTAGCCAATTGGACGAAGTCATCCAGGACTTCCAACCAGATGCAGCCGTGCTAGTTACCGATGGTGCTGATGACGAGGCTTCGCTTCCGATAGTGACTTCGAGAGTGAGGGTAGACACTGTTGAGAAAGTGATTGTCAGACAGTCGAAGGGAATCGAAGGGACCTACTACTACATTGTGAAGGCAATCGAGGACCCCAGGTTCAGATCGAGATTGCTCGTTCCGCTAGCGGTTTTCCTAATCATCATCGGACTTGGGCTTATCCTCCCTAATGGGATCGCCCTGATAGGGTCCCTACCCCTTCTGATTGGACTGTGGGTTTTGGGCAAGGGATTAGGCCTGGAGGCGCAAATGGAACGTGTGGCAATGGAAATGAGAGACAGTGCCACGGGTGGGCTTTTCTCATCATTGCTCTGGGGGATGTCGATAGTCAGCCTGTTTCTGGCAGTTGCTACCATATGGGCTGGTTGGGACGACCCAGTGCCCGAACAGTCTTCTCGATTCGAGCATCTACTGGGCCTATTTGATGAGGTTCTGCAGTGGGTCGTTGGGGGTGCACTATCTTTCTTGCTGGCGCTGGGTGTACTGAGGTGGAAGGAGGGTTCATTCACTGGAAGGAGTGTTCTGCTGATTGGTCTCGCTGTGGTAATCTACACATTCTTGGCAGCAACTATTGACGTGGTCCTAGCGATTTCTTCAGGAGAGCAGTATAGCCCCACGTTCGATCAATTAGGGAATGATTGGGGCCTTCCCATCCTTTCGATGGTGATGTACTACCTCCTCAGGACTATTGTGCAATCGTTTGTCGAAGACGACGAGATGGCACAAGGAAACCGATTCTGGGGTGTCTGATGGGAGACGTCAAGGCATCAATAATCTGGAAGGGCGAATTGGATAGGGGAGAGGCGCTGCTAGCTGCAATTTCACCCGATGA
Source organism: Thermoplasmatota archaeon (assembly GCA_036251765.1). Taxonomy (GTDB): domain Archaea; phylum Thermoplasmatota; class Poseidoniia; order Poseidoniales; family Thalassarchaeaceae; genus UBA36. The sequence continues at coordinate 11,427 of JAZANL010000034.1, read as the reverse complement.
CCCTGACGATTTCAGTGTAGAGTTGATGCGGGATGGGAATCGGGCACAGTTGAGGATTGTTGTTTCCTCTGAAGGCCTGGGGAGTTCAAGGGCCTCTGTAGATGACATTCTGGCCTGCCTAGCAGCGGCTGAGTCTGGTTTGGACTCCCTCGGGTAATTTCTTATCGAAAACTAGGACCATTCAAGGAGGGGTTTCCATTCGAACGGATGTGGGAAGGCTGCCGCACGATAGATCTCACCTGCTAATCCGACCCGAGGCACCCGGAGTACCCACCAAACTTTTCCATAATTCAATCACAAGGTGGTTGACTGCCCACCTGTCTGACGACATGGCATTCGACGAAGGTTCTGGGGGGGTTGTAGAATCAATGGCTTACTCGAAGGGAGATGGGTTAGTTTGTGGGAAAATCCCGATCGGTATTCTGGTAGAGGGTTTCTTTCCAAGTTGCAACCTCAATTGGTTTGTAGGGGATGGAGATGTGGTTTCCACAGGGGATAGGGTTCTTTCGCTGAGTGGTCCCTCTGCGAGTGTGCTAAGTTGCGAGAGGGTCCTCCTAAACATCCTAGGCCGTCTCTCGGGGATTTCAACCCTGACTTCCGAATGGGTGAGGCAAGCTAGAGGGATCGGGGTTGCCAGTACAAGGAAGACTGCTTGGGGATTGTTGGACAAATGGGCCGTTCACGTTGGCGGGGGGCTCACGCATAGGCTTAGCAGAGGGGATGCGCTGATGATCAAAGAGAATGACTTGGGTGTGATTTCGACAGATAGCGGCTCTGGGGATTCAATTCCAACTGCAATTTCCTCCATTGACTTAGAAGCCAATGCAGAATTCACTGTAATTGAGGTGCAAGGACCCGATGAGGCAATTATTGCTGCTAGAACTTGGTCAGAAAATCAGATAGCAAGGAATGGCACAGAGCCAATTGTGATTCTTCTGGACAACATGGGGCCATCCGCATGCGGGAGCACCGGGGAGGTTCTGAAGAGCCTGGGCCTTAGGGAATGGTGCATCCTGGAAGGATCCGGTGGAATCAAAAGAGAGGATTTGCCGTCTTGGGCGGAATCTTCAGGGGTCGACGTTTTATCCTCAAGTGAGGTGAATATGAATTCAGGGACATTGGATTTTTCCATGCTAATAGAGGGGATTTGATGGCCGAGATACCGGACAGCCATCCTAGGAAGAGGTCCCTGCTATCTCGTGAAAAGATTGTTCAGGGGGGTGAAAAGGGCCTTCTGGCCAAGTCCGCAATGATAGCTCATGGGAGAGGGGAGGCGTTTGACTACCTATTGGGAGAGAGGACGGGTGAATCGGCAGGGTCAGCAATCAGAGAGTCTGTGGCTCGTCTAAGAAAAGCCGACAAACCCGTTATCTCCGTAAACGGTAACACGGTTGTTCTAGCAGGGAAGGGGGCATTGAGGTTGGCTGCCGCTCTAGGGTGCGCCATTGAAGTGAACCTCTACTACAGAACTCCAGAACGGGTTTCGGGTCTGCTTTCCCTGTTGGAGGATCAGAGGAGTTCGGTATTGATGGAGCCAGAACCACCGGGGTTCGAAGGGGACTGGCTCGAATCGGTAAGGAGAGTGCCTCTGCTTGGGAGCTCCCCTGACTTCAGAATAGAAGGCCTGGAGGGCCCTCGCTCAAATTGCACCGAGGCGGGGATTGGGGCTGCTGATTCCATTCTGGTCCCTCTGGAGGATGGTGATAGGTGCGAAGCCCTGGTTAATCTTGGCAAGGAGGTCATAGTGATAGATCTAAATCCACTCTCCAGGAGTGCCAAGATGGCCACCGTGACTGTCGTGGATGAGGTCTCGAGGGCGTTCGATGCCATGCTCGCTGAGCTTGTTGCAAACCCTAACTGCGCCCCGACTGAATGGGACAATTCGTCCGCTCTCAGGAGCGCGGTTGTTGAAATCGGCGATTACCTGCTAAGCAAGTCCTAGTCCGCCTATCCCGACATCTCCTGGAGGATGGCTGAGCATCTTGACGAGATAGCCTTGCCAACTTCAGTGGTTGAGGCCCTTCCCCCTAGGTCGTACGTAACCGGGCCTCCCTCCGACATGTGTTCAGATATTGCACGTTCCAGGACATCCGCGCACATTGTTGCCTTCTCGTCATTATGACGCAATCCGAGTGAGTCGAACATCAACTGGACAGAGGAGATAGAGGCGATTGGGTTGACTTTGTTCTGCCCGGCGTGTTTTGGGCTGGAGCCATGGACTGGTTCGAAGAGCATGTGGTCATCACCGATATTTGCACTTGCTGCCATTCCCATCCCACCTTGGAGGACAGATGCAAGATCAGTTGCAATGTCACCGAACATATTTGGGAGAACGACCACATCTAGATCCTCTGGATTTCTAACGAGCCACATTGTGAAAGCATCGATGAATGCTTCGTTAGTCTCTACTCCTTCAAACTCAGAGGCTACTTCCCTGAATACCTCGCGGAATAGTCTGCACCCCCTAGTAACGTTGCTCTTGTCGACGCAAGTTACCTTCTGTGTGGTTTTTAGCCTGGATTGCCTTCTCTTCGCGAGATCGAATGAGTATCGAATTACTCGCTCGCTCCCCTTTCGTGAAATAGGCCTAACATCCCATCCTACCTCTCCCTCTAAGCCGGGAAACCCATCGATAACCAACGGCTCGTCTCTTTCGCCCCCCCTCGCTGCCATCCCAGATCTTCTGAGGAGTGCGTGGTAAAGGCCCTCTGTGTTTTCTCGAACCATTACAATATCGACCAAGTCGTGGTCCCATACATCAGAGAATGTTCCGTGAACCTTGTGTTTCACTCCCTTGTATAGCTTCACTGGCCTCACATTTGCGTATAGGTCCAGTGCGGATCTAAGTCCCAACAGGGCCTGTCCACCAGCAATATCCCCATTCGGCAGTGTCGCCCCGGGCCACCCAACTGCCCCAACCACAATGGCATCAGACTCATCGCGACAGAATTCGAAAGACCCCGATGGCCACTCCTCGCCAGTGTCGAGATAGTGCTGACCCCCACAAGGAATCTCGGTCACTTCGAGTGAGATTGCCCCGTTTTCTTGGAAAACCGAGAGGACGCGCTTGACTTCTTCCATGACCTCGCGCCCAGTCCCATCTCCGGGTAGTAGGGTCAAACGGTACGGGGCCATGGCTTCGGCAAGACCTTTTCATTCATCAATCCGACCCCATGTAGAACTGAGGTTTCTGAGGAGATAATTGATAGACGGTCAAATGAACAACGCATGTATGGACACCGACTCCGAAGAAGGGCAAGGCGGACCGAAGATTGACATCAGGACTCTACCAGAGTCGGTTTCTCTGCTATGGGAGTCCATGCTAAGGAAGAATCCCAACTGGGACCTAGCCAAGTGGCTAGACGATAGGGCCAATGAAGAGTTGGAGTTATTGGAGTCTCACCTAGGAAGAGAGAGGTTGAGGTACGAACAGCGCCTGCACAGGATTGAGAATCTATCTAAGCAGATGAAGAGGAGGCGTGAGAGCATTAGCGGCTCACCTACTGCAGACCCAAATCAGCGGAATCTGTTCGATGTCTACGAACCCATACCTGCTAACACGGTTCTTGCCGGAGACGCCGATGCGGAGATAGGCCCGTTGGTGGATCTTGGAAACCTGTCTACCGATGACGATTTACTGCTAGCATACATCAGTCAGAAGATTCTGATTGCTATTGAGGACTCGAGTGGCAGGGGAGAGGGTTTGCACTTTGACGAAATAATTCAGCTTCTCGAGTCACCTGGGATAGGCTCTGAAGATATCGATGAGGGTTTATCTTGGCTACTCCAGAATAAAGAAATTATCGAGATCGAAAGGGACGTATTTATTGTCGACTGATGAGAAGCCTGGACGTGGGCAATACAACCATTGAAAGAAGAAGAGCGAGTCGGGTGAACTACCTCATGACAAGCGAGACTTCAGGGTGGTACGCTAGACTCGACCACGAGTGCCCCGAAAGGACCGAACAGATTGAGATTTGGCTAGATTCTTGGTTAGATGCAACCAAGAAGAGGCAGCCAATTGCAGCGGCACTTCCAAAGAATTGGCCGACCCTTCCAGCCGGTCTTCTCAGCAACCCAGGCAACGTACTTGACCACTTATTGGCGAGGTTCGACGCTCAAAGGGACGGTCGTTCTCCTAGAGGGGTGTACGCACCTCCGGCAAGATTTGTCGATGCTGTACTGCATGATGAGCTGCACCATGGAAATAGCAGGAAGAAGGAGCCGCCTGCTACCCTTTCTCTAGCTGCATTACCACCTAGCTTCAGAGGGTTTGCCAAGCAGTTCAACGAGGACATCAGCGATGATGGGACGATAGATGGGGGGGACGAATCAACGAAGAATCGGACAGAATCTGGGATTCCAATTCCGTTTGCAGATCCCAGTGTTGGTGCAGGGCTCTTTGCAGAAAGGATGCTGAGAATACATTCCGAAAGGCTAGCGAGCCATTCTCCTAATGAGAGGAGGGAAGACACTCTGCGATTATTGGAGGGGTTGCAGCTAGTTGACACTACTGAGGTAGCCGTTAATAGTGCTAGAAAGAGGATAGTGATCGTTTTGGCGAGGCTTGGCCTTGTGGACCTGGATGGTGAAGGCAATGAAGGCATGATTGGCCTGAGTGAGGCCGAGATGATTGTCGAAAGCAACGTCAGATGCATAGACCCGCTCATGGGAGAGTGGCCATGGAATGAAAGGCCGATGCTGCTGATCACTCGTCCCCCCTGGCTTAGGATAAAGGACAGGTTCAGAGGGCACCCAGAAGGAAGTTCCCTGAGGAAGGAGCTTTCCAGCCAACTAAGAGAGTTCAGAGGGGTAGATGGTAAGCCAAGGTTCTCGGCCATAAAGGGAAACGTGAACCTATACAGGCTCTACATAGAGAGGTCACTGCAGATTTCTCAGAATGGTGGTAGAGTGAGGCTAGTAGTTCCAAGTTCAGTTCTCCGGGAAAAGAGCAGCCTACCCCTTCGAAAACTCCTGGTGGAATCTAACAGTTGGGATTCTGTCTGGTCGTTCCCAGAAGACTCGAGGCTCCTTTTCGGGGGTTCGCAGGGGGTGTCGGTAATCGGTATCACCGTCGGTGAAGACACCGATGTTCTGACTAGTTTCGGACCACTGATGGTGGATGACATTGCACCCGGGAGGGGGCTTGCGTCCGATGCTCCGTTCTTCGAGCTTGAGAGGGGGCCTTGGTCCTCATGGACGGACGCTTCTTGGGCAGTTCCCAAGATGCCCAGAGACGAAGTTGACAGAGACAGGACGATCGGGGCAATTGGTAATCTTGCCGATAAGCCCAGATTGGTCGAGGAGGGGACTGGTCTGAATCCCAGCGGAAGAGCGATCAAGGTCAGAGTTGGGGAGGTAGAGAGGTCAGTCTGGAAAAAGGAAATCTGTGACTGGTCTGGCAGTACGGGAGAGGCCCCATTCATCAGGGCGGCTCACATCAAATTCGTAGATGGCAGAGGAGTTCTCGAACACCCGGCATTTGAGTCTGATACGGACACTAGGAAATCTGCATGGAGAGGGCCTAGTGAGATGTCGGTGCAAAGCAGAATTGTTTGTCAGTCCGTTGTAAATCCTCAATCTGAGAGGAGGCTGGTATGGGCAGTGGTTCCAGAGGGTTGCGTTCTGGGGAACTCGGTTAGCTTCCTGGACCTACCAGAGGAAGTCACTGAAAGACTGACTGAGAGGTTCGGTTCTCTCGAGGGGGGTCTGAGTTTCTTAGCAGATCAGTTGAACTCGGAAGACCTAGACCTGTGGTCCAGAGCATGGGCCGCAAACAACAACGTGAACAACTACGAGATTGAGATGCTTCCTTTCGAGATTGAAGAGGACGATTCCTCCTACTCCTTAATTAGAGGCGAGGGGCATCTTGATTGAGGAATGCGGATTTCGGTTTCCTAGTTCCGGAAAAACGCTCATTTTGAGAATGGATTAATATCCTTGGTTTGCATACGCGATACGTTCCCAACTCGGAATTGACAAAGGAGAGACGTATGGGAATAAATCCAAAGATTGGCATCACAGGCCTGCCTCGTTCTGGAAAATCCGCTGTCCTACAGAAGGTAGTGGACATGATTACGGAAGAGGGGAGCGGTTTCAGAAGGACCAGGGGCCCTTCGCCACCCGAGCACGTGGTAGGTGGGATGAGATGCGAGCCCGTCATAGAGAATGGAGAGAGGGTCGGTTACGCCTGCGTCAATATCCTCACGGGCGAGAAAGGAGTTATGGCTCACAGGGAGATTGACTCCAGGAACCGAGTTCTCGGGTTTGGAATAGACCCCACAGAGATCGACAGGGTTGGGGTTCCTGCGATAATGGACAGCATTGGCAATTGTGAGATTCTAGTTATTGACGAGGTTGGGAAGTTCACCGTTGAGAGCGAGGGTTTCGTCAATGTGGTCAGACTGGCCCTTCAGCATGACATGCCGACCCTGCTCACTCTGCACAAGAAAAGTAGACACCCGCTTCTCCAGGACATTAGGAGGAGGGACGACGCGAGGATTCTGGAGGTCACTCCTGTCAACAGGTCCCTTCTGCCGTACAAGATTCACAAGCTTATCCAAGAGTTGTGAGTGATTCTTCGGTCAAGTTGATGCGAAATGCCGGATGGGACCGGTCATGGAATCTCCCTCGTCGAGATTGACTAGGGTGCTCGGGGGTTTCATCCTCACCCTGATGGTGATGGCTTCGATTGTGGTTATGGATGCGGGAGAGTTGGTCTTCTCAGACGCGTTGGTGGCTGCCCCAGTAGCTATTGGCGTGATTTCTTCGATCCTTCTGGTCGTTATGATTGCAGGTAAGAACCGCCCACATGGTGGCTGGGTGACGGACTCTTGGATTAGCAGGGAACCAGAGGGAGAGATGAGAGAGAGGCTTGAAAGGGAAAGGGACGAAGCTAGCATGCAAGACATTGGTTCCAAGTGGGCTAGGATGGAGATGAGGCATCTCGAGTCTAAACACGGTGAGGAGTAGGGAGCGAAACCTTGACCCTGTCCCCCCCGCACGAATGGCTGGGTGAAAGTGTGGGAGACGTTCCTAGTGATTTGAGATACACCGAAGAACACGAGTGGGTGAGGGTTGAGGGAGAGGAAGTCAGTATCGGCATTACAGACTTCGCTCAGAACGCCCTGACCGAAGTTGTGTGGGTAGAACTGCCAGAGGTGGGCTCTGTCGTAGAGGTGATGGAGTCCTTCGCTAGCGTCGAATCGGTGAAATCGGTCAGTGAAATATACGCGCCCGTAGCAGGTACCGTGACTGAAGTCAACGAATCCCTCGAGGACGCTCCGGAGAGGATCAACGAGGACCCGTATGGCGATGGTTGGATTTGCAAAATCAAGACGGGTGAGGGTGTTGACTTGAGTGGGCTTCTCGACTCCGACAGTTACTCCGCGTTGATCGGAGAGTGAAAATGAGCGATATCAGGAGCGTTCACATTTACGTAGACGGGTCTTGCAGCGAGAACCGCAATGTGTCCTCGGAGACTAGGGCTGGCTGGGGCCTTTGTGTGATTGTCAATGACGGGGGCCCTGGAAATGGCAAAGGGCACCTCCTAACTGAACTGAGTGGGGAAGTGGTTACAAATGAAGAAGCGGGTGGCTATCTGGGAGCCGAAGTAGGTTCGAACAATACTGCAGAGCTGTCGGCGATTGCACACGCACTGAGATGGATTCTGAGCGAGTCTGAGGTAGATTCAGCAACCATCAGAGGGGATTCAAACTACGCACTAAACATAGCCTCTGGTCTGTGGAAGGCGAAGGCGAATCAGGCACTGGCTAGAAGAGTCAGCGATTTGTGGGACGAAGTCTCGGGAATAGTGACCCTAGTGGGGGAGCACGTGCCAGCACACAGGGGACACCGATGGAACGAGAGAGCTGACCACCTTGCTTTCCGTGCTATGCAGGGTGATTCCCCTCTTCCTCTGCAGTTCTGGAAACCCGGTCAGAGATAGTTTCAGTCTTCCTTCAGAGGCCCTAACAAAAGATAGACGTAAATCGCCTGCAGAGTGAGAAGAAGGCCGACTAGGGTCAGGACAAGACCAGTTGGCTCAGGAAGGTATGGCTGCAATGGATTCCCCGACACCCAAGCCAAGACAAGAGTGGTCACGGCCGCAGCGAAGACCCGTCTGACCGATTCCTCGGGAGTCTCCCACAAGTCGATCCAGGGAACCAATCCCTTCCTCTTGAATGTGTATCTGTACCATGCGACATAGCCCAAGGAAAGGCCTGCGATTCCAATCACCCCAGTAGAGAAGCCCGAGTCATCCCAAGGACCGCTAGGAGCGATTCCGAAGAACAAAGAGTCCAGAATCATCAGCGCTGAAGCAACTGCAAGGGGAAGCCACTCAGGATCGTGTGATTCAGTGCCCGTCTTCTCTTCCACGCATTGACGGAGCCGTGCCGTAGTAATGATGTATTGCTCCTATATGGGAGGGACGAGCAGAATGGCCAGTATCCGCTTCCCTGACGTGGTCGAAGCCTCGAAGAGGCTGGATGGTGTTGTTCTGAGGACCCCCGTGGTTAATTCGGAGGAAATAGACGAAATGGCTGGAAGGAGGGTTTTCATGAAGTGCGAAAACCTTCAGCACATTGGGGCATTCAAATTCAGAGGAGCGAGCAATGCCGTTAGGATGCTTGGCGAGGATGCCGATACTGGCCTGTGCACCCACAGCAGCGGCAACCATGGCCAAGCGGTTGCATTAGCAGCCAAGCAGAGGGGGGTGCCGGCATTCATCGTGATGCCCAATAATGCTCCCAAGGTGAAGGTAAACGGGGTCAGAAGCCATGGGGCCGAGGTAATTCTTTGCGAGCCGAACCTAGATGCGAGAGTTTCCACAGCGAACTCGGTTCTGGAACGGACGGGTGCTACTTTCATCCATCCGTTCGACAATCCGAACGTCATTGCTGGCCAGGGGACAGCAGCAAAGGAGATGATCGAGGATTGTGGTGTCAAACTGGATGCCGTCCTATCGCCTATCGGGGGCGGGGGGTTGATGTCAGGAACTTGCATATCCACTAGGTCTCTGCTTCCAGAAGCTCTGATCTTCGGAACGGAGCCGGAAGGTGCTGATGATGCTGCTAGGTCATTGGAGTCTGGCAAATACGTGCCGCAGACTGGACCTGATACGATATGCGACGGTTTGCTCACGAGCATGGGGGAAATCACGTGGCCGATCATCAAGAGCCACGTGGAGGAAATAATCAGGGTGAGCGATGAAGATGTCATGGATGCTATGACTCTGCTCCACGAGGTATGCGGGATGATAGTGGAGCCTAGTGGGGCCATCTCCCTGGCCGCGGTTCTGAAGGAGGAGTTCCGAGCCAAGGAGGGCATCGAATCGATTGGGATAATCCTGTGTGGGGGCAACGTGGACCCCGAGAACCTGCCGTTCACCGTGGAGTAAAGCGCTAACAGATAATAGTGCAAGTGATGGCCGGATCACATGGCTCTAGTTTTTGAGAGGATAAAATCGACGCCCGGCGAAGCACTGCTTCTACTGACTGCCCTGGTAACACTGGTTTACTCGTTGAACTTCATGTTCTTCTCGGCGTGTTACACTACTGGGGGTGAAGGGTGCTTCACCTTGCTTGACAATGGTGTGCCAAGTTTCCAAGCAACAGGGCCACCTGGTGATCCGGCCTTCGGCGCTGGCGCGCCAGAGTTTGCGTTCAACGGCATCCTGATGTTCGGAATTTTCATGTCGACCATGCTGATTCTGAATGAGGGTGCTCGTGGCATGTGGAAGGTGATGCTCCCCGTACTCGCTGGACTAGTCGTAGCTAGCGCGGTAATCTGGATGTTCTGGAACGATGCAAGCGAGTCTAGTGAGGCTCCCAAGTTCCTAACTCCCATCGTGACCTTGGCTTATGCAGGCGCGTACATGATGCTCCGTTCTGAGGACGAGGTTGACGAGGGCTTGGACTCGCTCTCGTTCGGTATCGGCATCAAGGACCCAGTGGCTCTGATGGGAATGGTAGTAGTCATCGCCACGGGTATGTTCTACGTGTTCAGGCAGATATTTGACCCGGAATCCGTAATTGAAGCAGTCACACCAGGGTCTTGGGAGGATGGTCTACTAGCTCCCACGAAAGTAACTGTGGCCTTCACTGGCGCTCTTCTACTGACTTACGTGCTATGGGCAGTCGTTATCCTGACCCAAGGAGCCAGGGGGATGTGGTCAGTAGCGCACCCTCCACTCTTCGCATTCCTTACCGTGACGATAGCCAACTACTTCGGTTTCGTCTTCGGTCCCATTAGACATTTCTCAGAGCAGAATGAGATGGATGCGATTTCGGGACCAGCGACCATGCTCATATTCCTCCTGGTCTACCTCAGACTCAGGGACGAGGGAATCGAGGACGGCATGACCTTCCAGGGTGAGCCGCTGGATTCGAGGGGCTTCGATAGTTTCTTCGTGATGGGTGCAATCGTGATATCGGCAGCATTCATGATCGTAGAGATTTCAGGTCTGTGAATAGGTGGAGCACGAGCCGGGATTTGCACCCGGGTCCATGGATCTGCAGTCCATTGCATAGCTGCTCTGCCACTCGTGCTTGCCCCTGCCGAGCCTACTTTCTTTCTTGAAGACTATCCGAGCGTCGGCATACCTTCATTGAGTGGCTACACGTGTGAAAGGCATGCCTCGTGTGTCTTCCCGGTTCGAGGGTCTGGGTGTCGGTTTCGCCCCGTACCTGCAACCACCGGGCCCCGGAGTTATCAGGTGGACGGTGGGGGAGCCCGGCTTCGACACCCCGGCCCCGATCATAGATGCGGCAATCAGCGGGCTCGAGGCTGGGAAGACGAAGTACACAAGGGGACCCGGTTCGATGGACCTTTGCGAGGCCGTATCGGGCTACCTCATGGAGCACCATGGAATCGATGCGCCTGCTGAAGATATCGTCGTCACCCCCGGCGCGAAGCAGGCTCTGCTCTACTCCTTCCTGATTACGACCATGCCCGGCGACGAGGCGATCCTTCTTTCGCCTTCTTGGGCGTCCTACGAGCCCATGCTGGAGTTCATCGGAGCGAAGCCCGTTCACGTGAGGGTGAACATGGAGAACTTCCATCCCGACTTGGATGCGATCAGGGAGGCAATTACGGACAAGACCAAGATGATCCTGATCAACTCTCCTTGCAACCCCACTGGTGCTGTCTTCACTCCCGATGAGATCGCCGGGATTGTCGAGATCGCAGTCGAGCATGACCTCTGGATAGTCTCTGATGAGATATACGGGAGGATGATTTGGGTCGACTGGCCCCACGTCTCACCCTCGACCCTGCCGGGTGGTAAGGAGAGAACCATAGTGGTCAACGGATGGTCCAAGTCATGGGCCATGACCGGAATGAGGGTCGGGTTCCTCACCGGTCCCAGCGATGCGATGCGAGCAGCTGTGAAGAGTCAAGCAAACTCCGCCTCACACATCCCTACAT
>JAZANL010000033.1:0-37585 GCA_036251765.1 Thermoplasmatota archaeon | reverse complement strand
AGAACGGGATCCAGTCTGTCAGTGGACTCGCTCCCGAGGACCGCCCTGTATGCTGCGACCGCGCCACCCGCCTCTTTGTCCAGGACCCCTTCGACAAGTGCCGTGGCCGACGTCTTCTCGAAGTCGGTGACTATCACCGCCCTGATTTCAGGGCCCAGCGCCTGCATCTCCGATTGCAGGATGTCTCGGAGCGCATCGTACTTCGCGGAACCATATGCCATTACCCTCCCAACCGGCGAGGCACAGGCCCTAGCTCCTCCTTTGGTGATCTGGATTCCGAGCATCCTGAGCTTCTTCTTCGCATCCTCAGCAAGGGCATGGTCCTCCTTGCTCTCCGACCTCATCAGGCCGTTCCTGATGTATCGATCGAGTAGCGTGATGAGGGTGTCCATGCTGTTCCCCGCAGCGACCAACTCTGGAGATGGAGTTGGGACCCCATCTGGTAGTCTCAGACCCCCAGATGTCAGGTATCCCCTAGCCGCATCCGCCAGAGACGGGTCGCTTCGCCTGAATGAACTCCAGTCCTTGGCCTTACGGCCCGGTAATGACAGATTGTCCAGCACCCTTGCCAACCAGACCTCGAGTCGGGGGACTCTGCCACTGGTGTCTTCGGGACCCCTTCTAAGCGACTTGACCAATGACTCGAAGTCCTGGTCCACATTCGCAATGTAGCTCAATTCCTCAGAGGACGGCCGGACGAAGTAAGCCAGATCTTGGTACGGCGATAGGTTTCCATCTCTGACCAATGCGGGTACTGGGACCTCATAGTCCACTTCCCCGAATAGTTCCAGATACCTTCCTATTGAAGGGGCATCGCCCTCCTCTGGAGGGGTTGCTGTAAGGCCTAGTATGATCGGATTTCCGAGGAACTCCCTTGCCTCGATAAGCACTTTGCCCCAGTGGTCCATCAGGTGGTGGCACTCGTCGAGAATGATCAGCCCCACCCCAACATCGGCGAGATTCATCAGATTCTCCCTGGCCGACTCGTGAAGGACCCATAGTGCATTGCCGTGATCGGCTAGCGAATCCCTAACCTTCTTCCTATATTGGCCCATGGTCTCAGCGTAATGCTCAGGGTTCTTCTGCTCTAAATCATCAATCCATGCCATTGCACTTTCAATATCGTCGGCCTCAATCGTTCCAGAGTCGGAGGGAGTCATCAGTTTCGAGATCCACATCTGAAGTGCAGACTCGTCTAGATTCTCGCCCCCTCTCTTGGGCAGAGTTACCGACTGGTAAGTTAGCGAAGTCAGGATTCCCGGACTCTTAGGGTCAGTGCCAATATCTGACTCTCTCCCATCAAGGTGGAAGAGCTCCTTCGCTCTCTCGATCCATTGGGCCTGAATTGCCGAGTTTGGGCTGAGTACTAGTGTCGGCTTCCTGACTATGTCGGACCAGACGTATAGTCCCAGAACCGTCTTCCCTGAGCCCGGGGGAGCGACTATCAGAAGCTCCCTTGAGCCTCCCTCTAGATCCTTCTTGATGACGCTTGATGATGCTACTTGTGATGGCCTAAGAGTCCCTGAGAACTTTATCTCTCCGAATTCATCAGCCATTTACGATCATTCCTGGAAAGAGTCATGATTCACAATCTTACCAGCCATCTCGACACCCTCTGGTATCTTGGCCCCACTGCCAATTAAGCACCCATCCAGAATACTCCCAGCACCAATCTCAGCACCCTGAAGAATCACAGAGTTCGTGACAGTTGCCTCTGCCCCTACGATGGACGAATGCCCCAACGAACTCCCAGAGACAGAACCTAGGTTCTCCGAGTTCTTGCCGAACCAAGAGTCACCAGTCACCGAACCGCTGTCGAATTTGGATTCTGCTATGCAAACTTGAGTCGCCTCGATGAAGGAAGAAGGGGTCCCTGCATCCACGAACCATCCCTCGTAGGGGAAACCATTCAGTCCACCAGTTTCAGCTAGGTCCTCGTAGACGTCCCTCTCAATGCTATGGGCACCCATTGGCATTAGATTGAATATCTCGGGTTCTAGGATGTAAGTTCCAGCATTAATGAGATTTGAGTACGCCTCCTCAATTGGAGGCTTCTCTTGGAATCTCATTATCTTCCCGCTTCCCTCTCTATAGTCGGCAACTCCGAAACGAGAAGGATCCTCGACTTCCCAGAGCGCTATGGTCCCAATCCCTCCATTGCTTCTGTGGAAATCCAGCATCTCTTCAACCCTCAGACTAGTGATTAGATCGCCATTAATGACACAGAAAGTATCACCAGACAGGTGACTCTTGCAGTTTGCAATTGCCCCTCCCGTCCCAAGGGGGGCAGCCTCTTCGATAATCCTCACCTCATATGGTAGATGGGTGTTGGCGAAATGTGAACGCATCTTCTCAATCCCATATCCAGCAGCAATAAGCACCCTGTCGACCAATGATTCAGGAAGGACGTCTACTACGTGCTCAATCATCGTTTTATCCAGAATAGGTAGGAGGGGTTTGGGAACGGTTTCGGTCCATGGCCTTAGCCTAGTGCCGAATCCTCCTGCTAGCACGATGACGTCCACGTTCCTTCCAAAGCAACACTACATTTCATCGCTTCGCGCTTCTACTTTGGAGGTTGTGCATCCGCATCTTTCAAGGCCACACCTCGGCTGGACCGTCTAATGAACATTCACGAGTATCAGGCAAAGGCCATGTTCAGGGAATCAGGCGTCTCAGTCCAGAGTGGAGTTCACTGTACAACAGTAGAACAAGCACTAGATGCATACGACACCCTGGGATCTGATGTAGTCGCAGTGAAAAGTCAGATTCATGCCGGTGGAAGAGGCAAGGGCGATTTGTTCTCCCCAGAAACAGGAGAGTTGGTGATGCAAGGGGGTGTGAAGGTCGCATTCTCCAGAGAGGAAGTGGAAAACTTCGCCTCAAATATCATAGGTCAGCGACTGGTTACAAAGCAGACAGGCCCTTCTGGCAAGATTGTTAGCAACTTGTATGTGGAATCGGGTTGCGACATTGCCCACGAGTACTATCTCGCACTCTTGGTCGACAGGGAGGAGGACTCGGTTCTGGTAATGGCTTCCACGGAGGGAGGAATGGATATCGAAGAGGTCGCTGAGACTTCTCCAGAAGCGATACACAAGGCATGGTTTGATCCATCCGATGGACTAGGACAGGACGTCGCACAGTCTCTAGGAGATTCACTCGGCCTATCGGGCACATCTCTAAATTCATTCACTGATATGGTGGTTAGGCTGGCAACATTGTTCATAGAAAAAGACTGCTCTATGATTGAGATCAACCCCCTTGTCAGAGATGGAAATGATTCAATGGTGGCATTGGATGCGAAGGTCAGCTTCGACGAGAATGCTGGATTCAGGCACCCTTGGAGAGATGAACTCAGAGATTTCTCAGAAGAGTCAGATGTAGAAGTAAGGGCCCATGAACACGGCCTCTCATACGTCGATCTGGAGGGCAACATCGGTTGCTTGGTCAATGGTGCCGGATTGGCAATGGCCACCATGGATGTAATCAAGCTGTACGGGGGGGAGCCAGCAAACTTCCTAGACATTGGAGGCGGTGCGGATAGCGAATCAATCACTGCTGCATTCGGGATAATTCTCGAGGATCCACGATTGGAGGGGATTCTCGTCAATATCTTTGGAGGAATTATCAGATGCGACATGGTTGCAAGGAGCATCATAGAGGCCTCAGAGAAGACAGGTCTGAATATCCCTCTTGTGGTCAGGTTCTCTGGAACCAATCACGAAGAGGGAAGGCAGGTTCTGGAAGAATCAGATCTCGATGTCCTAACTGTCAGCACCCTAGGAGATGCAGGTGAGGCAATAGTCAAAGCAATAGGGGGCAATCAGTCATGAGCATTTGGATCAATGATGAAACCAAGGTTCTGGTACAAGGGATCACCGGCGGACAGGGAACCTTTCATGGAACAAGGATGGTCGAATACGGAACCGACATAGTCGGAGGCGTCACTCCTGGTAAGGGCGGTCAAGTTGTAGAACTGCCTGGTAGGTCGGTTCCAGTATTCGACACGATGTCAGAAGCCGTCTCCACAACTGGGGCCGGGGCCAGTGTAATCTACGTGCCAGCGCGATTCGCAGCCCCCGCAATAATAGAGGCCGCCGACTCATTCCACGAGTTGAACGGTGGTGGGCTAATCGTCTGCATTACCGAGGGAATCCCAACACTAGACATGGTCAAGGTAGTTTCTCACTTGGGAAAAAGGCCGGGTGTTAGGCTGATTGGGCCGAATTGTCCGGGAATAATTTCGCCTGGTTCTGATGGAGGGTGCAAGATAGGAATTATGCCCGGTTACATCCATGCCAAGGGCAGGATAGGGATCATCTCCAAGTCAGGTACCCTAACTTATGAGGCAGTTGCACAAACCATGAGCGTAGGAGAGGGCCAAACAACCTGCGTTGGCATAGGGGGGGATCCAGTAAACGGGACCGGTTTTATCGAGTGTCTAGAGGCATTTGAGAATGACCCGGATACAGAGGCAGTGGTAATGATTGGAGAGATTGGCGGAACAGCAGAAGAGGAAGCAGCAGAATGGTCGAAGGCCAACTTCTCCAAGCCACTTGTTGGATTCGTTGCAGGGGCTACTGCGCCACCAGGTAAGAGGATGGGCCATGCAGGAGCAATTATTTCAGGAGGAAAGGGAACTGCCGAGGAGAAGTTTGCAGCATTCGAATCCGCCGGAATCCACATCGCTCGCGACCCATCAAAGATTGGCGAGGCTCTGGTATCAGCCTTGGTAGAAGCAGGACTGCGAGAGTCTTAGGAACAGAAACCTCTAGCGAGAGCAGGTTGGCAACCCATGTCGGGCATTTTTGACTCAGAGTTAGACTCAATTCTGGAAGGCACATCTCGCTCATTCTACCTCTCTCTAAAGGAGTTGCCAAATTCGATTAGGCCACAAGTCAGCCTACTGTATATGCTAGCTAGGACATCTGATACAATAGCCGACTCAGAGCAGGGAGACTCGAGTGAACTATTGGAGAAACTCCAGTCATACAACGATTTCTCACAGGGAAAATCTACCAGTGTAATTGACTTGTCTTCCCTAGCAGAATTACAAAGAAACAAATCAGAGGCATCGCTACTGAGGAATGTAGGAAAAATCGTCTCAAAGATAGAGGAATTTTCCGAATCAGATCAGACAGCGATCCGCCATTGCCTCGAAACCATCATCGGAGGGCAGACTCTTGATCTAAAGCGCTTCTCCTCTGATGAGGGCACAATCCACTCGCTAGAGTCGGATGAAGAATTAGACGACTACGCCTATCGGGTTGCTGGGAGTGTCGGGGAGTTCTGGACTAGGATGTCACTTGACCACATTTTCGACTCCAAAGATGAAAAAATGGAGGAAGAACTCTTCGAGAAGGGGATAAGGTTCGGCAAGGCCCTTCAGATGATCAACATTCTTAGAGACATACCGGCCGACCTGTCTCTTGGTAGGTGCTACATACCAAGCAGTAAACTGGCGGACCACGAACTTACTCCAAATGACCTATTGGAAACCTCCAGCATGGACTCATTCAGGCCCCTGTATGACGAATATCTGGACTTGACAGACGACTATCTGACTTCAGCAGTCCAGTATATCGAGATGCTGCCTCACTGGAAGTTCAGGCTAAGGGCGGCTTGTATGTTTCCAGTAGTAATCGGAAAGAGGACTGTCTCCAAGCTCAGAGAGGGCAATGTTCTGGATCCAAGTAACAGAATCAAGGTCGACAGAGCAGAAATCAAAGGCGTCATCAAGAAGATAGTATTCTCAGTTCCTTCCAGGCAAGCCAGTATGAGGATTCTGAGGGATTAAGGCCCAGTTTCCCCTTTTCCGAACCCTCAACCTTTCGATGCAACATAGAATCTCGCTCGGGAGACATTCAAGTGGGCCAAGACTCCGCCCGATTCTGAAGATACATGGCGCAGGGTAAGGAATCCGGGAGCGAGGTGATCCTCGATGCGGAGATAGACGAGTCAGTGTTTTCAGAACCTTCAGCCAGCCAAGAAGAGCAAATAGACATCGTCAGAGCTGCGGTCGATATTACAAAGGAAGCGGCTAGGGCAATCAGCATTACAGCAATCGAGGCAGTCCGAGAGAGCGCTCTTTTCATGGGAGTCATAGGATCAAGAGGAGAATTGCTGGACCCCTTCAAGCACATTGATGCCCCCATCTGGACTGAGCCTGAGATTCCTCAGCACATGGTGGAAACCTCGTACGAGTTCTGCGAGGAGCTAACACGTAGGGAAGCGGGTAATTTCTATCATTCATTCAAGTACCTGCCCGAGGAAAAGAGACGTTCAATTATGGCATACTACGCCTTCTGCAGAAGAGCAGACGATATTGCCGATGGCGACTTCGAAGACGTCTTCCCCGGAGGATCATCAGATGACCCAGAATCTGTGAATTACAGATCGGATATTGAAAGATTGAGTCCCGGAGTACCCGTGTTGGATAGATCCACGTACAACGACAAAATGTCCCAATTGTTCTACTATCGGAAGAAACTATCAACTGCATACGGCGATTACACTTCTACTGACCCGATTTTCATTGCTCTGAAGGACACTGTCCAGAAGTATGGAATTCAGAGGCAATTGCTTGATGATATGATTAGCGGGATGGAAAACGACTTCCATCAGAATCGATATCAAACCTTCGAAGAACTATACTCTTACTGTTACAGAGTCGCTTCCACAGTTGGCCTGGTCTGTATAGAAATATACGGATATGACAACCCCAAAGCAAAGGAATATGCCGAGTCTTGGGGGGTATTCATGCAACTGATTAACATCATCAGGGATGTCTCAGAGGACGCTAAGAGGGATCGGATTTACCTTCCTCTGGAAGATCTCGCTCGTTGGGGGATTTCGGAGGAAGACGTCAAGAGCGGCGAGGCACTGCTTGAACACCCTGGTTGGGCACCATTTGTAGAGGAGTACTTGGAAAGAGCCGATGGGTATCGGCAAAGGGCATTCAAACTACTCTCGCACTTGGACAAGTCGGCTCGATACTCCCCAGCTGCAATGGCCTCGTTCTACCAATCCATAATGGCCAAGATTACCAAGAAGAATGGTGACGTGTTTTCAGAGAGAATTCAACTCACTAAGACAGAGAAGATGCTGCTTGCTGGATATGTGTACATAAGGTACCGATTCTTAGGATTCTGATGTAAACGACATCTTGTTACCTAACACATGGAAGAAGTATTAGTCAACGGCAAAGAGGGTTAGTCATGAGGGTAGCAGTTCTTCTGGAGGAACGATGCAAGCCCAACAGCAATGCATTCGCCTATCTGAAGAAGTACTCTGCCATGTGTGAAAGGGAATGTATTCAGGTAGAGGGGTCAAAATGCAAGATACTAGAGACTGCATGCCCTGTTTGCTTCACGAGGGCAAAGCATTGTCCCGATGAAGCTGTGAAAATTATCAATCTCCCAGAGGAACTGGATACCGATTTGACCCACTCTTACGGGGAGAACTCATTCAGGCTATTCAGACTACCCTCACCTCGCCAAGACCAGATCGTGGGAATACTAGGGCCAAATGGAATTGGGAAATCCACAGCAATCAATCTGTTATCGGGTGCATTCCGTCCAAATCTTGGAGATTGGGCCAACCCTTCTCCTGAGTGGGAACAAGTAATCTCAACATTCCCCAGAGGGGAGTTGAGGGATTACCTGGCTTTGGTCTCTCAGGGAGAAGTTAGCATAGCGGTCAAGCCACAGTACATTGACAAACTCCCTCGAATTTTCGAAGGAGAGGTGAACGAACTTCTTACCAGGGTCGATGATAGGGACGAGATAGACAGATACTCAGCACTGATGGGAATCTCCCACATTCTGGATAGAAAGTTGGGGGACCTATCCGGAGGGGAGTTGCAGAGAGTAGCGTTATGTGCCACTCTGCTAAAGGAAGCCGACGTCTACTTCTTTGATGAGCCATCTTCCTACTTGGACATATACGAGAGGATGAGAATGGTCGGAGTGGTCAGGGATCTAACTGAGAGGGGCAAGAGAGTACTCGTAGTGGAGCACGATCTGGCAATTCTTGATGTTCTATGCGACCTAGTTCACGTAATTTATGGAGATAGGTCGGCATATGGTATATTCACCCCGCCAAGATCTACTAGGACCGCAATAAATGCGTACTTGGACGGTTACCTACCAGAGGAGAATGTCAGGATCAGAGACAAGCCAATTCGATTCCTCAGAGGAAGAACACGCGGCGAGGAGGTTGGAACTCCCGTTCTGAAATGGGGTTCGATTGAGAAGAAAATGGGCGACTTCAATCTTAAGACAGGGGAGGGTGAAGTCAAGTCAGCTGAAGTTGTCGGGGTAGTCGGCCCCAATGCTACCGGTAAGACCACGCTAGTGAAGATCATCGCAGGAGAAATAGAACCGGATGAGGGGTGGTGTACCATGGATGCGAAGGTATCGTACAAACCACAGCATGTCCGTTCTGATTTTGAAGGAACCGTACAAGAATGGCTAGACTCCGAACTGGGAAGTAAGTGGCGTGGAGGAGAGTTCCATACCCAGGTCACTAGGGCTCTTCAAGTGGATAAGATGCTGGATCTACAGGCCTCAAAACTATCCGGTGGAGAACTCCAGGCGGTAAGCATTGCCATCTGCCTAGGTAAGGAAGCAGATTTGTACCTGTTCGATGAACCCAGCGCGCATCTAGACGCAAACGCCCGAATGGAGGCTGCCAAGGCAATCAGGAGAACTATGGAAAGCAATGAGAAGGCTGCAATGGTAATAGATCATGATACATACTTCCTTGACATTGTCAGCGACTCAATTCTTGTTTTCCAGGGCGAAGGAGGTAACCACGGCCTTGCAGTTGGGCCCCTATCCCTCAGGAAGGGGATGAACCTGTTCCTATCGGATGCAGATGTCACCTTCCGCAGAGACGTGGAATCGCATCGCCCTAGGATAAACAAGCCCTCCAGCAGGAAAGATCGCGAACAGAAGTCATCGGGAGAATACTTCTACTCGGACTAGTATTGACCATTGGATTCTTGAGGGGCCATTCCGGCCCATTGTCGTGGCTGAAGAGGTGCCGGATGACGAAACTGAGACTCCCATTGAAGAGGAGCCAGATTTTGAGACGATGGTTTCAGAACTTGAGAAGGAAATACAATACGCAAAGGCGGAGACTGCAAACGCTGTCCAGAGAGCAGCAAGAGATAGGTCTGAGGCACTTAGGTATGGGGGCGCTTCACTTGCCAGACGGATTATTCCTGCCATCGATCACCTGTCCAAGGCAGTCGGTGCATCCGAAGGGGAGCAGGGTTCAGAGTCGGTAATCGAGGGCGTGAGGCTTACTCTGGATGGGCTCAGATCCTCCCTTGAATCCGAGGGAATATCACAAATTGATGCATTAGGGGAGAAATTCGATCCTACATGCATGGAGGCAATCGCAACTGTGCCCTGTCCAGAGGGAAAGGAACCCGGTAGCGTGATTGAGGTGATTGAGAGCGGTTACAGAATGCACGACCGCATCCTTAGGGCCTCCAGAGTCATTGTAGCCGAGGGCGAATCGTGACCAAGGAAAGTAGAACCCGACTCTTAGCAATAGGGTTAGTTTTAGCATATTTTCTTTCCATTCTGTCCATCCAAGTCGCAGCACCGGATGAAGTAATCAGTCCCGGTAAATTCCCCCTCAATTGTCCTGATGACTCACTAAATTGCGCTATGATAGGACCTAACAGTTATCGAAGCGACAATCTTACCGAACTGAGAATAAATTCCAGCCTTGAGGAAGTGATGGCCGAGGTAGGGATTTGGCTGGACTCTCAATCAGGAACAGATGTAATCGGCGAGTGGCCAGGGCAGACTCATTCAGTTTTCAGAACTTTGATGTTCAGATTTCCTGATGACTTTGTAGTGAGGGGGTTTTGCGATAACGGCGACACCGTCCTTCACATATACTCCAAGTCGCGCCTTGGAGTATCTGACCTTGGCGTAAACAAAGCTCGCGTTCTCAGTTTCAATGATTACATGTCCAACATCGAAATGGCTACATCAGAATGCACCTAGGGACTATTGGCGCTAACCTTGTCCACTATCATTGATTCAGATATTCGGAAGGCTCACACCCTCCCGTCTGAATTCTACACCGACGAAGGAAAATTCGAAGATATTTTGGAAGGATTTGCCAATAATTGGCACTTCGCGGCTCACAAGAGTCAACTTTCGGGCAAGTCAGCAGTAGAACTGCGTCATCTGGAGGGAATGATTGGAGAGTCAATGATATTGACATCGGGGAATGAAATCAGATGCCTGTCGAACGTTTGCACACATAGGGGGATGCTTTTGGTCGATGGTAGTTGCTCCAAAAATACACTTCAGTGCCCATATCACGGTCGAACCTTCGGATTAGACGGGAGGATGAAATCGATGCCCGAATTCGATCAGGTCGAAGACTTCCCAACCACCCAAGATGACCTGAGGATATTCCCATCTCTGTTCTGGAAGGGGCTGGTTTTCACTGGAATCAAACCTTCTGGGATGGAAGCCTGCCTGGAAGAGATGGAAGGGAGGATTGGTTGGCTGCCAATCGAGACATTCGAACACGACCTATCAAGGAACAGAAGCTATGAGATCAGAGCAAATTGGGCCCTATACGTTGACAATTACTTGGAGGGCTTCCACATACCATTTGTCCACAATGACCTCAATAAGGCACTGGACTACGACAATTACAGAACTGAGATATTCGATGGTGGAGTCCTGCAGATCGGCATCGCGAACGAGGGAGAGCCAACTTTCCAGATTCCAGAGGATTCACCAGATTTCGGGCTAAATGTGGCAGCATATTACTACTGGTTATTTCCTGGTCTGATGCTCAACTTCTACCCTTGGGGACTTTCTGTTAACTTGGTCGTACCGTTATCGGTTGACCGCACTAGGATAGAGTATCACGGATTCGTATGGGACAAGAAATTCCTCGGAAAGGGTGCTGGGGGGGACTTGGACAAGGTTGAGGCAGAAGACCAGTATGTAGTAGAGTCTACTCAGAGGGGGGTTTCATCATCATCCTATGAAAGAGGGCGTTACTCTCCAACGAAGGAGACTGGGGTCCATCACTTCCATCGAATGCTAACTTCTTAGATTCAATTCATAACTAATCGTCCATTCGTGATTAGTGTCTATGTCTCGTCAAACAACAATCTCAACTCTGCTTGTCTCTCTATTGTTGCTATCCGGGTGCCTAAGTGATGAAGTGCCAGAGGTTCCGGAAATTGAAGATTGCACAGGAGAATCTTGTGAAAACGAAAATACATCCGTGCAAGAAGAGGACTTAGTTGAAGAGATCTCTATTTCCGGAACCAATTTCTGCGACAATACCAATCCGGACCATTGCCTTCTGCCATTCCCCTCCTCTGCATTCCTTGATTCCGATTCCGGTACCACTACTGGATATAGGCTGGATATCGACGGCCAAGCTATACCTGACTCAGCTTCTGCGCCATCCGAAGATTTCCACATGCTCGATTACAAGGATGGGCACTCCCCATCCACTCAGGTATTTACAACATTTAGCAGCCTTCCAGATATTTCCGGACTCGCTTCTCAGGACTCCATCCACCTGTCTTCTCAGCCCGATCACAATAGTCTCCTGCTCAACATGGACACTGGGCAGATTACGGAACATTGGGTGGAAATCTCGTCTCGTACACAGGAAGACGAACCAACCCTCGTCCACGTCCGATCTCTAAGGGGTCTTGATCACAACACACAGTATGCAGTAGCATTCAGGGGACTGGCAGATGAGAATGGCAACCCCATCGAACCATTTCCGGGATTCAAGGCACTAAGGGATGGGATTGTGACCGATAACCAACAGATTGAGTCACTCCGGCCCAGCTACGAAACTATGTTCACATCGCTTTCCGGGATTGGCTACGAGAGGCAGAATCTGATTAGTGCGTGGTGGTTCCATACGGCATCCACCCAATCAATTACGGGAGACATAATTTCCATGAGGAACGATGCAACACAACGTCTGGGGGACGACGGGATAGGGTGCAATGTCACATCGGTGATTGAGAACTATGCTGAAGACAATACGACCCTCAGGAGAATAAGTGGTACAATCACTACTCCCCATTATCTGGAATCGACTTATCCCCCCACTCCAATGACTCGTTCTGAGGATGGAACTCCCAAATTCAACTTCCTGACAGAGGTTGTCTTCACTGTTACAATCCCAATGTCTGCAGCAGAGTCCTCACAACCAGCACCACTTGTAGTTCTAGGACATGGTTTTCTAGGAAATGGTGAGGGCATGGTCTCAGGATTCAGAGGATGGGCGAATGACTCGGGAGTAGCCACAATCGGAACCGACTTCAAGGGCTGGAGTTCAGATGGTGACTTCGATGCTGTTACCTTTGGATTGATGAATGTGAACTATCTCCAGCATCAGTCCGAGAGGCTCCAGCAATCTGTCATTAACCATCTCGCAATGATTACCACCATCAAAGGGGTTTGCTCCGACATCCCAGAATTCTACCACAACGGAGTAAATCTGGTAGACACTACAGATGTCGATTACATGGGAGTCTCTCTAGGAGGAATAAGAGGGCCATCCATGTTGTCCCTAATCCCTGAAATTGATCACGGTGTTCTTTGGGTGGCTGGTTCATCTTTCGGTTTTATTGCCGAGAGGTCCACTCAGTATACCCAATTCGAGGAACTCTTCTCATCCCCTCTTGCTTACGAGTCGACAATGGATCGATCCATACTGATTGCATTGATGCAGTCTATGTGGGACACGACCGAACCAGAAACCTATCTTCCTTTCATCGATGGGGGCTTGGACGGGGAACTCCATCCGTACGAAGTCCTTTACTTGGTTTCAATCAATGACGCCCAAGTCACTACCCTATCTGCAGACCGAGCCTCAAGGACTTCTGGAATCCCAGTACTCGCCAACTCCACTTATTATCCTCATGGACTGGAGATAGTCGATGCACCGACTTCGGGCTCAGCAATAGTATATTTCGACGGCAACTTCCCTGCGGTTCCTTCAGGAAACATTCAGGGTCCAATGGCTTACCACTCTCTAGCTCATAACCAGGTTCTAGGATTTGAACCTGCAGTTGACTTAGCAACAGACTTTCTAAGAAGCGGAACAATTTCTGATACCTGTTCTGGAAATTGCTACTTCAATGGTACATGGTAGAAATTCCGTCATTTCACACTCTCTCTTCTTTCTCGCCAGAGGACCAGTCGTAGATGCCTCTACCTGTCTTCTTGCCTAGATTTCCTGATCCTACCAACTCTTCCAGAAGCGGATGTGGTCGGTATGAATCGTCATTGAATGCTTCTGCAAGGCTGTTCAGAATGTCTCTCCTGACATCAAGACCCACTAGATCAGACAATTCCAGAGGTCCCATCGGATGCCTGTATCCGAGGCGCATTGCGGTGTCGATGTCACTTGCAGTGGCCACTCCCTCAGATAGCATCCTTATTGCTTCATTTCCAAGAACAACCCCAAGCCTACTTGTTGCGAATCCGGGTACGTCCCTTACTAGTATGGTGGTCTTCCCCATAGCTTCTCCTACTTCCTTTGCAGTGGATACTGTACGCTCGTCCACTGCGTCGTGACACACGATTTCCAGGAGTTCCATCAATGGTACCGGGTTGAAGAAATGCATGCCTATCACTCTCTCGGGACAAGTGGTGTGTGCAGCAATCTCAGAAATTGGTAGACCAGATGTGTTGGTGGCGAGAATGGTGTGCGAAGGTGCCAAGCCATCTAACTCTTCGAAAATAGACCTCTTCAGTCCCATCTTCTCAGGCACTGCTTCTATCACAATATCCGAGTCCCTAACTGCTTCCGACATCTCGCTGGTCGCATTCAGGTTGGAAACCCACTCTTCCTTCTGTTGGGGAGTGGTCTTTCCCTTGGAAATGCCCCTATCCCAGAACTCTTCTATTTTCGCCATCCCCCTTTCTAGAGACTCCGGAAAGGCATCGAAAAGGCGTGTCTCCCAACCAGTCTGGGCACAGACCTGGGCAATTCCAGAGCCCATTGTCCCAGCCCCGATGACAGCAACTCTGCGTATGGTCACGAGTGTCGGATGGTCTGCTGGGAAATAAGCAGTGCTAACTCTCACGTCCATATGCTGCTAGAGCAGACTGGAACAGCCTCTGTCGGGGCACGTCATGCTCCAAGAAGCATGTGAATGGGGCTACGTCCTTCAGAAGCTCGATTGAGGATACATAAGCACCATACACGAATGGGTCTGCCTCAGTCATCTCTGGCAAATCAATGCCCAGTTTGCCCAACCCCTTCCTGGTGTCTTCATCCCATATTGAGTATGTATGGTGGGTGAAGTGTAGGTATGCGGAGAGCCTCCTGATGTCGGACCTAGCCTTCTCGGTCAGGCTTTCGATCAGAAGAGTATCTGGATAGCGAATCGCATACAGGGATAGCAAGACCTCACGCTGTGTTTCGGCCCTCCATGATCTCTCTTCAAGCCCCATCCACTCGTCGATCGTGTCTAGCATTTCTGGCGTATAAGGCCGATAGACTCGATATAGCAGATTCTCGTATCCGCTAGGATCCTGCTCCTCAGAGTGGTGATGCTCGTGGAATAGCTCAGTCAGTCTGTCGAAGAATGGCATGCATCGGTCCTTGTCGAAAAGGGATAGAGCAACGTGCTGCATGAGAAACCCTCCGAGACTAGTCGCCCTTCCACTCTCTGTACTGGATCCATTCCTGCTTCATGTAGTCGTTAATCAGCATCTCTTCGTCTTCCTCTGTCGGAAGGACTGTTGCCAGGTAGTCTTCCCACTCTTTATCGCTGCCCTCGAAAGGCTCCCCATCTACAGTGAAATTCTTCCCAGCGTACTTTCCAATCCCTCTTCGGAATTTGTCCGAGGGGATGTATAGTTCAGGCTCGCCTTCCTTGCGAGCCTTGCTGATTCTCTTCATCTCCTCCCTCAGCTCTTGGAAGTACAGGTCCCTACTTGCCTCGTTTAGATGGTCCCTGTCTGCAGACTCAGTCGCCTCCCTCTCATCATAACGCCCTTTGATGCCATATACGTAGGCCCATTGTGCGCTGGTTGAGTCGTCGGTGCCGAACAAGTCTAGTCCGGTACTGACCCATTTGTTCACGTATTTCTGAACAAGAGCGCAGGGTATGACGCCCTGCTTCACTATCCTCCTGAGGCCATTGGCTCCCGTGCCCAGGTGGAAAGACTCCTCCTTGAGCATCGGCCCCATGCTCGCTGCAAGCGGTTTGAAGGACGAAGTGCTGAGCATCTTCAACTGGTACTTGCCATCTCTGTCAATGAAGTGTGTGAACATGAAGAAGTCTAGCCAGTGGTCTATCGGCTCGTTGAAAGATCCAAGGATCCTGGTTCCTTCCTGTGCATTCCTCTCTAGGAGCTTCGCGGCTTCCCTGACCCCCTGCTCCCCGAAGAAAGTGCAAAGCAGGTACGCCATCTGCCATCCATGCCTCTGTTCCTCACACATGATTCTTAGTGCAGACTTCTTGTCGTACTCAGTTGGCGCTGTTTCGAGGAGGTGGTTCTGCTGCTCGACGCTGGCAAACTCAGTATCCCCCTGTACACTAACCATGGTGATGATTGCATCCGTGATGTTCTGTTGCGGTATCTGCATCCTTCGATCCCACTTCGGCATCCCCTCGAAATCTCCGAACTCTATCTCTTTGCCCGCAGTGTCCCAATCGAACTTAATGTCGAATCTATAGTCTCCAAGCCAAGAGGGATCGAAACCAATCCTTGTCTGCCATTCATTGAATTCTTCAATCCATGTCTCAAAGTTCGTTGGGTAACTTTCTACTACCTCGGTATCAGCCATTGGGCATCCCACTACAAACGGGTATTTCAGAGATTGCTTCTTTCAATTAGAAGCACTCCCAGGCTACTTTCCTTCGAACCTAGGTGTCTGTTTGTCTACGTATGCCTTGATGCCTGTCTTAGCATCATCAGACTGGAATAAGTCAGACTGCAATTCTCTTTCCAAGGCCAGATGATACTCAAGTGGAATCTCTAGTCCGCTCTGTACGCTCCTCTTGATGTTCCCGATTGCCTTTGCTGCTGCGAATGGGAGTGTGAAACGGCCCGAGTAGTCAAGGACGTCCTGGTGAAACTCCTCTAGCGTCATGCTATCGTAGATATCATGGACCAGATCCATGTCCCTTGCTTCTTCGAATGAGAACTTCCTCCCAGTCACCATTATCTCCATTGCCTTCGCCTTTCCTACAAGACGAGAAAGCCTAGCTGTGCCTCCGGTTCCCGCAAGAACCCCAAGGGAGACCTCGGGCAGTCCTACCTGGAAGTTGCCTTTCCTGGCAATCCTGATGTCTGCAGCCATGGCGATTTCCAAACCACCTCCAACAGTGTGGCCATTCAGCGCTGCAATGACAATCTTTGGAGTTTGTTCCAATCTCGAAAGCGTCTCGTTAGCATGGAGGCAGAAGAAGTACTTGTAACGGGGAGAGAGTTTGTTCAGATACTTGATGCTAGCTCCTGCAGAAAAGAACTTCTCACCATGGCCAGTCAGAAGAATTACCGAGACATCATCATCGAATCTAGCGTTCAGGATGGCATCATCAATGTCGTGCCACATCTCTCTGGTGTAGGTGTTTACAGATGTCCTATCTCCTTCCAGGGGCTCTCCATCAGAGTCGGAAACCAGTTCGATTATCGCTACCCCGTTTTCTGTTACCCCGTAGTTTACGAGGCGGTTTTTCATGGGCTTCAACTCGGGCCATGTTGTCATACTCGCACGACCGAGTTCCGCCATATCAACCAAACGGAGGTCAAACTAGGCTAACTTTCCGACTCCTGGAAAGAAAGCGTCCCACCGCCTTTCCTAACTCCCTTCCACTCTTCTCGGATTTTTCGGGCCCTCTCGCTGGGCTCCCAAATATCTCTGTTGAGCGATTTTCTGAATGGCATCCTGTGGACGATCCTCCCATCCGGAAGGACTTTTCTCCTAAGCATTCCAATTTTCACCATCGGCCAAAGTGCCCTTCGAATCAGGCCGGGTTTGTACAGCCAACGCATGAAGTTCAAACCGTCGCCATTTCTTTTCTGGTCCCTCATCCACATATTCGCCACCATCTTGAACCCCCTGTCTCCGACCCTATTCATCAGGAATCGATTTATCGCACTGGCTCTCACTAGTGGCACTAACCGGTTCCTGACCTCTTTCTCATAATCGAAATCGCCTAGTATCGCTTTGGCGGAAAGTACCCCGCTTGTGATTGCGTACCTCATTCCAAAGCCCCACATGAAGTCTTGCAACCCACCTGCCTCTCCGACGTAGTACCTTCCTTCGTGTTCGTATTTTGTCGGAAGTCCAAAGTCGCCCTTGCCCCCGACCCTCTTGAGAGGCTTCCTTTGCAGATCGTAGTTCTCCTCGTACCAAGCAATCGTCTCGTCAAGATAACGCCCACTGTTCCTTTGCTTCCTCCATAGGCATGTGCAAATCAGACCTATCCCGTCAATGATGATCAAGTAAGAATATGCCCCTGGGGCCAATTTATCGTTAAGTTGGAATGCCACTATGTTTCGATGTGTTGTCTCGAATATCTCCCCATATGCGACAGCACTGGATTCTCTTGGGCCAGCTGCCACAATGTCACAATCTTCGGGTGCCCTTCTGGAACCATAGTGGATATTTGCCCCTGCCTCCAAAGCCATCCTCTTGAATCCCTGATCAATTGTGTGGCTGGAAGTACCCCTCTCCACCACTCTGAAAGCCACGCCATCTGTTTCTGGATGGGTCACTACATCATCTGGGTGTATTAGGTCGATTATTCCAAATGCATCAGATTTGAACTCGTTTGTGTCAAAACCCCATTCTGCCAACTCGTCAAAGAAGTCAACTTCACTAGTCCAATTCTCAATCCCCTGGAAGTCTCCATCAAATCTCGCACCGCTGTCCTCCCTTATCTCATGAACGTGAACATCCTTTCCGGATCGCGCCAATATCGTGGCCGCAGCCAAACCAGAGAGGCCAGCCCCAAGTACATGCACTTCCTCGGTCACAATATTGCGAATCATGACGTTCGCTTGAACAGTTGGGTCATCCGTCGATTTCAAGCGATAAATCTCATCGGGGTCTGTGACTGTGCATATCGAGGTATCCAGAACCCCACTCGACATCGCTAAACTGAGGTCTTTTGTCGAAACACAAGGTTGTGGCAGCATAGTCAGCTTCATCGGAGTTACAAGAGATATTGAAGAAGGCTCCAAGGTGCAGAGTCTCCAATTCGATGCATGGGAGGATAAATTGCCAGATGTTCTTCGAAGCATAGCAAATCAGTCGAAATCTGAGTTTGGAGTAAAATCAGTCGTCATCGCTCACCGGACTGGCACCGTTGAGCCCAGTGAGAACATTGTCTGCATCCACGTGGGATCAACTCACAGGAAGGAGGGTTTCTCTGCGTGCTCATGGTTAATTTCCGAACTAAAGAAGCAAGCCCCACTTTGGAAGAAGGAGATTAGGGAGGACGGCGAGTTCTGGAAGGCGGGTCTGGGTTGATGGGCGATAAATTCGAAACTCTCCCTCCGAGCCTCTGAATAGGGAATGCCCCCTCCGGTCTTTGTTTGTTGGAGAGTTGACTTGATGGGGATAGTAGATGTGGGCTCAAAGCCAATTCTTGAGAGAGAAGCTACCGCTACGGGTTTTATACGCCTCTCCAAGGAGGCAATCTCCTCCGTTCTCAATGGAGAATCCCCCAAGGGAGATGTGAGAGAAGCATCCACCATCTGTGTTATTCAAGCAGTAAAGGAGACTCCACGAACACTCCCCCATTGTCATCCGATCCCAATCGAGGGTTGCAATGTGGAGTGGGAAGTCCTTGAGGAAGAACTTCATTGCAAGGTCACTGTTAGAACGCACTGGACAACCGGTGTTGAAATGGAGGCACTCTGCGGGGTTAGTGCTGGATTGCTTTGTGCATGGGATATGCTGAAACCAATCGAGAAAGATGAAAATGGCCAGTATCCCACAGTCTCAATCGAAGGGATTAGGGTTCTGCGGAAGAAGAAGTCACACCCACAGGTTTGATTTCCCTAACCCCCTGACGCGGGCATGCCAACCGCTGATTTGATACCCGAATTTCTGAGAGCTACCGAGGCAGCAGCTATAGCCGCCTCAAAATGGAAGGGTCTGGGTGATGGTAAGGCTGCAGATGGAGCAGCCGTGGAAGCAATGCGCGATGTATTCGACTCGATACCGTTTGATGGGCGGGTCGCTATTGGCGAGGGAGAGAGGGACGACGCCCCCATGCTTTGGATCGGGGAACCCCTAGGGTCGATGCAGGGAGTTCTAAGTGCACCATCTATCGACATCGCAGTCGACCCCCTTGAATGCACAAATCACGTGGCTTCGGATCTTCCAAATGCTATGGCAGTACTTGCTGCTGGACCAAGGGGGACACTTCTTCATGCTCCTGACTGCTATATGGACAAGATTGCAGGGCCAGCAGAGATTGCTGGTCACATTAGTCTAGAAGCGGATGTAGATTACAACATTGAGGGAGCCTCCAATGCCCTAGGAAGGCGCCCTCAAGATATGAAAGTTGTAGTAATGGATAGGCCTAGACATGATGAACTAATTAGTAGTCTGAAGAATCTCGGGATTAATCCAATCTTGATCGGAGATGGAGACATTGCTGCTGCCCTAAATGCTGCCGACCCTAATTCCGAGATAGATATGCTAATGGGAATCGGAGCCGCCCCAGAGGGGGTAATTACGGCCACTGCATTGCGAGGACTCGGGTCTACATTTGAAGGACGTTTAGTATTCAAGAATGATGGACACAGGGAGAGAGCAGAGAAAATGATTGACGATGATATAGAGAGGATTTGGGGTCGCGATGACCTGTGTTCCTCAGATGATTCAGTCTTCATCGGAACTGGTGTTTGCGATGGAAGGACAAAGGGAGTAGAAGATATCGGAGATGGTAGTCATAGAGTATCTTCCGAGGTAATCGATGTATATTCAAAAAACCACTATCTTTCTTCGTCAATCGTTTAGTCTGAATATTAATCTACGACACAAATCCCTATGACGATGGTTTCTTTTCTCAGAACGTTTTCCACGTTGCCGGGGAGACGGATGGATAGGGAATTATTGGAGAAAAATGCGAGAGAATTGGTATCTCCCGGAAGAGGTATCTTAGCTGCAGATGAGAGCAATGGGACTATGTCCAATCGTCTCGAGGCAGTCGGTATAGAGCCCTCGGTCGAGGCAAGAAGGTCTTACCGAACAAACTTATTTTCTGCAGATGGATATGAGTCTGCAATTAGTGGAGTGATATTATTCGACGAAACAATCCGCCAATCTATGGATGATGGCAAACCAATTACCCAAGAACTATCAGAAAGAGGAGTTCTTCCAGGAATAAAAGTAGATACAGGAGCAAAGGAACTGGCCAACCACGATGGTGAGAAGATCACCGAGGGTCTTGATGGACTAAGAGAAAGGTGTGCAGAATATTTTGCCATGGGTGCAAGATTCGCAAAATGGCGAGCAGTAATCAGAATTGGTGATGGGATGCCAAGCTCAGCATGCCTCTCCACAAATGCCCATGCTCTAGCGAGATACTCCTCAATTTGTCAAGAGCAGGGACTGGTTCCAATTATTGAGCCTGAGGTACTTATGGATGGGGATCATGATGCCGATGCTTGTTACGATGTCACATCTAGGATACTGGAAGCTACCTTTGCAGAGTGCAAGAGTCAGGGCGTCCACATCCCCGGGGCGTTATTGAAGCCAAACATGATTATCGCCGGAAAGGATTGTGACGTCCAGATCTCAAGAGAGGAAGTTGCCAGATTAACCGTCGATTGTCTAACAGAAAACGTTCCTCACGATCTGCCAGGAATAGTGTTTCTTTCTGGTGGCCAGTCAGATGAAGACGCGACAGCTCATCTCAATCTGATGAACCAGATGGACGTCGAACATCCCTGGCAACTATCCTACTCATACGGCAGGGCTCTACAAGCAGACGCTCTGATCAAGTGGGCTAAGGATACTGAAGATTCACCCTCCGCCAGCCGTTCAGCATTCTTGCACAGAGCAAAAATGAACAGTCTAGCTAGAACGGGGGATTGGAACGAATCTCTGGAAGTCTGATTAGGACTTTTCTTCTAATGCTCCGGGCCTAACCTGCCAGACACATATCTCGTATCTCCCAGAAAGTGCCCCTCCTCTCTTTGTGGTAGCAACTTTGAGGATATCTTTGTCCTTTGAAAGAACGTTTCCAAGCTGTTGTGGAGTCGTTCCGTGTCTCATCGTTGAGTTCACGTGCTCCAGAATCTCTGTGGTGTTCGCCTCTCCTCTTTCATCCAGGAATTTCTTGATCTTTTGCCTTAGTCTTGTGGTCCTCATAATTTCACTCTACTCTTTTCTGGACCCCCACATTGTCCACTTTTTACAGGATGGCGGATGGTAATATAATGCTTCTGTATGTATTTCTTCTCTTTGGTTACAAATAATGACATATTTATTCCAGATTTTTCTTAGAAATATTTGCATTCTATTTGGTATGACCTAATTTCCACTGGAAACATATAACTAAATGTAACAAAAACAAATAATTTATTACTATCTCATAGACAGTATCATTCTGAAGGTGTTTTTTGATGTCAGATACTTCCGAACTCGACCGGAAGAAAGCCCCAAGAAAAATTCGAGGCAAACACCGGAGAAGGATCCTCTCGATTCTTGCTAAGGGAGATGCAACTGTATCTGAGATCTCTCTCGAGTCCAACCTGAGGATGCCTCACGTTTCTGCAGAAGTAAAGAGGATGAGGGATGATGGAATAGCATCCAGCGACCTCCCCCCCGGTTCCAGAGGGGCTAGGATTAGGCTAACGGAGATTGGCTGGGATATTCTGGAAGATGACGAATGGTCCAAGATATTGGAATTACCAGATCTCCCTGCCGATAGAGAAAGCTGCTGCGTACTTTCAAGAGATGAAGAAAACCTAACTCTGTGCTTTCTGAGTACTCCAAGGGAAACTATGGTGCAGATTCCAAACCGTATTCAGAAGCCCCCGCCTGAAGGAGAAATGTCCACCAGAAATCAAGGGGTGTCCTGGAATTGGGCCGTTCTCTCAGAAAGGTCACCAAGGTGGTTCGATTGCAGAAAAATGGAGGTCCTCGACTCCCCTCCAGAAATAGCAAGGCCAGGGAGTATTGACTCATTCTCTGAAAACCCCCCCATTATTGGAGTGGCGAGGGCAAAATTACTGGCCCCAAACACCAGTCCAACCATTTCTCCAGGAGTTTGGTTTACCCCCTCCCAGCAAATCCAACGAGCACCACTGGATGAGCGTACCTACCACAGAGGAGATTGGATTCTAGGCTCGCCACATAGAAAATCCCCTGACATCAGGCCTTCTCAACCAGTTGCTGCTATTATCAAGGAGAGACTTCCTAGATCAGTTCTACTTAGATCTGCTAGGATTAATTCACTCCTACTAGCAGATTTGAGTGGTTTAGAAATTGAGGGGCACGAGTATCCAATAGGCGCACTGGATTATTGGATTGAGCTTGCCCATCCGAGACTGACAGAAACGCAGAGAAATCGGAGATTGACCGCTCTAAAGGATCGAATTTCAAATTCTAGGAGAACCAAGGTCGAGGAATCAACGCTTAGGAAATTCCGAAAGGACTGGGGCGACAGAGTCTTCTCAAACGATGAGTCAACTATCAACTCTATTGATTTGAGAGGACTTGGTAAATCAGTTACAGAATCATTAATCAGATGGTCAATGGAGACAAAAAACAAACCATTGGTGATTGAACTCCAGCATCAATTGTCCGACTCCATGCTATCTAGAATCTCATCAAATTCAAATCTAAGATTAGTAATTATGGATAATATTTCCACTCACTTTTCTTCCTTTGATATCTTGAAGATAGACCAAATTAGAACTCTGCCTTGGTTGAGTTATGAAACAAGTTCCGGGGAAACTATTCCAGTGAGAATGATTGAGCAGGGGATAACAACGGTAGATTATGACCATGAGAATGAGAGTCCAACAATATCGCCATGGGAGATTTTAGGTATTTCTTCATCAGATGAGGACTTTCAACACGTAATCGAATCTTCTTCTGATTCTATACTTAGATCGGCATTATCGCAATTCCCACATGGCGATGAAGGATGGGCAAATCAAATGGAGGCAAGGTATCCACTAGCAGCGTGGATCGCTTCCCCCAGGGAAAACAGATGGCAAAGGTGGCAACGAGTCTCATCAAGGTTAGAATCAGAGTGGATGGCACTATTGGATCTAGACTATTTGCCAATAGATAGGATTTCTGAACTCGCAGACCAAGCCCCAGAATCAGTAAAGCAGGTTTTCTCCGAAACAATCACTTCAATACTTAGGGCCGATCCAGACAATCTCCTAAGGTCTTGGCCTGCAATTGATCCAAATCAAGCAAATAGTGGAGCAGCATGGCTTGCTTCCCACTTTATCCACAACTCAGCATGGCTGCCAGAGGAGACCTATTCGGATATTCTTGGGTGGGCGGTAGAGGCTTGGCTTTCTCACCCGCCAAACAATTCTATCGGCGCCCTAGTCGGCCTCGAATGGCTCTATCGAATCGAAAACAAACCTCAGGAAGACCTCGACAAAATAATGCTCAGAATCAGAGATGTTGGCTCAGAACTAGACGAAGGGCACCAGCTAAACACTTGGTCACGCCTCTATGACCTTTCTTTAGGAAAAAGAGAACATAATCTGGACGACATTGCCCTATACGTCGGTGATCTCCCCAACTCCTGGTGGGCCCCATACTCCTCAGAATTTCTAATCTCGATTTTGAACAGTCATGAAGCAGAAGATTTCCTACAATTAGAGATTCCATGGTGTTCTGCAGTTCTCCGTCCAATTGGTGAGCCTTCCGAGGCACCCGGACTCTCCTCAATTAAGAATAGGGGGTGCGACTCTGGGTTATTGCCAGAACTGCAAGCCTTCATGCGCCGCTCTACAGAATTTCTCGAATCTTCATCTGTCAACCATCTTTGGGATTTACTCAATGCTTTGGAGTCTGCAGTAGACGAAAGAACGCCTTCGGTCGGACGAGCTCACAAATTCTCCGGATGGCTGGCACAACCCGAAGATAAATGGCCAGATTTCACAATTGAGATGATGATGGAGGGGGATGTAAATATCTCAGAGAGGCTAATCTTGGGCAGGTCTGGTTTCCATCCTGGATTATCAGAAATGGGTGATTTAGTGAAACCGTTGGGTTCTTGAACGAATCTACCTGCGGAGTATTGCCCAACTGGCAACACCGTGTGGACGAAACCCCCTCGCCGGAGGTAGAGGATGAAACATGGCACCACTGATTGGGTGACCACCCGTCGAAGACCACCGAGACTCTTCCGAGAGAATGATCGTTGGCGCAAATCGGGTGGCCGGATTGCGTAGGTCCCCTGAGGACGGAATAGAATGAATCAAGGGACTACCCCGCAGTCCGACAGACGTCCCGGGGTGGGTCAGGCGCCTGAGCAAAGCAGTGAAGGTTGCCGTTACGCCCCGGGGCACACTTAGCTAGAACAACCCAATAGGCAGGAAGACGATGCACGGAATCGGACTAATTGGCGGAACCTTCGATAGATTTCATTCAGGGCACATGTCACTTATCCAATCTGGCCTGTCTAATTGTGAAAAGATCCAGGTATGGATGACTAGTGACGAGATCGCCCAATCAAAGGATGGAAGAATAAAGAAATGGGCGGAAAGAAAGTCCGACTTGGAAAGAGCCACATCTTCCCACTCTTCGAGAATTTCCATTCATTTGCTTAGTGATTCCTTTGGTCCAGCACTCGAAACTCTTAGGGCAACTGCAATAATTTGTTCCAATGAGACAATGGAGAATTGTCTAGAAATCAACTCAAAGAGGAAGGAAAGCGGACTAGAACCATTGGAATTGATTCTTGCGGAAAGTGTTTATTCATGGACTGGCAAAACGATCTCCAGCTCTCAAATCAGGGATGGATTGATGGATAGGGAAGGAAAACCATGGATTCCAGAAAAAATACGTGATTCAGACGCAATACTAACAGATCTAGTAGAATCTCAACTAAAGCAACCCTTCGGGCAATTAATTGAGGGCCCAGAAGGAGATATCTCAATTGCGATAAATGAAGCAATATCACAAATATCGAAAACTCCCCATTTCAACGGACTGTTAATCGGAGTTGGAGATGTAACTGTTCTGGGCTTTCAAAGAGCAG
Source organism: Thermoplasmatota archaeon (assembly GCA_036251765.1). Taxonomy (GTDB): domain Archaea; phylum Thermoplasmatota; class Poseidoniia; order Poseidoniales; family Thalassarchaeaceae; genus UBA36. The sequence goes on along the minus strand of JAZANL010000033.1, from coordinate 12,345 downwards.
GTAGGAAGCCCGATCTGGCATTAGTTGACGGCCAAACCAAGCGTTCTCACTGGGAAAGTAGTAGTGAAATTAACCAAGATCTGTATGATAATGTCATTGAGTGCACTAGTCCTGCAGGATCGTTAACAAACTCTCTTCTTGAGTCCTGCAGGACATCAGTATCTTCATGGCTAGAAAAGGAGGAAAGCACACTCATCATTGTTTCAGGGGAGGAAGACCTGGCCCCCCTGCTTCTGCACCCATTAGCCCCAATTGGGTCGGCAGTCGTCTATGGTCAACCTGGCAAGGGCTTAGTTTTGAGGTGGTGCGATGAGGAATCCAAGGATAGATGTAGAAAACTGCTACTAGATTTCGAAGTCAATTAGTTCTCTAACTTCGAATCCTGAATCCAATTTAGACCGACCCCAATCATCACAAAGGCAATCATTACCGAGTAAACTCCCGGATCAACCCAAGTCGACTCCAAAGAACTCCAAACCAAATAATAAGCAGCCCCAGCAAGTATCATCCAACTAGCTAAAGTTCTTGCCAATCCATCCTCGATGGAAAAAAGACTGGTGATTACCTTGTCTCGAGGCAACTCGGAGAACCAACCTCGGAAACCATCCTCTCTTGCCACTCGCATGCCCATTACCCCGGCACCAATTAGTAAAGAACTCAGAATACCGAATAGAACATCATCGGGAAAGGTCAATGCAATCTCATGCACAGAGTTGGTATTATTGCCATTGGTTAGGAAATCAATCCAATTCACCTTCCTACCATTCGAATAGGCACCAAATAGGATATTTATTATCGTGAGAAAAGCCATCCAAAAACCAACAAAAAATGATCCTAATGATAGCGTGCTACTGGGCCTCATCAATGCCCCCATCCAATCTTGGTCAGCCCCTGTCATCGAACTACCGTCCTGAATCCTCGGTTTAATCGTTGCCGGGAAAAAAACCTAGAGATGTCCCTGAAGGTTGTACTTGGCCATTGCTGCCTCATTCACCATCGGCTCACTCTCACTCATCAGACTAATGGCATCAATTGCCTTCGGAATCGCAGAGTTAACCTGCTTGCTCCTACCGCCCCTTCCCTTGCTCACATTTCTAGCCATGATTAGCCCCATCGTATCAAGCTCGTTTAGTAATGAAGAAACCCTTCTTGTGGTAAGCGGCTCTGTGCCTATCTTTGAGCAAGCCTCAGAGTATGTTCTGTATACTTCTCCCGTAGAAATATTCCTCAACCCGTTTTCTTCGTTTAGACAGATCGAGAAAAGAACTAATTTTTGATGAAGGGGGAGCGTTTTGATCACAGGCGTCACCTGATCGTATTCTAACTGGCTTTGAGCCAACCTAACATGCTTGGTGTCCACATTTCCTTGTGCTCTCTGCTCAGCCTTCTGAACAGAGATTCTGAGAAGATCCAAAGCTCTTCTGGCGTCCCCGTGTTCTTGAGCCGCTAGTGCGGAACAGAGCCTAATAACGCCATCATCGAGAACCCCTTCTTTAATTCCCATTGAAGCCCTCTCACTCAGAATGTTCTGAATCTCAGTTGCAACATATGGGTGGAAGACAATATCCTCCTGACTCAGCCTCGAGCTCACACGAGGATCTAGGTGCTGAGTAAAGTGCAGATCATTACTGATCCCAATGATGGAGCACCTCCCATCTACCAGCAGGGTGTTCAGGCTAGTTAGCGCATAAAGCAAATCATCACCTCCCTTTTCGACTAGGTTGTCAATCTCATCCAGTACGATAATGTGAACTCCCCCGATTCTGTTCATCCTTGACACCACAGTCTCGAGAACACGATCCGTGGGCCATCCAGTGAATGGCACTGGGACATCACCTCTCTGAGCTAATTGTGTGGCAATTGTCTGAACAACCCTATATTTTGTGTCAACATTCCTGCAATTGATCTCGTAGGTCTTTACAGGCTGACCCATCTCCGAGCCCTTTTCCCTTAGTTGACTAAGTACGAATCTTGTTACCACAGTTTTTCCCGACCCAGGAACTCCATAGAGGAGCATATTAGATGGGATATGCCCATTTAGCGCATCTACGAGATTCCTAACTAGAGAATCCACTTCATGCTCCCTGTGCGGTAGACGAGCCGGTTCGAATGCGTGGTCAAAGGCCCTTCTGTCTACAAACAGACTATCCTGACCGAGAATCTCTTCGAAAATATTTCCTCTCATTTTTTTCCACTTCAGTAAAACCGCTGCGAAATCCCATTCTATCTCCCCATTAGACAGATTGCTTCTCGCTAGGTTTCCTCAGCGAGTATGTTTGTGGTAATAAGAGTGTCTCGCTTAGTCAAAAAATCACCATGTTTTGATATCAACATGACACACTGGTCCAATTAGTTACTTTGTACATTCTTTATGCTGAAAAATAGGATTCAGTAACCCCTTTTCCATTAAGAAATATTGGTGTATTTTCCACATCGCTAGCAAAAGAGAGCTGTTTTTTCAGAAGTACAGACACCAACCAGGAATGCTCTTCCCATGCCAACCGCCAACATCGAAAAAATCCCCAATAAAATCGGACATAGCAGATCGACTATAATCGCAGATATATATAATGGAAATTTATTCTCCTTAATTATTAACAGTAAATTTTCCCGAGATATCTATTTCAATACTATCTCCATCATTCAATTGGACAATCTCTGATGGCAATTCTGGGATCTCAAAACCAGACTTGCTAGTTGTGGACCTTGCATAGTTGTGAGTAACCAGGATCTTCACCCGCGGAAACCTCTCACTGAATGAGAGCACATCTGAAGGCCTATGGTGGTGGGGAAACTCGCCAATGTCCGGCATCCCCATTTCCAACACCACCACATCGACCCCATCGGCCCGTCTTTCTATCTCCGGACAAGGCCCTGAATCTCCACAGTGGAGAAGGCGGAAACCGCTCTCATGTTCCAATTCGTACCCGTGAGGGTCCGTCTCCGGGGTGTGGTGTACTGGAAACCTGTCATACTTCCACCCAGTGCCTTCAATAATTGAGGACTCAACTTCATTCCAATCAACTCTTTCTTCGAGAGCGTCATCAAGGCTTCCCGGAAAACCCATCTCACAGAGATTGGACAGATATTCTCTACCGCCTGGTCGGAGATGAACCTCCAAACCAACCTCTCCCTTTGGATCTGAGATATACTTCCTATCTAGAAGTAAGAATGGAAACCCGAATGAATGATCCCCGTGCCAATGGGTGAAGAGGATGTGCTGCAACCGTCCAGGTGATACCCCCGCTCTTCTAAGTTGAGCCAAAACGGTTGGAGGGGCGTCAATTAGTATCGCACTATCAATCAATGCCAAAGCATGCATCCTTCCTGAGGGGGAGAAAGCATTCCCAGTACCTAGGAAGTCTATGCGCGCCACATGTTGCGACATGAGTCTTCAGACTTTACCCCATCGTTTGTTGCTACTAGGGTCATTGCCTTACACATTTGTTCATATATTCTAGTTAAGTCGGAAATAACGGAGATATGGATGTCAGGCAAGGCAGCTAAATCCGAGTGGTCCGCCAAGAACCCATATTTCACGAAAATTACAGATAATTATGTCCTAAATGGCGAGTCTTCGAGGAAGGAAACTCGACATATTGTGTTCGATCTGGGTGATTCTGGACTGGAGTACAAAGCAGGTGATGCATTAGGGGTAGTTCCAAGGTGCCCCCCCGAGCTAGTAGACCAAATATTGCAGATTTGTGGATTTACAGGCGAGGAAGAAGTAGAAACAAATCTGGGACAGTGCTCTCTAAGGGAAGCATTGACAGATAGATACGAGATTCATCGTGTTTCAAAGAAATGGCTCAAGGGGATAGCAGAAAGAATCGGTGACTCCCCTGCAAAAGTAGAGATGAGAATCGTCTCTAGGAAGCGCTTCTCATCACTCGATGGAACGATGATTGTTGACTGGGAAGCCAGTAGTGAACAAGACGTCCCAGAGGGATATGCCGAAATGGGAGAAGTTGGAGATAACTCTGCTATCCTCTTACAGGAGATTATCTCAGATAATGATGCAATGGAAGATTACATCTGGTCCAGGGATTATGTCGATGCATTGGGAGATTTCATGGGTTTCGGATTCACCCCTCAACAATTATTGGAAGGTATGGATAGGCTGAAACCGCGACTATATTCGATTGCAAGTAGTCCAGATTTCGAAAAGGGAACAGTCCATCTGACCGTAGCAATAGTCAGGTATCACCATCACGAAAGAGATAGGACTGGGCTTTGTACAGGATTCATGGCCGATAGATGCGAGACTGAAAAAACCCAAGTAGGGGTGTACATGTCTCCAACTCGGTCATTTGTACTACCAGAGGACGGTAGTAAGGATGCTATAATGGTCGGCCCAGGAACTGGTATTGCTCCATTCCGAGCCTTCCTTCAGCAGAGAGAAATAAACAAGGATTCCGGGAGGAACTGGCTCTTCTTTGGTGACTGGACCGAAGAAGGCGAATACCTGTATAGGGATGAGATGAATGAATGGAAAGAAAGAGGCATTATTTCCAAACACGATTTAGCTTGGTCGCGCCAGGGTTCTGAGAAGGTTTACGTTCAACATCTGATGGAGAAGAATGGCGAAGAGATATGGAATTGGATTGAAGGGGGGGCATTCTTCTATGTCTGTGGTGATAAACAATACATGGCAAAAGATGTCCACTCCACTCTAATTAATATCTGCTCGGAATATGGGGGAATGTCTCAGGAAGAGGCAAAGGATTTCGTCGAGAGTGGATTGATGAAATCCGAGAAGAGATACCTTCGAGACGTCTATTGAAAGCCGATTCACTCAAACGAAGACGCACCTACCACGGTGTCATGTTCCGTCGGGTTCTAGTAGCGAATAGAGGGGAAATAGCCCTCCGAATAGTTCGTTCACTGAGGGAACTGGGTATCGAATCCGTCGTCATTCACGGCCGAGAGGACAGGATGTCACTACCAGTTAGACTGGCCGACGAGGGTTTCCTTATCTCCAGGGAAGATCCACTAGCGTCATACCTTGACATTGAAGCTATAATTTCTGCAGCCAAAGAGGTCGGTGCAGATGCTGTGCATCCTGGATACGGTTTTCTTTCTGAAAATGCGACCTTTGCACAACGACTTGCTGAAGAGGGCATTACCTTCATCGGACCTTCTCCAGACTCACTTAGGCTATTGGGGGACAAGATAGCAGCCAGGGAGGCCATGTCAAATGCTGGAATTCCGGTGGCAAAGGGTACCAATGAACCAATTTCCGATTCCAAGGAGGCACTAGCAATTGCTTCGGAAATAGGATTCCCATTAATGATCAAGGCAGCCTCTGGAGGAGGGGGAATAGGTATGCAGGTTGTCAATGAGGAATCTGATTTCGAATCCGCTCTGAGACTATGCCAAGGTCGCGCTGAGTCAGCCTTTGGAGATAGCCGAGTTTTCATCGAGGAATACGTCACTTCAGCAGAACACATTGAATTCCAAGTTGTTGCCGACGGTTCCAAAGCAATCCATCTGGGTGAAAGGTTCTGTTCCATTCAGAGGAGACATCAGAAGATTCTGGAAGAAGGACCTTGGCTAAGCCAGTCGGAAAGAGAAGAAATTGGCTCAAAGGTTGTTGCTGGTGCTGAAGCAATCGGTTACAGGGGCCTCGCTACATTTGAGTTCCTCAGGAACTCAGAGGGCGAATTCTACTTCATGGAGGTTAATCCGCGGATTCAAGTGGAACATACCGTGACTGAGATGTTAACAGGAATCGATCTTGTATCACTAGGGATAATCGTCTCTTCTGGTTCTGATTTACCAATTAAACAGGAAGAAGTGAGTTTGAATGGTCATGCGATTCAGGCTAGAATAAATGCAGAGAATCCGATAACCCTAGAACCGTCCCCAGGAAAATTATGGGAATGTCACTGGCCAGGGGGGCCAGGGGTCAGAGTCGACTCACATGGATTCTCGGGCTATGTAATGCCCGAAGCATTCGACTCGCTACTTGCCAAGGTAATATCATGGGCCCCGACGAGAAATCAGGCAATAGCTAGGCTCGACTCCGCTCTGGAAGAGACCATTCTTCTTGGAGTCGACACGCTCATCCCCCTCCATAGGGCTATTTTGAAGGAATCAGACTTCTTAGAAAAGAAGATTAATACTGACTATCTAGAATCTCATACAGATTTGCTGGCTGGTGATTAGTTGGAATTAGTGATTGTAGGCAGTATTGGTTATGATGACATAGAAACCCCAATTGAAACTGGTTCAGACGTACTAGGGGGCTCTGCGGTGCATGCCGGCGTCTCATCCTCTTTCCACCTGCCAGCGACTCCAGAGGGAATAAGAAGGGTTGGATTAGTGGCACCGATAGGCAGAGATTTCTCAAATTCCCACCAATCAAAATTGGAAGATCTGGGGATAGATTTCTCTGGGGTGGAGAAACTACCCGGGAAGACGTTTAGATGGTCAGGAAGATATTCGGGAACTATGGAGAACGTTGAGACAATTTCAACTGAAGTAAATGTCCTCGGTGACTTCTCCCCCAAAATACCAGAGTCATGGAGATCTCCTAATGTCCTCTTTTGCGCCAATACGCATCCAGCATCTCAGATTCTAGTACTCGATCAGTGCCCTAGCTCGGAGATTACAGCAATTGACACATTCATGTTGTGGATAGAGACTGAGTTTGAGTCCCTTTCAACAGCACTCAGGAAGGCAGATCTGGCAATACTGAACGAGGAAGAGGTGTGTGCAATATCAGGCGAGGACTTCTTCATGAAAGCCATAGGGCCAATATTGTCGGGAGAGTGCCTCCATGGTGGTAAATCAGCAGGCAGTGGGCCAAGTGGTCTGATTATCAAGCGAGGTTCTGCTGGCGTCTTCGCTCACCTCCCATGTGGGATGATTTCCCTGCCCTCTTTTCCTATTTCTGAAGTGGTAGACCCAACTGGCTGCGGCGACTCTTTCGCAGGCGCACTCTTGGCAAACATATCTCGGAGGAAGGGGGTGCTGAACGACATTGAATCGATGAGGGACGCGATGGTCCATGCAACGGTAACTTCTTCGTTTACGATACAAGGCTTGGGGACCAATAAACTACAAGGACTCGAAAGGGGACTCTACCATGCTAGGATGGATAGTTTCCGTAGAATTGTAGGGCTGTGATTAGCCTAGCCGCCTTAATCCTGGAAGGGGATTGGGGTCTTCCCTGGAAGATGTAGGCTTTAGTTGACTGAATCTCAATGAATCGTTATTACCGCCCGGTAAAAGCTCAGTTTCTCCTAGATCCCCAGAGACTCTCTTTACAATTAAATCGAGCTTATCTCTAGCAGTCGAAGGGTGATTTGCATTTGCGTTTCTCATAGCACGTACGCGAGAGGCGATATCTGCTTGGTGATCTTGATCGCTCCTCAATCTCATATGCTGAGAGGTTTGGAACTTCTCGGTTTCAATCTCATTGCTTGACTCAGTGTGGTTAACCCGATTAGTTCTGATTGAACTACTGGGTCTAAGGAGACGAGATAGCCAGCCACCCGAGATTGCACCCATCGACTTTGCTCCAGTCTGGCCGTTTCCCGACATTGTTGAGGCTAGGCCCTTCAAAGCGGGATAGTCATCCAAATTCGCAGAACTTGTTGCCCCAGGGCCACTAAACGACTGTGTCCGCAACTCTTGTCTGGCCCTTGCTTGCCTGACAACTCCTGCTTTGCACTCCTCTCTAACCGCTTCCTCTGTTGGAGGTGGTAGCAAGGTTCTCGGAAATGGCTCGGAGGGGGCACCAAATTCCTGATGAGCACGCTTAATCATCTGAGCACTGGAATGCAGTCGCTCGTTCTGCTCTACTTCGGGAACCTCGGAATCAAAATCGAAAAGACCCATACCGTTAGAATTGGATACTTCAGAATTCGGGGGCGTATCGAAAATCCCACCCGGAGAGAACATGTCCAGACCCTCTGCAGCATCAGAAAAAGCAGAGTCAATCCTACTAGGACTTGTTGATTCTGAATCCTTCTCTTTGTACCAGGTTGGCGCCTCTTGCACTCCCCACGCCCTCTCATAGGCATTCTGCTTGAGTGGCTCCGAATCTGTTGCAATGACTTCTGAAGTACCATTGAATTCCGGCTCTGGGACCCCTGCAATTTTTTGTCCTCCAGATTTTCCTATATCTTGTTGGGTTCCAAATCCTACGATGGAATCTGCGTTCAATTCCCCATTCGCAAAACCATTCTCTCTCGTTGTCATCGGCAATGCAGCAACTGGCGCTTTCTCAAACTGCCCAGTCACGTCTCTTAGTGCAGGGAAAGTTGGAACTTCAGAATCTAGATTCTCTAGACCTAATACGGCATCTTGCATATCGCTACCATGCCTCAACCTGTCAACGATTAGACATAACTTCAGCAGACTCGACTCACTACCCGAGACTAAGTGCCTATCTCCAGAACCAGTTTCTATGGCCAGAATAGAATAACGTGACATAATATTGGAGATTATTACTAATGCCCCCAATCCAATCGCCACCCAATTCATCGGTGGGAATATTGTTGTAAACCCAAGATAGATCGAAATTAATCCAAGAAGTACGGTTCCAGATGGAAGCATCGGTATCTTGAGGTGCCTCATTCTTTCAATGGCGGCTAAGTCGAGCCTTACTCCCTTCCCATCGAACCTTTCAATGGTTAGCTGCCGCTCTGTAATTACTGCACAAAACTTCCCTCTCGCACCGACTAAGTAGAGGTCGCCGATCAACTCGGCTTCCCTCTTCTTAGTCGGGCCAATAGGCCCGGCTAATCCCATCCAGTTAGCCCAGCGGTTAATCGAGGGTATAAGTGCATGGGGACATGGCCATTGAAATTACGACACTTCGATACTTTTCCAGTTTCGCCGTTTTCAACTAACGCATTGCGTTCCTTGCCTCGTCTGCCAATCTCCACATTTCCCTTTCATCATCCGTTTTCGGTTCGAATTGTGGGATCTGAACTGGCTCCATTGTCTCGTCAATCGCAACCATGAAGAAGAACCCCGAACAGATTTCTTCTCCGACCCACTCAGAGCGAGAAAGCCTGCAGGAGGTAACATGGACCCCTACTGTCCGAGGAGAAGTCCACACTACTCTGGCTGTGGTTCGAATAATGTCACCTTGGAAAGCCGGTCTCTTGAACTTCAGAGCATCTACCGAGACTGTGACGAAAACCTCGTGTGCAAACTTCGAGGCTACCATTCCTGCAGCAGTATCCATGATGGCCATCAGTCTGCCTCCGAACAGTGTGTTTAGCGCATTTGTATGGCCTGGAAAGACCTCGTCCAGTACTACCACGGGTTCTTCCGAGTATGGCTCATCAGTTTTCATCAATCTCTCTCAGCAAGTCACACTCCTTGAATACTTCAGTTTCAGAGTCGGATAAATGGGGTTTTACCGCTTACTTCAATCGCGTGACCTCTTCGGAGAATCATGGACACGTGGGTAATTGGGCTGATACTTCTGTACGTTCTGGTTTTTGCCGTTATTGCTGGCTATATTCTACCCTCCCTGCTGTACATTATGATTCACGGTTCTCCTGCGGTTGTCCCAGAATTGAGGTGGGAACCACTCATCTTCGAAGATCCATTGGGTGGGAGGATCGTTCTTTGGCCATATCTTCCTTGCATCAGGATGCCTTCTAAGATGAGGCCTAGGGGGTGGGATGGACTTGCCTTGATTTCCTCCCAAGACGAGATATCATCCTTGAGAGAAGAGGAGCGTCAGGAAATAGAAAGTCCCGGTGTTCATGTTGATTCAGCTGCTGTTTCGGGAACAACTCTAGGGGTGTTGGTGAGAAATTTATCGGAATTAGATATAGAGGGCCCTTTCATCCCAGATCCTGAGAAAATTCGGCTTCTAAGGCATGCCGAGAATTCTAGGGGTGGAATGCCAATTTATGCCATCGAACCCGGAATTGATGACACGGAATGGGCTAATTGGCAGTCTAGATGGGCAGATGAACAAGTCAGATTTGGAAATCTACTAGCTACACTGAGAAGATCGAGAAGATGGTCACAAAATAGGCATGTGGCCATTGCAAAGGTCGCACAATCAAAACTTGCAAGCCCGGATCTTGGGGCAGCATCAACTGAATGTGCCGCTTGGTGGAGCGAAGAATCGATGAGTTTGACTGATGAGCTGAGAAATGCGAGGGATTCGAGGTTTTCCTCGAGGATTAGGGGCGCACTTTCCAATCTCAGAGAAACCGAGGATAGCAATTGGGGCGAAGAAGGGCCAACCCTGCTAGTTCCAGTTCAGCAGGCTAATTTGCCCTTTTTAGAGAATAGCCTAATTGCCTGTGAGTCTGTCGAGATGCTGGAGAGGGAGCAATGAGCGGTGTAGAAATCGAAATCCAAACGCAGTCTTTTCGAGTTACCCCCTCTGAGCCAGTCGATCTTTCCGATGCCGTGAAGTACGCAGGGGCGAGAAGCAACGGGGCATTCGGAGTAATAGAACACGAGGATCCAAGGGCCCTAATTGTAGTAGATACAGATGGATCATTATTGATTCATGGAATCTCCAACTCCGAGGCGGCTTCGTTAATTGCCGAAGAGACCCTACTAAAAGTCGGCCTATCGGAGAAGGGGATTGTGATAGAAAGCGGCGAAGTGCTTGCCAGTTTTTCAGTTGGCAGGGCCGTATTGATTGGGTTGGCCGCAGAGAGATTCAAGGACGCAGAACACGATTTGAGGCTCGACGCACTTAGGATAGCTGCAAAGAGGCATAATTGCACGATTCTGTTGTTCAACAACGGTAGAGGCATTGTTATGGGCCAGTCATCCAGGAAGGTCGCCGAAATGGCAGTCTCACATTGGGTTTCCGAATTGTCCGAAGAAGGCGCCTTGGCGTGAGAAAATGCTGACCGATGGAAAGTGGATTGGCCCCATATCTGACCAACACATGCATTTGGATAGAAACAATAGATTCCTGGGTGCCGTTTCCGATTTTTCAAAATCCGGCGGTACCACAATCATGCTGGTGCATAAACCAGCCTTCACCGAGGGTCTTCCTGTGGATATCCAAGGATACAGGGAAGCCTACTCTGAAACAATCTCAATGGCCGAGGAGATTCGTGGCAAATTCAAATTAGAGGTTGGTTTAGTTCTCGGGCCACATCCCGTATCGTGGGAGAAACAGATTCCTGAGCTGGGCCTGAAGAAATCAACAGAACTACATCTGGAAGCAGTCTCTTTGGCTCTCGAACATATCGATTCGGGAATTGCAAATTGCCTTGGAGAAGTGGGACGACCGCACTATCCCGTCGAGGGGGAGGTATGGGGGGCTGCAAACGAGAATCTCATCGAGATCCTTTCTATGGCATCCTCTGCCAAGACATCTGTACAGCTTCATGTCGAGGACAATGGAGAGCGAACCTGTCGAGAATTGAGTCAAATATGCAAGTCAGCGAACCTCCCAGTCGATCGTGCAATCAGGCATTACGCCCCCCCAAATATCGACTCAGAATTTACACACGGCCTATCAGCCACTGTCAATGTCGGCAAGGGAAGTGTAGAAACTCTTACTGAGACTGTTAGCAGCTCCAGTGCTCCTTGGGGGATGGAGACTGACTTCCTTGACGATAAAAATAGGCCAGGGGCCGTGCTCGGCCCCAAGACTGTGCCTAAAAGGACCCAGGAATTGGCCTCCAGCCTTCTTTCCAGTGGTTGGGAAGAGTCCGAGGTAGAGGATTTGTTACAAAACGTCCACTCGGTTTGGCCGAAATCACTCTATGGACTTTGAGCTTGACTCCCAATTGGTGGCGCGAAAATCATCAAAACCCCAATTATGAGCATGATTATTGAGACTCCGAGGAACTGCAATTCCCCAATTGGAGAAATTCCTTGAGATTCCATCAGCATCCTCAATATCGGCCCGTTAATCGGAAGGAAAATTAACACAAGAAAAATGCCAAGCATCTGTCTAAGACCCATAGATATCCGTGTAGGCACACGCTTTTCAAATCATTCAGTTCACCGAATCGATTTAGAGATGGCATGTGCCCGCTTCGCCCAAGCGCCTGTAGTGAAGGGGTTATCACAAGAGGTTTCCAACCTCTTGTCCCGGGTTCGAATCCCGGCGGGCGCACCATCACAAGCATTAGTTTAGTTTAATGACTGAAGCATTGAAACACCAGCTGCTTTTCGAAATGATATGAACTCAAGTGGAGGGGCTGAAGTCACTGGAGTGACATCAATCAGCAAGGACAACTCCGATCAGACGGACGATCGTCAGATAGTAGGAAGGAAAATCTGGAGAATATTCCCGTACGTTAAGAAATACTGGAAAAGTGCTGTCGGCGGAATAGCCGCGAACGCCGGAGCTCGGGCATTCGACTTGATCCCCTTCATCGCCATAGGAAT
>JAZANL010000032.1:0-31736 GCA_036251765.1 Thermoplasmatota archaeon | reverse complement strand
GAGTATATCACAGGGACTTGGGATGAATCCTCTGAATCAGTCCATTTGGCGAATGTGCCAAATAGAATTCGCAGAATCACTCCCAATGAGGCATTCAGAATACAGGGATTCAAACAAGATTTGATAGACAAACTAATCACTTCCGGACTATCTGATACTAGGCTCTACATGGCCGCGGGCAACGCTGTTCCCCCTCCCCTAGTCAAGAACGTCCTTGATAGCCTATTATTCGAGAAATCACAGCAAATTAATCTCCAACAAAATATCCCACAGTTTAGCTAAATAGAACTAATTGGCACTAATCGACGCTAAACCTCGGTTCAAGTCCGGGAGCGCGGACCACTATCTCCTCAATTCTTCCAGCGGGATTTGGATTGCAGGGATTCTGAATGGGAACGAGTGACGACTCGTCTTCGGGGGGTATACATCCTCTGATTTCCCCATTCTTAGTACATCATTCTTGGAAATAGAATCTCTCCCGCAATCTGGCCAAACCCCAACCTCGACTGTCACGTCATCTAGGTAATCGACCATCACAACAGGTACCATATCCAGACCCAATATACCCGCAGCAGTCCATTTGTGGTGACCATCCAAGATAACCAGAGACTCACGATCGACGATGATGGGCTTGTAGAATCCCTTGTCAATTATCTTGTTAGTCCTCTTCCTCAAGTTCTCTGGGATAACCTGCTCGTGCCCCCTGAGGGACTCGATTTCAATGAGGATTACCCCCTCATCTCGCTCACCCATTGATTCTCAATCGTGCAAGCAGGCTCATAAATGAGTTCTAGGTCGGCGGGCCGCTAGAGGTCTGACTATGGGTTTGCACAAGCACGTAAGCGCGGCATGGAAGAACCCCAAGGAGGGAATACCTTCGAGGTACAGAATAGACAGGATGGCTGGATGGAGGAAGGAACCAGTCTTCATGCGGATCGACAAGCCAACTAGGATCGATGCTGCTAGGAGGGTCGGCTACAAGGCAAAGCAGGGAGTTGTCGTAGTAAGAACCAGAGTTCGACGTGGTGGCCTTAGGAAGGGCAAGATCCACATGAAGAGGAAACCATCCAAGGCCGGTATCAAGAAGATCACAATGGCCAAGTCAATCCAGAGGATTGCGGAGGAGAGGACGGCTAGGAGGTACCCGAATCTAGAGGTGCTAAACTCTTACTGGGTCGGTGAAGACGGCAAGAACAAGTTCTTCGAGGTCATCATGATTGATCCCGAACATCCAGCAATCAAGTCTGACAAGGACATGGGGTGGGTCTCCAGTGGAACAAGCCACCGAGGAAGAGCATTCAGGGGCAAGACAGGAGCAGGCAAGAGAGGAAGGGGACTACTCAACAAGGGCAAGGGAGCGGAGAAGCTTCGCCCAAGCCTAAAGGCGAACAAGAACCGCGGAAAGTAACATACTACTCCGTCAGATTGATGCCGAATGATGAATGGCATCCCACCATGGCGGACCGTCACGCATCGGAAATCAGGGGATTACCGGTCATTATCCCAGACGGACGCGTTCTGGGAACCGTTCATGATACGGTGATTGATGTGAACAACTGGTCATGCACCCACATTTTCGTTTCAGACCCGCCTGATGCCTTGGTTGAGGGACGCACCCATGTCGCTGTTCCGTGGACATGGGTTAGATCTGTAGGGGATGTGGTGCTATTGCGTTGGTTCCCACAGACTCCAATACCTCGAAATCTCTAGACTCAACGTTGAACTTTCTTGCGATATCGTTCAAAAGGGGAGGGTGAACCGGAATACGATGCGTTGGGTCAGTGCATTGGTTATCGCATCTCTGCTGACAACCGTGGTTTCAGTTGAGGCGATTTCCACGAGGGGCGTAATTTCATGCACAAATTCCAGTCTAGACTCCCTTCCCGAGAACTGGACCATAATGGACCAAGAGTGCATTCGCGTAGATCTGGGCACTCACAGTCCAGGGACAAACCTAGCCTTCGAAATCTACGCGGACCAGGAAATTGACATTCTATTGTTCCCGTCTAACACTGTTTCCGTTTACCAAAACGAGCAGTCATACAGGCTTGACTCGGTTTGGATGGCCGACTCAGTGTTCGAGTCATTCAGCGGAACCGGAGAGTGGCATTGGCAGACTCCTGAAGATAGGGGGGCAACTAGGTGGTACCTGGTGATAGACAACCTTGCCCATCCACAGGATTCTGGAGAGGGTGATCAGGGCGGCCTGTCAGTGGAGATTGAACTTGATGCAGGGGTAATCCTTCCAGAGCAGTTCACTCTCGCAGACTCGATCCATAGGGTCGAACCGGGAGGATACTCACTCGTCCATGGGCCATTCACCGTCGATGAGGGGACATTCGTAGAGATACATGCAAGAACCATGGCAGGAGAGCCGGACATCTTCGTAATGTCAGAGACTGCATTCTCGTACTACTCCCCATCCTCCAATTGGTCTTCTTCGCTCAGGATAACATCAGCTGATATGCTACTTGTTTCCAACGAGAGATACCTTCCATGGGAGGCAAGCGATATCGAGGGACAGAATCTGTACATAGTCGTCGACAACAGACAGGGTCCCGGAGGGGGTGGAGCGGGCACCTCTAGCGTTGCAGTCACCGTCACAGTGACTCTTACCCCGATACTCGACCCACACATTTCCAGCCAGACCAACCTCGACTCGGTAGATGTTGGCGCCCTGGTGAACCTCTCCGCAGAGAGTACCCCAAACAAATCGGATCAGATACCAGAATCCGGCTTTTCATGGGACATCGATGGAGATGGCGTTAGCGACTGGACCGGTTCGGATGTCGAGCACCTGTGGGAAGATCCTGGAAACTACACAGTCCGACTATCCGCAACTTCGGTCGACTCTAGGAGTGCTAGCGTATCCAGAACCGTCACAGTGGTGGACATGTCTCCTCCATCGGTTTCCCTAGGGGTAACTGGGATGCTCACCAAGGGGTTCGGAGAACAGATTTCAATCAGTGCCTCGTTCACTGACAATTGGGGTTTGGAGAGCCTCGACTGGATGATCGATGGTCAGATCATACTATCCAACTACTCTCTCACAGACCAGCATTCGACACTAATTCTACCTGTCTCGGAAGAATACTCACCCGGTCAGCACGTGATTTCGCTAGTGGTCAGAGACAGGTCTGGAATGGCCACCCAGCAAGATGCCATAGTGAATTTCATCGATGTCACAGCACCGGAGATTTCACAGTACGAGTCTCAGATAGAGGTAAACTACGGAGATCAAACGATTCTGCAGATTTTCGCTCAGGATAACCAATCAGGGAACCTCGATTACACATGGACAATAGGACAGGGAACGGACAACGAGATCCAGTTCAATGGTCCTTTGGTTGTCTACGAGTTCAACACTGAGGGCCCAACTAACGTGATATGCAGGATTGAGAACGATGCCGGCCTAACCTCCTATGCTGAGATCCTGGTTATCGTCAAGCAGAGCGAATCCAGCAACGGCCTAACCTTGCAAGTTATCGCCGCCATCGCAGTAACTCTCCTAATCTCGGTGTCAGTTGCCGCCTTCTTCTTGTACAATTCAGCAGTGAGGCGAAGAATGTCAGAATTCTCAGGTGCTGATGAACAAGAGGAACCGGAAGCACCACCACTACCCCCCTCCCCGCAAATGCAGAAACAGATGTGGAGCAGGGAGGAGACTTCCCCTTTCCAAGCTCCTCAGGACTTCATGAGAGGCAACCAGAGCGAAACTGAGGCGTACGATCTGCTAGACAGCACCCAGCCCCAACAGGAAAGCGGAACGCACGCTGAATTGGGAGAATCACTACTTGGGGACCTCCAATCAACCCCGGAGAAGGTCGAACCCGAGACTCCCAAAGGCACAACGATCAGATGCAACTGCAGCAAATGCTCCAAGCCATTCGAGATTACTTTGCCCGAGGGCCTAGAATCAGCCTACACAAACTGCCCGCACTGTGGCTCCGAGGAGATGGTGGGTACTGTTTGAAGAGTCTGAAACCGTGATATTCAGAGTAACAATGAGGGCAATACCCTATAGCGCACCTCTAAGAGGTGCTTTCTAGAATGGAACCAGAACCGTATTCGGGAAAGGACCGAAAAGGCTCGACCAAGCTCACTCTCGTTCTTGCTTTGATATTCATCTCCCCTTTGCTATTGCCATTCTCCAGTGTTAGCGGGGAGCCGAGATTCGAATCTAGCGACTTCGGTGTTCTCGATGAACTGAATGAGATGCTGGATGAGCGGAACTCGTTCCTGGGATCTAACTCGGTCTCACCTCTGGCAGACTCAAGAATAGACGCAGTCAGAGACTCGGTCACATCTTCGGACCCGGACACCCCGATATCTGAGGTTGGTCCAACTATCGATGGCCTCTCCCTGGTAAGCACCTCTCCTCCCCAACCAGAACATCCAGCACCCTACGATCTATTGCTGACCGGAGGCAACAACCCGGGTATGGTGGACAACATCTGGCAGACTCTATTCAACATCACCGACTACGTAATTTGGACGCAATACATAGACGACAGCGGGCAAATCTACGAGCAGTACCAGGTGGTCTCGTTCAGCGCATCCCTACTCTCCATAATTAACACGAACACGGAGGCCCTTCTCCACTCTGTCGACGTCGATGGCGATGGCGATGATGACATCCAGGTAGGATTGACGGTGGACGTAGACTTCATCTCCGGCTGGGGGATAGAAGGGGGCACACTCTGGATAGAGCCTGGAATACAATTCTCAGTGAGAGACATCGGAAACAGTGCCTCCGATCCAGATTGGGACAACATGAGTTCTCTACACGTTTCCCTGATCAAGGCATTCTCGTACTCTGCTTCCGATTCGCTACTGAACCTCGGCCAGGGGGAGAGCTACGTCTGGGTCATCGACTCCAGGTTCACCACCCCTCCGAATGACTTCAAGTTCGAAGTCGGGATAGAGAAGCTTTACTTCGATCTAGCCGGAACCGGTCAGGATTTCGCATCCACACTGCTCGCAGCAATTACCGACCCATTCGGCCTCATCGACCCGCCAGAAGAGTCCGGGATCACGTTCGCATCGATAGCCGCCCCATACTCCCTGAGATTCGACAACGGCGGCCAGGACGAGTGCTCGGAGAGCTACAACACTTCGGAGCTGTACACCCGAAGCTCGCTGGAGATTTCATGCGGCGTCTCGGCCGGTTTCGGCTACATCCACTATTCCCCTCCCAAAGACAACTCTGACAGGGACATGTGGGAACTCGCATACATCGAAGCGCGATTCCACCCGCATGGGGAGTCGAAGAGATTGCCAAGTTCTGCTGAGCTCATCGTCAGGACTGACAGCGTTCTGCCAACATCCGGAGGCCTGACTGGTGAGAAGAGCCTCACTACCCTCGAGTACTGGGCAGACAGGAGATCGGATCTTCACATCCACTTCCACGAGGACCGCTCCGAACTTCCCGAGTCAGAGTCGGACGGCTCGTACGGCAATATCACCGATTCACTTGGCTGGCTCAGGGGCATGCCCGCCGGCTCCCTATCAGAGGGGCAGATCCAGAGGGCATTCAGGATGCTGGGTTCTGTGGATCAACCGGAACTGCCCGGAGACATACCAGATAGGCTCGGTCTGATTATTGGCATCAAGAACTTCACTCGAGACAATAGCCAGAACGTAGATGACCCCACTCTGCCAATTAATCCGGCTGACCCACCGGAAAGCCTGATTGTGGTTAGGTCTGTACAACCACTCCAAGAGTTGGACTACACCTCTTGGTTCTCCCGCGGAGGAGACCCCCAGGATCACAGGCGCATCCATATCTTTGCGGACCAAATTCCATCGGCGGTTGCCGTCTACGGCTCATTCGGACTCGGGGGCTCACCAGAATCAAACAACTCCCTAGACTCAGGGAACAATATTGACTTCATATCGAAGATCATCGACTCGGTCCTCCTCAACTTGGTCGATGTCTTCCTAGACGTCGGGAGCATCTTGAATGAAGTGCCATCCACAATAGTTGAGCTGATTAGCGGCAGCGTAGATGCAGGGGGGATATCCGGAAGGGAGATCCACCTCCTAATGACCGATAACTGGCTATCATCACGAAGCGCATTCCCACTCTCCGAGCTTTCTATGCAGATCGGCTCCTCCGATCACCCGACGTCATCTGGGAACCACGTAATACTGGCTCTGGACCGTGGACTAGGACTCATCCAAACGGATGACGGCCTCAAGGAGCCTCTCGTTCCGGTGGCAGCTAGCGTCAACTTCTCGGGACTGCAAGCATTCTCCCTGGTAGACGACAACTCCTCCGATACCCAGGAACTGGCTCTTCAGACGGTTTCGAACGAAGATATCAGACTGGCCTACATCAGCCATCTGACGTCTTCCCTGGATGATCCGGACTACCAGTCCGCATGGCTGTCAGACATACCAAACAACATCACCATATCCGTCTCGCCCAGTGGTGTAGATTACTCTGCGTCTTCTGAGATCGGGTCAATCGTTTACTCAGGATACGACGGCTCACATCGTCAGGCCGTTAGGGTTTCTGGATTCCCCAGCTCATTCTCAACAACCTCCGGGTCGGTAATATCTTGGTCATCAGACTCAGCAATCGATATGATCGAGGCCCAGATCAGTGACTCAACGTCGCCACTTTCGATGGAAGGGGACCATTTCCTATTCCACCACGACCCCATTAGCAACACCTCGTCCCTCTCCGCTACAGTAACAGGCGTAAGTGAGGTTGGGTGGATCCCCCCTCTCGAGGAGGGAGCCTCGGGGAAAGCCGGAATCGGGACCGCGTTCGCCACCATAGAGGGCAGGAATGCAATGCGAATCAACATAGAAAATGCCCCCTCCAACGACAGCCTTCCGTTGAACGTGCTAGCCGAGATTGACCCCCTACCTTCCAGCCTATCCGTAGAGATACCAACTGGCTCAGGATCTGGCCCCTCCCTCGAAATCCCCGAGCTAGACTCATCACAGGGGATGACAGGTGTCGCATTCTTCATCGGCGGGTTCTCGGACCTGGGAAGATCCGTGAACAGCGTCCTTTCCGGAGTAACTACCGATATCTCCACCGGCTCTAGTGCTGGGGAGGGGAACTTCTCATTCTCCCTCGGTTTGGAGGCCAACTCAATTTTCGACATAGTTGTCGAGTCCAGCATGGGCGCAGACTCGATAGAAGAGCCAGAGTGGGTACACGGGATAGTTCTGAACTCGGCTCCAGAGGGGATTTCAGAGGGCTTCTATCTCAAGATGTGGATCCCGAACCTGCCAGCATTGGTCGACCTCTCGGTATCCAGGACATCGATCTCTAACGGCGAGGTATGGGACGTGACTATGGGTTTGGAAGGATGGGAACCATTCAATCCCGAGTTCGTTATCGCCTCAAAGGGTGTCAACGGGCAGGACGTATTCCTGACAATTGACGGTCTTCAGGTAGGGGATCCGACATCGCTACTGGTCGAATCGGTCTTCCGAACGGAGACTTTGGGGGGGATTACCGAGACCTCCACCTCTACGCTATACTCCATGTCCAACAGGCTAGAGTGGTTCCATGCCCTGCTGCTAGACCGACAGTCTGGGACTAGGACGGAGATGATGGTGCAGGACATCCCCGAGTCCGTCGAGATCCAAGCAAGCCTAGGTAACGCAATCTCGATGGATGTGACAGTTCCCGAGGAGTTTCGCAAGGGAGACCTCGGAGTGGGTTCGATAATGATCCAGCAACTACAGTGGATGGAAAGCTCATGGTGGCCAGCAACCATGTTCTTGACAGAAATCCCAGGTTCGATGAACCTGACAACGGAGCCAGACCTGAACTTCGACATCACCAAGAATCTCGCTTTCCAGGGAATGCCGATCCTCGACTTCTCAGCTTCAAGCGAGGGCATGTCACTCTACATCGAAGCCAAGGGGAGGGCGATAAACAGCAGGGGGGACATTGTTCTGATGGCAGAGGGACTCGCGGACAGGCTCTCCATCAAGCCAACCGAGTCCTTCGGATTGAATATCAGGTCTAGCGGTGATGGCGTCGATAGGCTGTACTTCAGAGCGAACAACATCCCGACCCTCCCTCCGGTGATCCTAGAACAGATGGAGGCCATGGGGGAGAACCTCAAGAGTGCCAAAATCGAGATCCACGAGTTTGGAAGGGTGACGGTTATGATTCCAGGATACCAGTTGATCGAGGTCTCCGATGTCCAAGGAGGCCGGATCATCATCTCGGCCAGAGCCACCGCCGAGGTCAATGGCATCGACGTCGACCTAAGGGGGGTGATGCTCGATGCCCAAGTGACGGGAGGAATACCATCTGGAACTACATTGGGAGTCAATGGTTTCGCATCCGACCTATCCCTGCTGAACATGATACCAGGATTCTCGGGCTCGACTAGCCACTGGATGGCCCCAGAACCAGTATCATCCGGAATTCTAACTGCCGTCGCAACATTAGGGGGGATGTGATGAAGAGACCCGGTGGAATTCTCGGAAGGGCCTCGGAAGCCGAGGAGGACCTAGCTCACGAAATTCTGGAGAGGATAGAGGACGTAACCTACGAGATTACCCCGAAGCGCGTAGTTTTCGCTTCGATAATGGCACTACTGATCGCACTCGCTTCGGTTTTCTCGCTAATCTGGGTGATACCCTATGAGAACGTGGACGTGGAGGTCGTATACATGCAGGCCGGTTCAGGCCATGTAGTCCTCGTGGAGCTCGACAACAAGGGTAGCCGGGCGATAGATGAAGTAGGGCTCTCAATCAGATTCCTAGACTCTGACAAGTCGGAGATAGACCGACACGACTTCTACCTCTCCAAACTGCCAGCTCATAGCTCGATATCGAACACCCCCTCGGACGACCTGGAGCTAGTAGTTCTAGGGCAATCCGTTTGGGAAGACTACTTCATCGAGATAAAACTGGATTACATTGACTACGATGGACAGCGAGAGGCTCACACATGGACTCACCCGGTGGGTCAGTGGACGAGGGAGTCCTTCGTAGATCAGACGCCCTTGGAGATATTCTAATCCAAAACGCTTCTTGATTCACGATAGACCCATAGTATCAAAGCGAGGGAAAAAGGGGATTTGAACGATGGAGAAACGGGTATCCTCTTTCATACTCATCTTCCTCCTGTCATCTACGCTGAGCCTGCCAGACCAAGAGTCACCAACTCAGGCAGAAATCCCTGACGAACTGCCAACTGAAGTCACCAGGATCGAGATTTCTCCAGACCCGAACAGCGTCAGGGACCTGGGCACCCCCCTCATCTCCCAAGGCGAAGAGGGACAGCGAGGCCTCTGGGCCGACTCATCGATAGGCATCTTCACAACTTTCGGTCTGCATCTTGACTCTGGCATACCCACTTCGATGATGGAATACAGATCAGACCTGATGATGGTGCTGATTTCTCCCGACACAGGACTCTGGGAGGGCAGAGTCAGCATTCTAGAATCAGCAAACGTAGCGGTGAGGGCCACTATCCCCCCCTCTGGATTCCTAATCCAGGGTACACTGGAGGAACTGACATCGGTTTCCAGCCTGCCATTCGTTGCAGCGAGCCACCCCGTACCCCTCGCTCTGATTGTCGACAGCGGCCTCTGGGACGAGCAGTCAATCACAGAGGTGGAATTGATCGGATGGAAGGACTCGGAATTGAACAGGCTGGACACCCCAGGGGTCGGTCTCACTGGGTCTGTGGCCAGAACATCCCTGAACCACCTCGCTTCCCAGTGGTCTCCCTCCATCGGAATTCACTTCGGAAATATCCATCCGGAATCCATCCCGGACATGGCAATGAACCCGGAGGTAGCATTCGTCTCCCCGGTGCCCGAGCTATCCATCTGGAACAACCTGGCTCGCTCACACATGGATGCAAACGCCGTGGAGGAGTACTTCTTCACTGGCCTGAACGGAAGCGGCCAGAGGGTTGCGGTTGCAGATACTGGGATCGACCACGACCACGGTGACTTCGGCTCGAGGATCGTCCAGAGGATCGACGTTGCGAACGACGGCTCAACTGCGGACACCAACGACGGGCATGGCACCCACGTTGCCTGCACAGTCCTGGGGTCGGGTAGCCGCACTGCCTCGTACGAGGGGATAGCGCCCCAAGCCGAGCTATACATGCAGGCAATGGAGAACGACGACTCAGGCGCCCTTTCCGGCCCCGGGGTCTACTCGCTGCTTAACTCGGCCTACAGCTCTGGCGGAGCCAGGATCCACACAAACAGCTGGGGTAGCTGGAACGCAGGAGGCGACTACTCAACGCAATCAGAGGACGCTGACGATCGCACCTCCACATGGGACCAGTACTGGTCCTACGACGGCATGACAGTTCTATTCGCTGCCGGGAACGAGAGAGACGACGGGGTCTCGCCACCCGGGACCGCGAAGAACGTGATCACAGTAGGGGCCCATGTGAACAGATACAGCAGCGACGCTGCTGACGAGATGTACTATTGGAGCAGCAGGGGCCCTACCGATGACGGGAGGATCAAGCCAGACATAGTCGCAGCTGGAGACTACGTGAGGTCTTGCAAGGCACAGGAGGCATCCGAGGCCCCCGACAATCTCAATGACGACTGGTATGTCGAGTACAGCGGAACCTCGATGGCCACCCCAGCAGCAGCAGGGGCATCCGCCCTAATCAGAGAGTACCTCATGGAGATTGCCGAGAGGCCAGAGCCCCAGGGTGCGCTGGTCAAGGCGATGCTGATCCTGGGCGCGGAGGACATGGGCACCCGCGACATCCCGAACAATGACGAGGGATGGGGGAGGATCAACCTGGTGAACTCTCTTCTCCCAGAAAGCGACGTGGGGATATTCGTCGACGATCGCTCAAGGCTGTCTAGCGGGCAGGAGGCCTCATACAACTTCGATGTAACACGCACCGGCGAACCCCTGAAGGTAGTCCTGGCATGGTCGGACTACCCTGGCTCGACCTTCTCCTCGACTCAGCTCAGGAACGATCTGAACCTCGAGGTCACCTCCCCCGATGGGACAGTCACATACCTGGGCAACGACTTCGCAAACGGGCGTTCCACCACCGGAGGGGAGAAGGATGACAAGAACAACGTGGAGGTGGTCCTGATAGACTCCGCATCGACCGGGATATGGAACGTCAAGGTCAAGGACTTCTCCCATGGGGGAAGCAGGACCTACCAGCCATTCGCCATTGCCGTGAGAGGAGTCAACGTCAACGACCTGACTCCCGACCCCGCCATACCCCCCGGCTCCTTCGAGATTTCCACCCCCATCCCCCAAGTGGGTGAGCCCACTAGCTTCTCAGTCTCAGTGGTGAACCAGGGCTCCGGCTCCTTCGCAGAGGTATTCGTGTCTGCGCACATAAACGGAGACCCGCTTGAGACGAAATCGTTGGGCATGTCACCGGGAGAGGAAGTTAGGTTGGAGTGGGATTGGACCCCAGAATCGTCCGACAAGGGCGACACTGAGATCAGGATCGAGATAGACCCAGGAGGACAGCTGGACGAACTCTACGAGGACAACAACCTTCTCGTGGTGCCAATATCCGTCAGTGCCCCCGGTATCCAAGCATCCACAGACTCGCCATGGAAGACACTACAGGATGCTTCTGACACCACGACTAAGTGGGAGATCGCCATGACAAACCTCGCCCTTTTCGACACAAACGCCAGCATCGAGGTAACAAAGCCAGTCAGGATGATAGACGGAGTCGAGTTCGACTGGTACAAGAGCTTCGACCAGATTTACGTGGAGTTGGGACCAGCCGAGTCGACAACTGTGAACCTGACCCTCGTTCACCCCTCCCCTCCCGATCCAGGGACATATTCGATGGTTATCACCGCAACAGACGAGGACTTCGACGTCGAGTCCCAATTGGAGATTTTCTTCGACGTCCCCGTACTGGCCCAACCGGAAGTGACCCTCCCCTCCACTGAGATACAAGTCGACTCCCATGAGGTGACAAACACATCCGTTGAGATCCACAACCTCGGAAACGGGGCTCAGACGTATGACATAGAGATGACATCTCCAGCCGGATGGAACGTCGGCCTGCTGGAACTCGGGCCATTCCAGGGATCCCGGCAAGGCTCCACAGGGACTCTTTCGAAGGGCGGATCGATCTCTGCTGGAATCATGATCACCCCACCGGGGGTCCTGCTCACAGCAGGGTCAACATTCTACTCGCAGATACTGGTGAAATCAAGGGTCAGCTCGGAGACCTGGTCATACCAGATCCCGATGGTAATCCAACCAAGCGACTCGATCGAACTCACTCCTGGTTCTGGGGGGAACGAGGGAGGGATTCCAGCGGACTCACTGCATCAGATCGACATCCAGATCTCCAACCAGGGGAACAGGGAAGTCGAAATAACCCCAATCGAGAGGTCACTACCCGGAGGTTGGACCATCCAAGGCGGCCTCAGCGAGTTCACCGTTCCAATGGGCTCCTCGGTCCAGTGGTCATTCTCCATACAAGGAAACGGACTCGCTGCTAGCGGAACCGTGGAGATCAGGTTCCTGATCGAGGACGGCGAGTTCTTCGATTGGAACACCAGCCTGGAGGCAATCTCCGGAGCCGTCCCAGAGGTCTCGTTCCACGAAGTCGTATTCGTAGACGGAACCAACATCAACTCGTCGAATAGCCCACTGGGGCTGGGAGCGCATCCGGTCAACACGGCGTTTGACATGGGCTGGAAGGTCGAGAATGCCGGTACCTCAATCTGGGAACCAGAGGTGTCCCTCGAAGTGCCATCCGACGATTGGCTCTCAAGCTGCGCAGTCAACCCAATCAGGATCAGCCCGGGCGACTCTGCGATGGTCTGGTGCTCCATCACAATCCCACTTAGCCAGGAAGCAGGATCCGAGCCGGAGATCTCCCTGGTGATGGCAGCAGACGGAGTAGAGGCCAGGGAGACCCTGACCCTATTGGTCGACACCGTGAAGGAGGTTGAATGGACCCTGATCAACTTCAGCGAGGCCAGGAAGGACTACCCGAGCAACATCTACATGGAGCTGCACAACACCGGCAACGTCGCCATCTCGAGCAGGATAGTGACGGATGGGCCGGATGGCTGGTACATCAGGATCGTAGACGGGTTCCTCGTCACCCTGCAACCGGGAGAGGGCAGGTCCGTCCAGGTCGAGGTCACCCCTGACTCAGGCTCAGACGGATCTATCACAGTGATGCTGTCCAACGCAGAGGACATCTCTGGGCAGTCGCGGACTCTGGAGGTAGAGGTCCTATCCGAGCCCTCTGGTGGTCCCGGGGCACTCTTCTACGCCATAGGGGCATTAGCACTCGTTGCGATAGCCTCGATCTCGGCAGCCATCGCATACTCCAGGAACGGCGGCGACATCTCATCCCTGCTCCGAGGCAAGCCGGCATCGCCCAGAACCAGGGAGGGGGACACGCCAGCCCCGCAGCCATCAGAGCAGGAGCCGATCGCGGAAGCAGTCGGACATGAAGAGCAAGGGACAGCCGAAAACGGCGAATTGCAGCGTTTCGAAGACTACCCCGGATGGCTCTGGGATACCTCGGCCGAGGAGTGGGTGGCAGACCCCGAATACAACCACGGCGACCAATAGCGGAGAATATTGAGAACTCCAACAATCGTGATTATTGGCGCACTAAGTGCCCGAAGCCCTTAGAGGGGCGAATGACTCGGTCAATCGATGAGAAGGCCAGATTCTGCGGTTGTTATCGTTGCAATATTGCTAGCCTCATTCGTTTCAACACCCGTGTTCGCGGCAGCTGACCTAGCACTAAGCGCCAATCCGACGAACTCCACAGCTACCACGGACGACGCAGCAGAGTACGACATCACGGTGATGAACACCGGTGACGAGGACCTCACCGTATCCCTAAGCGCCTCGCAGGAGTCAGACTGCAATGGCTTCACCTCGAACCTCGACTCCTCGGTGGTCTCGGTGGGACAGGGCGAGTCGGAGACGGTGACACTGACAGTCAGCATCAACGACCAGGCCTCTGGCGACTGCGTCACTACGGTAAATGCAAACGGGGTCGCCTCCAACCCCTCAGAAAATGCACAGGCAGACGTCGAGGTCACCACAACCGCCGAGGGAGGGGGCCAGTACTCGGTCAAGCTGGACTACATCAATCCGAGCAATGGCGCGATCAATTACGATGGCGAGGACGACGAGGTGGAGTGGACGGTGGACGTCGAGAACACCGGGGAAAACGATGCTACGGTCCAACTCGCGATGTCCTCCAAGTCGGACTGCGACTCCGATGGACTCGAGGCCTCCGTCGAACCCCAGCAGATGTCACTAAACTCGGGCGACAAGGACACTGCAACGGTCACTGTGAGCCTCCCCGATGGGAGCTCCACCGAATCCGGGGACCACTGCTTCATACTAGATGCAACGGTATCCAATGACCCGAACCCAACGGACCAGGCTAATGATAGCATCAACCTGAATCTGAAAATCCCGGAGGTCAAGACATGCGACTCCTCTCTCCAGAACCCTTCTCACAATCTGGACCCTGGAGAATCCGCCACTAACTCCTTCACGCTTACCAATACGGGAAACACCGCTTGGACAGTGAGCGCATTCGCCTCTTCCGAGGGCATAGATGTGAGCGACTGGGTAGATTTCGAGACGCCCACAAGCAGGCTACTCTCAGAGCCCGGCGGCTCCCAGGACACGACCTCGTTCGAATTCGAGATTACCCCGGACGACTCAGTAGAGCCCGGTTCGGTTGATGTCTACATCCAGGGAAGGGCCGGTAGCAGCATAGGTTGCGAATCTCTGCTCAGGGTAAACCTGGGGCAAGTTCACGACGCATCACTATCGCTGTCCAACCCCTCGATCAGCAATGTCGATCCCGGCTCAACCGCGTCAACCTCGATGATGATCACAAACACCGGAAACGGCCAGGACAACTTCGCTGTCGGAGTCAAGGACCTGATGCCAGGATGGCAGGTCGAGATATCCGAGACATACGTGACAATAGACGGGAGGCACTGCACGTCGTCCTCCAACTGCGACAGGAAGAGCGTCCAACTGCAGATCGCCGTTCCAGCGAATGCCAAGGCGAACATCGAGTTCCCGGTCACCATGTACGTGAACTCCCAGGGAATAACCCTGGACGAAGTTACTGCAACGGTGACGGTCGCTGCAGTCCACGGGGGGAGCATCGACCTCCCGTCAGACTCCCAGACGGGTAGGTTCGGCCAATGGGTCTCATTCCCACTTGGACTGACAAACACCGGCAACATCCAGGACAACTTCGCGCTCTCTTCCTGCGACCCAAACATCTCCGAGTCATGCGAGGACACAAAGTGGGATTCCAGGTTCAAGGACGGCCAAGGCAACGAGATCTCACAGGTCACGGTCGAATCGGATGAGACGGTCGATATTTCACTAGAGATACTCGTCTCGGACAATATCAACAACAACTCCGAGTCGTTCGACGTGAGGATCGGGATCGTTGGTACGAACATAATGATGGAAGAATCCCTCACGGTGACCGTCTCGAACTTCAACTACAGCATGTCTGTTGCGTTCGAGAACCCAGATGAGGACCCGTCCCTGATGAGATTCTCCCTCCCACCAGGGGGCTCTTCCTCGCTCACATTCGTAGTCACGAACACAGGCGACGGGGGTTCGGACGACGTCGTCATCGACGTCTCTGGCATGGACTCATCGGTCCTGAGGACGATCAGCTCCGGTGGCCAGGTCCTGGACGGAGACGAAGTCACCGTCCCATCAGAGGGTCAGATATCGGTAACCATAGACTTCGAGGTGCTGGACGTCGAAAGCGGTACCTCGGGGGTAATCAGAGTCTCGGTAACCTCGAAGAAGAACACAGGACAAACGCCATCCTACGTGGACTTGGTCGTGGACATCAGGTCTATTCACGACCTCCGGATAGAAATGGAGAGCAGCCCGAAGCTGGAGTCCTCGTATCCTGAGAATGCCGAGTTCACGATCACCGTCATCAACCATGGGAACATAGAGGAGGAGGTAGAGGTCCTCACCAGCGATTCCCTGAGGGGGTGGACGGTTGACGTGATCGGAGACGAGTTCAAACTCCAGCCCGGGAAGAGCAAGGAAGTCATGGTGAGGGTGACGCCGCCGAGCGAACTGATCTCCGACGACGAGTACTCGTTCACAGTGATAGTACAGCCAAAGGACATGCCCGTGGCAGGCGAGCCAATAGACCTGACAGTCGAGTCAAAGGTGCGAACTGGAGCGCTGTCTGGAGATGCGCAGAGGGCAATCGCAATGGCCATAATCCTGGTTGGCTCGATAGCCGTGACATACCTCTTCATGAGGGTCCGAGCCGAGAATCGGATGATTTCCGACTCCATATACCTGGAACTCGATGACTGACGGTTCCAAGGCCTTCGTTCGGATACGCTTATGTCCGGAATTTTCGTGGCCACGTACGACGGTCCCTACGGGACCGAGGGTGATGCCATGAGTACCGTAGCGGAGATGTACCTTCCAGTAGCTGTCATGACCATAGTCGGGATCGGGTTCCCGGTTGGCAGCTTCATCGCAACCCGCTTCCTCAGGCCAACCCCAAAGGGGTCCGATTCCAACATGACCAGATCGCTCCTCCTACCCGGTTACGAGTCCGATCACACCCTCTACATCCGAAGGGACTCGACGTACGAATGCGGCTCGGACCCAATAGGGGATGCTGACATCAACTTCCACTTCCAGTACTACTGGTACGCCATAGTCTTCCTGGTTTTCGATATCGCATTCATGTTCCTGGCGTTCGGGGGGGTGATGGCAATCCAGAAGGGCAGTGGGCAGATGCCTGACGATGGCGCTATCATCAGCGCCCTGCTGACGATGTCCATATTCATCCTCCTGATGGGCCTGGGGGTCTGGCACGTATTCCGCAAGAGAGGAAGGATATACATCTGAGTGATCATCATGGACGGAGACGGGCAGAACTACTCGGTTTTCAACAGCAGAATGCTGGTGGACACCGTAGGCGACATCACCGACGAGGCCTTGAAGGCCAGCCGAATCAAGGACGTCATAGGGGTCCTAGTGGGGAGGGTCTTCAACTGGAGCCAGAGGAAGTCGCTATTCCCCCTGCACCTAGGGATCAAGTGCTGTGCGCTTGAGATGGCGGCAGCAGGTGCGAGCAGGTTCGACGCAGAGCGCTTCGGGGTATTCTTCAGGTCAAGCCCAAGGCAGTGCGACGTGCTACTGGTGAACGGCCCGATCAGCAAGAAGTTCGCCGACCCGATCGTCAGGCTCTGGGAGCAGATGCCAGAGCCCAAGTGGTGCATTGCGATGGGCGAGTGCGCCATCTCCGGCGGCCCGTACTTCCAGTCTTACAACATACTCGAGGGAGTTGACACCATCATCCCAGTTGACGTGTACATCCCCGGTTGCCCACCGAGGCCAGAGGCACTAATCGATGGGTTCGACAAGCTGCGTCAGAAGATCATCCGAATCGGAGCAGTCCCCGACGACGCTGCCCCGGAATCGAACAACCCGATCATCATAGGAGACACCTAGGGAGGGACATGGAATGGGCAAGGTGGTTTCCACGTCGGCACAGAGGTCAGCTGCCGAGGCCATGGCATCAGCCCTGTCATCCTTGGATGGCGTAGATGCAGAGGTGTCCGAGAGGAAAAGCGGCACTAGCCCACGAAACATAGTCTCCATCGACTGCTCTAGCGAGAGCTGGCGCACCCTGGCCGAGTGCATGAGGGTCGAGCACGGCGTCGACTACTGCTCGATGATTACCGGGATTCACTGGCCCGAGGGGCCCCCGGAAAAGAACTGGGAGGTAATCTACCACTTCATGAGGATGGGGATATCAGACCCACCAGTGATAGACGGCATGGTTCAGCCCATCGTCAAAGACCCCACGGCCCTGGAAGGAAAGGAGGCCCCCCTTGAGATAGAAGTTAGGATCGCGCTCCCCGAAACCAGAGACCCGAGGGTGGCATCGGTTCAGGACATCTGGGTCGGAGCGGACTGGAACGAGAAGGAGACATGGGACCTCGTCGGAATAGACTTCGAGGGCCACGTAGGGATGCGAAGGGTGCTACAGCCACACGAGACTCCCGTGGGCTTCCATCCCCTCCAGAAGCAGCACAAGCTCCGATACCACGACTTCGAGGAGATGTACGACGATGCCCAAGGATTCCTGAGGAAGCCCTCGGACGCTGGCAAGATAAAGTGAGGTGACGAAAATGGCAGAAATGTGGATTTCCATGGGCCCGCAGCACCCAATGACGCATGGGCTGTGGACGCTGAAGATCAAGGTTGACGGCGAGACCGTAGTCGACACCGAACCCGACCTGGGATACATCCACAGGGGAGTCGAGAAGATATGCGAGTCTAGGGACTTCACCCAGATCACCACCTACTGCGACAGGCTGTGCTATGCCAGCGCAAACACGTGGTCACACTCCTACATCTACGCAGTGGAGGACCTACTCGAGGTAGAGGTCCCGGAGAGGGCCGAGTACATCCGACTAATCGCAGTCGAACTGCAGAGGATCGCTTCCCACCTGATGTGGCTCGGGGCGTATGGCCCCGACATCGGGAACCTATCGGTCATGGTCTGGTGCCTGAGGGAGAGGGAGATGATGATGGATCTCCTGCAGGAGCTAGGCGGCTCTCGGATGCACTACAACTTCCCGAGGGTCGGAGGCGTGAAGAGGGACCTCCCCCATGGGTTCGCCCAGAGGGCCAGGGCGAAGGTCAGCCTGTTCCTGAATAGGATACAGGAGTACGAGGCCCTGTTCGACGAGAGCACTATCTTCCTAATCAGGACCCAGGGCGTCGGGTACTCCAAGCCCGAGGAGATGGTCAACCACGGAGTCACCGGCCCCAACCTGAGGGCAGGTGGAGTGAACTACGACATCAGGACGGCTCACCCGTATTCCGTGTACAGCGAGCTCGATTGGGAGCCCCCCGTGGAGAGGCCATCAATCAAGGGCGCAGACTGCTACGACAGATACAGGATACGAGTCGAGGAGATGCGAGTCAGCGCCATGATGGTCCTGGAGGCCCTTGACAAGATTCCCCGCGGAGCCGACACATACCACGAGCCGGGAGACCCGGCCATACTGGCCAAGGCACCTAGCAGGGCCCCGGAGGGGACTTCCGGTTCCCACCACTTCGAGGACAGCCGGGGTGAGTCAATGTTCTACCTCGCCGGTGGTGGCGAGGGCAGGGGCAAGATGCCATACAGGGCCTCGATACGCTCACCGATGTTCATCACGATTCCTTACGCATCCAAGTGCATGGTCGGTTACAAGGTAGCCGACATCCCTGCTATCATGGGCTCATTCGACCCATGCATAGGGGAGACGGACAGGTGAGAAGATGGCTACGGGAGACTGGTTGGACCTAAGGGGCTGGATAGAGGGACTAGTCGGATGGTCGATGGACAACGTCCATGACACCCTGCCCTCGAAGGACATAGACCTCACAGCGACCATCTCCCTCCCCAAGGGGATATGGCCCGAAGACATCGTACTCGGGAGGGTCGTAAACCTGCAGGACGGGTTCGCCCAGATGCAACCGGCACTGGAGGGACTATTCTCAGCCACGATGATCTGCACGGTAGTCTTCACGACCATGATGCTGACAATGCTCCCCATCCCATACATCGAGAGGAAGTTCATCGGCCGGCTTATGGACAGACTAGGTGCCACGACCACTCTCAGGAGCCTGTGGATAGGGGAGAGCGGAGTCACGGCGGGAGAGTGGTGGAACCAGCTCCCCTTCGGAATGGGTGCACCAATAGGGTGGCTGAACAAGACCCTGAACTCGATATGGGGCAACGACCACAAGCTGGACGCGGTCTCCAGGGTGAACAACAGGGGCTACCACGGCTACTGGTTCCTGCTGCCGGGGTTCTTCCAGGCCTTCGCCGACTTCACCAAGTTCGCAGGAAAGGAGCACATCGTCCCCAAGGAAGCCGACAGGCCGGTCTACGAGATAGCACCCGTGCTGATTATCTCCACCACCGTTCTCGTATTCGCCTTCATACCGTTCGGCCCCCACTTCTACGTCTCGAGCCCCGAACTCTCCGTCGTCTTCATGATGGCGATCTTCGGGGTGGCACCGCTCGGCGTCTTCTTCGCCGGGTGGTCTTCCAACAACAAGTACACCCTCATTGGCGGGATGCGATCGGCTGCCCAGCTCACTGCTTACGAGATCCCACTGCTGATCACGGTACTAGGGGTCTGCGTCATCAGCGGGTCCTTCAACGTGATAGAGATAGTCGACTTCCAGGCCGAGGAGTCCAACGTGTGGAATCTGTTCATGCTACCACTCGGTGCAGCCCTCTTCCTAATCACCATGATCGCGGAGGTGGAGCGGATACCCTTCGACATGCCCGAGGCGGAGGCCGAGCTCGTTGAGGGTTGGTGGACCGAGTACGGCGGGATGAGGTGGGGGCTGATGTTCGCAGCCGAGTACCAAAGATGCTACGCCGCCTGCCTGCTGTTCGCACTATTCTTCCTCGGAGGGTGGGAGGCGCCGTTCCAGGGCACCATGGAGTCCCTCCCAGTAATCGGAGGCGGACTCGAGCTCCTCCTCTCGCTGATCCCAGGAATAGCATGGGTGCTGATCAAGGCATGGGCCCTGTTCGCGGTTTTCGTCTGGATCAGGGCATCACTGCACAGGGTCAGGACCGACCAGATCCTCGAGTTCGGATGGCAGTGGCTCCTTCCCCTGTCAATAGTGAACCTGGCGATCGCGATGTTCCTCAGGGTATGGGTTTGGGACGGAAGCTGGGGGATCGTGGCACCAGTTGTGATGATCCTCTCGGGAGTGCTCGGACTGGTCATCCTAGTCGTCGACGAGGACAAGGAGGCCCTGGAGAGCATGAAGAGGCCATACAGCACATACGCAGTAACAAAGGCCTACCCCGGTAGGCACCCCGACTCCAAGCTCGAGGACCTGCAGAGGCAGTACACGGCGTATTCAGCAGTCAAGGCAGCATCCTCGGTCACCCTATCTGACACGGAGGCGGGAACATGAGCTACCACCCACACGGTACACCGAGCTTCCGCAACCTGGTCGTCAGGCCGATGTGGATCACCCTGAAGACCGCTCTGCGGACAGTCCCCTTCCTGGGCAAGCTCAAGTTCCTAAAGAGCGGGTACCACGCTCAACCAGCCGATATGCTTGACCCGGAGACGTCCAGGAGGGTCGGGGAATCGCACCCCAGTTCGGACCAGAAGTTCTCCGCCGACAGGGAGACCAGCCAGCTGATGCCCTTCGTCGAGAGGCCAGTGACGGTGATGTACCCGTACGAGAGGCTGGACGACCTGGAGCCATGGCTGTTCGTCCCTGGTAACTACAATGGGAGGATCGGGGTGATCTGGGAGACTTGCACCGCATGCAAGCAATGCGTCAGAGCCTGCCCCAACGACTGCCTGCACATGACCTCCGAGGTCAGGGTAAACGTCCTCGACACCGCGGATGAGGATGACGAGTGGCATGGATTCGGCAGCGAGGTCGAGGTCGGCGGGCTGGCTGCCATGCCAAGGGAGGACTTCCACGAGATAGAGGAGCAGCACGACTTGGTGAAGGACCACACATCCGCCCCACAGCAGTACGAGTTCGCGGAGGTCATCGACATCTCAGGGGACACTGCAACCGTGAACTGGATGGATGGCTCAGGCCAGGAAGACGTGTCTCTGAGCTCAATCAAGCCAGCCGAGGAGGACATAGTATCCGGCAGGATCGACCTCGGGAGGTGCATGTTCTGCGGCCTCTGCATGGAGGCTTGCCCCTTCGAGTCGTTCTTCATGACCAACGAGTACGACGGGATGTCCGGCTTCACCAGGGAAGACCTCTGGATGGACGCGGACAGGACCAGGGTCCTACCGTCGGTCCACAAGGAGAGGGTGGACATGGAACTCGCCAAGCGAGCCAAGAAGGAGAAGGCAAAGCGAGAGAGGAAGGCCGCAAAGGCGGAGGCCTGACCATGGTGGACTTCGAGGCGGTGATATTCGTCATCGTCTCAGGCGCTGCCATAGCGGGGGCCCTCGGCTGCGTGTTCTCGGCTAGGGTCGCCCACTCCCTCCTGTGGCTGATGTTCACGTTCTTCGCAGTCGCCGGGGCATTCCTGATGGCAAGCGCCGAGATGCTCGCCGCGATCCAGATCCTCGTCTACCTTGGCTCTGTGATGCTAGTCGTCCAATTCGGCGTGATGCTGACACGAAGGAGAATTCAGGACGTCGAGTCACTCCCCACCCTGAATGCGATCTCAGCAGTCTCAGGAGTGGGCGTGTTCGCATTCATCCTAGTCCTGCTTAGGGGCATCATGGAACACTCGATGTGGGACTCTGGGACGCCAACCGCACCTACGACGCTCTCCTTCGCAGACGCCATCTTCAACGACTGGACGATGGCCACGATAATCCTCGGGTCGTTGCTGGCAATGGCGATGATCGGGGCCTCCTACCTAGTCAGGGACGAGCGGCTAGTAAACCTCCTCTGGGACATGGGGGCTGACGAATGATAGACCCAAGTTGGATTGCCGCCCTGGGCGTAATCCTATTCGGAATCGGGCTCCTAGGCACGTTCTTCCACAAGAACGGCATTGTCGTCCTGATGTGCATTGAGCTGATGCTCAACGCGGCAAACCTGAACTTCGTCGCTGCAGCCACCCACTATGGCGACGTCGATGGCTGGGTCTTCACGGCCATAGCCATAGCCATCGCAGCAGCCGAGGTCGCCATCGGTCTAGCTATCCTACTCTCCCTCTACAGCACGCAGGGAACCATCTCGCTCGATGCAGCGAGGGAGCTCAGCAACTAGGTGATACCATGGGCGATTCAGGAAACGAGTACAGGCTACTGATGCCACTTATCCCCGCCCTCCTGATAGTCCCAGCCTTGGCGATAGCAGGGGTGAAATCAGTGGATGCAGCGTTCCTGATCGTCCTGGCCCCATTCGTAGCATTCCCCATCATACTCATCTCAGGCCAGCTGTACAACGGAAAGCCAACTTGGAAGGAGACCCTCAAGGAGGGAGGGGTAATCGGACTCTCATCGCTCCTTGTATCCCTATCGACCGCAGTGTGGATCCTGGTCGACTACCTCCGGGGGGCTCGTGAGATCTCCGAGGAAGCCGGTGGCCGGGTGGCTGCGTCTTGGATAGACTGGATTTCGTTCGACGTTCTGAACCCCGACTACACCATGAGCTCTGAGAGGATCATCGGAGTAGGCGTCTGGGTCGACTCCGTGACCCTGATGCTCCTGTTCGTCGCCACCTTCCTGTGCTTCCTCATCTGCTGGTTCAGCCTCGGATACATGAACACAGACCCGATCAACGAGGATCGCAACCATCGCTTCTACGCCGAGTTCGTGCTCTTCGCAATGGGGATGTTCGGCATGGTCCTGGCTGACAACTTCCTCTGGCTCTTCATCTTCTGGGAGATAATGGGCCTCTGCTCCTACCTGCTCATAGGCTTCTACTTCTGGAAGAAGAGCGCTGCCTACGCGGCGAAGAAGGCCTTCCTCACCACCCGCGTGGGCGACGTCTTCCTGATGGTCGGCCTGCTCATCCTCTACGACATCTACGGGTCGCTGGAGTTCTCCGTGATCTTCGCCGACCCCTCCATCGACGGAACGGTAGACTCGGACAAGCTATTCTGGGCCCTGCTGATGCTATTCATCGGCGCGGTTGGGAAGTCCGCCCAATTCCCCCTGCACGTGTGGCTGCCCGATGCCATGGAGGGACCGACCCCCGTATCGGCCCTCATACACGCAGCCACGATGGTCAACGCCGGGCTGTACCTCGTCGCCAGGATGGTGCCATTCGTGGACGTCGGCCACCACGGCGTCCCCGGTCTGGACGACCTGGGGCTGATAGTGGCCTACATAGGCGGCATTACCGCATTCATGGCGGCATCAATCGCCTTCGTGCAGAACGACATCAAGAAGGTCCTAGCCTACTCGACCATGAGCCAGCTCGCCTACATCTTCACCGGGCTCGGGGTGTCCCTCTGGTTCTACAACCACGGTAAGACGGATGCAGCCACCCTCGTCTTCGGCGGCTCCATGTTCCACCTGTTCAATCACGCGATGGCCAAGGGCATGCTCTTCATGGCAAGTGGCTCGGTGATACACGAGGTCCACCACGCACACGACCACATGCACGAGGGAGGAGGGCACGACCACCATGACTTCGACCCCCAGGACATGCGGAACATGGGGGGGCTTGCATCCAAGATGCCCATCACCTCGGCCGCGATGATGATCGGCTCGATGTCGATCATCGGAATCCCCCTGATAGGTGGCTTCTGGTCGAAGGAGGCGATCGTGGCCAAGACCTGGAAGGCGTCACTAGACTACGAGCCCCTGATGTTCGGACCAGCCCTGCTCGTCCTGCTGACTGCGGGGATGACCGGCTTCTACATGTCCAGGATGTGGTTCATGACCTTCGCCGGGGAGCCCAAGCACGAAGTCGTCGACCACGTGCACGAATCCACCCCCTGGATCAAGGAGCCCCTGGTGATACTCTCAGTAATCAGCGCCCTTGGTGGCTTCGGCCTCTCAGTCCTGGGCATCGTGAAGTGGCTGGCGAAGCCGTACAAGTACGACCTGAGTATTGACGGATCACTGGTAGAGCGGGTGATCTACGAGCTGGAGCACGCATTCCTGCCGGAGGACCCCAACCTGAGGATAGTGGGATGGACCACCATCTTCCTATCGCTGGTGATAGGCCCCATATTCGCCGCGAGGGTCCATGGCGGGGCACTCAGGGAGGGGCAGTCCTCGGGCCCCCTGGTCTCGTGGCTGGTCTGGCTGTCGGGGAGGTTCGGCTCCCAGGACGTAAGCGAGATGTCACAGTCGAGCCTGTCTCAGGCCCTCGAGAACCGCCTATACTTCGACCACTACTACGAGCTGGCGCTCTCCAAGACTGTCCTCCCCTTCTCCGCATTCGCCGCCTGGTTCGACAGGACGGTGATCGACGGGATAGTCAAGAAGGTCGAATCCAACTCCGTCCTCGGGTCGATCCAGATTCGGCGGGTCACGACGGGACGGGCCAGCGACTACATCCTGATGGCAGCAGTGGGGGCCCTCTCGATTTTCGCCCTCGCATGGGGGGTTAGCGGATGATACTGACCATCCTCTCCCTCCTGCCGATAGCCGTCGGGCTCCTGCTGATGGCGCTGCCCCACATCCTGCCAGAAGAGCTCTCCTCGAGGCTATCCGAGATATCCAGGAACATCTGCATGGGGGTCGCACTGGCCCTGCTCGCGATATCGACCTGGGCAGCGGCGACATCCCTGAGCGACATAGACTGGATGAACATCGACTTCGGCGCGTATGAGCTCGAGAACACCCCGTTCGAGATAATCCCGCAGATAGGGGTCTCGTGGCACGTCGGCGCTGACGCCCTCTCGCTGCCGATGATCTGGCTCACTGCCCTGGTGGTGCCCCTCTCGATGCTCGTCGAGTGGGACGCCAAGAAGGGCCACTACTTCCACCCCCTGCTCCTCGTAATGGAGGGGGCCATGATCGGGGTCTTCGTCGCACTGGACCTATTCGTCTTCTACGTGTTCTGGGAGATGACCCTGATACCCATGTTCTTCCTGATCCTGATGTGGGGCGGGGAGGACAGGCGATATGCCGCGATGAAGTTCTTCATCTACACTTTCACAGCCAGCGTGGTAATGCTCATCGGCATCCTGGTGATGTACTTCAACACGGGCTCGTCCATCTCCGAGAGGTCGTTCGACATGATCGCCATCCTCGATAGCGGAGGGCAGATGAGCGAGGGCCTCCGACACCTGGTCTGGTTCCTCCTGCTCATAGGGTTCGCCACCAAGATGCCCAGCGTCCCCGTACACACGTGGCTGCCGGACGCTCACGTGCAGGCGCCGACAGCCGGCTCGATGATCCTGGCCGGAGTGATGCTGAAGATGGGCGCCTATGGCTTCCTGAGGGTCGCAGTAACCGCATTCCCGGAATCCACGGTGGTGTTCACGCCCCTGTTGGTCTTCCTCGGCATGGCAAGCCTCGCATACGGCGCATGGGTATGCATGGGGCAGTCCAACCTCAAGCGGATGGTGGCATACTCATCGGTGTCCCACATGGGCCTGATATTCCTGGGGATTGCTACCATGCAGCCCCTGGGGATAGCAGGAGCGCTGTTCATGATGTTCGCTCATGGGATAATCAGCCCCCTCCTCTTCGCCGTCGCTGGCTCATTCAAGCACCACTATCACACCCTGGAGATCGGCTCCATGCGGGGCATCGCCCACCACAGCCCATGGCTGGCCGGGCACATGATGCTCGGATGGATGGCCAGCCTGGGCCTGCCGATGATGGCAGGCTTCGTCGCGGAGGTCGCGGTCATGATCGCCTTCTGGATGACGTTCGGCTGGCTGGTGCTGCTTCCGGCCCTGACCCTGGTGATCACCGCGGTGTACTACCTGACCTCGATGCAGAGGACCATCTTCGAGTCGGACGACCCCCATCAGGGAATCCTCCCGGAAACCCTGCATCACGAGCCCAGGGACATCACATGGCATGAGAACGCTGGAATGACCATACTTGGGGTACTAACCATCCTCTTCGGGGTCCTGCCGTTCTTCTTCTGGGACATGATGTCGTACTGGAGCACAGAGGTCATGGTCGAACTGCTCGCCGAGGCGATGCAGTCCGAGGGGGTGAGGCC
Source organism: Thermoplasmatota archaeon (assembly GCA_036251765.1). GTDB lineage: Archaea > Thermoplasmatota > Poseidoniia > Poseidoniales > Thalassarchaeaceae > UBA36. The sequence continues at coordinate 5,117 of JAZANL010000032.1, read as the reverse complement.
ATGACCTCCGAGCTCTCGGGCATAGACATCCAGCTCCTCCTCCCGGAGCTCATCCTCACCCTGGGCCTGGCTGCCATCATCATAGTGCCGAACCTGGGTGACGCCCATTTCAGGATCCCACTGACCAGCTACAGGCTCCCAGTCCTCATCGGGGGCACGAGGTTCCCCGCGACCAGAGACCCGAGGCTACCCAACTGGATGACGCTGGCCACGCTCTCGGCAGCCCTCGCCGCCTCCACGATGACCCTGCTGGACCCCCCATCGTCCGGCCAGGTAGGCAGCTCACTCGAGGTAGACCAGTTCAGCTCGCTTCTAACCAACCTCTTCATCTGCGTGCTAATCCTATGCGTTGCCTCGGCGAACCAGAGGCTCCCCTCCGACCCCGAAGCACCCGCCCCAGCCGATGGCGACGACGAGGAGACCGAGAGCAGCAAGACCTCGGCCCTCTACGACAACCGCAGGCAGGCCGACTTCCACATCCTCCTCCTCACCCTGGGGCTCGGGATGTCCCTGATGGCCAAGTCCACCCACCTGTTCATGCTCTTCGTATGCCTGGAGCTGGCATCACTCTCGTCCTACGTCCTGGTGGGGTTCCACAAGGAGTCAAAGGAGGGCGGGGAGGCCGGGACGAAGTACTTCATCGTGGGCTCGGTCGCTTCCGCGGTCGGCATCTACGGGATGTCCCTTCTCTACCTGTGGAACGGGGACCTGAGCGTGACCGGGCTGTCCCAGTCGTGGCAGTCCATGGAGTCCCTGGACCCCGTGGCAGCGGCCGGCGTGGGGATGATGCTGGTGGCATTCGGGTTCAAGGTCGGGGCAGCACCGTTCCACCTCGCGATACCCGATGCATACTCGGGCGCCTCCTCGATGGTCGCAGGGGTGCTGGCCACCGCGTCGAAGGCGATGGGCTTCGTAGCCCTGTTCAGGCTCCTGCTGACCATAGCGATGCCCGCCTCGGGCGCGGCGTTCTGGTACGGCACGCTGGCCGTGATCTCGGTGATCACGATGACCTGGGGCAACCTGGCAGCACTCTCCAGCGACAACCCGAAGCGGGTCCTCGCGTACTCCAGCGTGGCTCACGCGGGCTACATGCTGGCCGCGGTGTCCGCGATAGGCTCCGGAATTGCCGACCCCTCTGCCCAGGAGCTGATAGTGATGGCCGTGATATTCCACCTATGCGTCCTGGTCCTGTTCAAGATGGGGCCCTTCATGGTGCTGTCATCGATAGAGCGGGAGGGGTCCAGCCACAGGGTCTCGGGACTGAACGGGCTGGCCAGCAGGGACCCACTCCTCGCCGCCTCCATGTTCGTGTTCATGCTGTCGCTCGCAGGGGTGCCGCCATTCTCCGGCTTCCTATCCAAGCTGCTGATGATCAACGGGATCGTCACAGTCTCTGCAGGAACGGGAGGGGCGTCGACCATCGTCTCATGGGCCACCAGCGTAAACCCGGTCTTCTGGCTGGCAGTCGCGGTGGTCCTCAACAGCGCCCTCTCGATGTTCTACTACCTCAGGATGGGGATGGTGATGTTCTTCGAGCCAAACGAGGCAGAGGCGTCCTCGCCCTGCAGCCCGGTGGTCCGCGCGGTAATCGTCTCCATGGCGATACTCTCGCTCGCCTTCGGGGTCGGCCCCCCGAGCGAGTGGCTGCTGGGACTGGCAGAGGACGCTGCAGCCGCGCTACTGTCGTGATATCAGGCTCAACTTCACATAGGTGCCCCATGACCGAGGCACGATGGCCCGTAGGGAGGAGTCGGTGGACACTGAGCTGCTAGCTCAGATGGAATCCGGCGGAGACAGGATTCGCGTACCCCTGCCGAACCGGAAGGTGAACGAGATGTTCGCCATCGCCGACAACATCCTGGGAGGGCGCAGGGTCCGCTCGATCTGCGAGGACGGCGAGTCGCGCCTCGCCAGGATACCAGGCAAGATGCGACGCCGCCAGTGGGTCAGGGAGGGCGACCTCATCGTGATCCAGCCATGGGAGTTCCAGGACGAGAAGGCCAACGTTTGCATGCGTTACACGAAGACCCAGTCCCTCTACCTGTCGAGGAAGGGCGTCCTGCCCGAGATAGTCGACCTCTTCGGGATGTCGACCGATGAGTCCAGCGAGGTCGAGGAAGACATGGCCCCGGACACCGAGGAGGACGTCGAGCCAGACGCCGAGGGGGAGGCGGAGCCAGAGGTCGATGAGCCCGAGGCACCAACAGAGCCAGCAGTAGACGATGACGACATCGACTCATTCTTCGGGTGAGAACATGCCCTCGGACGAGGACTGGGAGGATCTCGACCCTGACATGATGATGCGGTCCGAGCGGAAGCACGAGTGGATTTCCGAGCCCAAGTACAAGCGGATGTTCGACGAGATAGAGGACGCGCTCCAGGGAGTCATGGGGAGGGGGAGGTTCGAATGGGTCGACCGGAGGGTCTTCGACCAGGTCTTCGACCGCTCCACCCTTCTCGCCCTCCACAAGCTGATGCAGCAGGGGGAGATAGAGACGATCGACTACCCCATAGCCAGGGGGAAGGAGGCCCACGTCTTCCGGGCCACCTCTTCCAGCGGCCCCATGGCGGTGAAGATATTCCACACCACAAACGCCGTGTTCAAGGGCCTGGCCAAGTACATCGACGGAGACCCGAGGTTCTCCGGCCTGTCCAGGCGGCACAGGGAGCTCGTCAACATCTGGGTGCGCAAGGAGTTCAGGAACCTGAAGAGGATGAGGAAGAGCGGCCTAAGGGTCCCTGAGCCCCTATTCAACCTCAAGAACGTCCTCGTCATGGAGTTCATCGGCGACGAGGAGGCGCCGAGCCCCCGCCTGAAGGACATCGAGGTGGAAGACGCAGCCGAGGTGTTCGAGGACCTCCTCGAGATAGTCGCCGTGATATGGCAGACATGCGACCTCGTGCATGCCGACTTCAGCGAGTACAACATCCTGTGGAAGCAGGGACTGCCATGGGTCATCGACGCCGGGCAGGCCGTGACAACCAGGCACCCCAGCGCGAAGGAGTTCCTGGTCAGGGACGTGACTAGGTTGACCGAATGGGCGGGTCGCAAGGGCCACGACGCCCAAGTGGCAGAGAGCCTGGTGAGGGTCCTTGACGGGCCCGTGCCGGACCTGTCTGAGTAGACTAGCGTGGATTAAAGCGGCAGTTACCGTCGCAGAACCAACATGGAGCATCTCAGCAGGGTACCCAAGGACAGGATAGCGGTGCTCATCGGCAAGTCCGGGAAGACCAGGGAGATGATCGAGAAGTCCTGCGAAGGGAGCCTGAGCATAGACTCCCAGACGGGCGACGTCTCCATATCATGGTCCGGTGATCCAGACCCGATCAGGAGGATGAAGGTCCCAGACGTGATCTCCGCCATAGGACGTGGCTTCTCCCCAGAGAGGGCAGTCCAACTCCTCGATGACGACGTCTTCCTGAGGATGTACGACATCAGGGAGTGGGTCGGGCGCCAGCCCAACCAGACTCGCAGGATGAGGAGCCGGCTCATCGGCACCAATGGGAGGATCAGGACCCTGATAGAGGAGATGTCCGGTTGCGAGATAGCGGTCTACGGCTCGACTGTGGCCGTCCTGGGAGGGAACGACGCGCTCTCCCTAGCAACGCCAGCAATAGAGGGCATACTGGGGGGCTCGGAGCACAGCACGGTCCTATTCGGACTCGAGCAGGACAAGAGGAGGCAGAGGCTCCGATCGAAGAACCTCGAGACATTCAGGGACAAGAGCTCGATGGCCCCAGACTCGTTTGAGTCAATGGTCCCGGGTTTCTCCGAGGCGCGTAAGAGGATGTCAGAGGAGAAGCCACTGGAGCTAGAGGAAGGCGAGAGCGTCAGCTTCGGAGAGGAGTAATTCACCGTCACGCATAAGGGAGAATGGCCATTCGTAGGCCCGTGAACAACCCGCTCGACGAGGCCCACCCATACGAGACATGGGCAATCAACGCGCTACTAGCGGTTTTCCTGCTTATATTCCTAGGCCTAGGCCTCGAGTGGGCAGGAATCGAGAACTTCCTGTCCGACTCGCTGAACCAGTACTTCATCGACCCCATCAGGGGCGAGTCGACCGGAGACTCGGGTTACAACGGAGTCAACACGATGACCTACGCCATCGTCCTGGGGCTGTTCGTCGTCGCACTCTCGGCTTGGCTCAGGGGGCTCGGGGTGGACCCGACCGACACCACCGTTCTCGCCCTGCTCCCATTCATCACATGGGCGGTTTTCGGCGAGGTAGCCGAGGATGCGGAGATGTTCGGGGCTGGCCTGGCCCCGTACTTCGTCAGCCCCGGCATACACTTCCAGGCCGCCTCCTGGGTCGTTCTCGCAGGCGCAGTGGGAATCTCGCTCGATCGCGCCGAGGGCGAGGGGATCTCCCAGAAGAACGACCTCGAGACCCTCGCGACGGGCCTGATACTGATGCAGTTCGCCGTTTACGCCTCCTCGATCGCTGGAAAGTCCGGGGACCTGAGCCTCTGGCCGATGCTGCTCGGAGCGATAGCCGCGATAGCCTTCGTATTCTGGTCCCGCGAACTCTCGGACCTTTTCTCGAACGTCCAGCGGATGGTGTACCTGACCGGTGTGGGCGGGTCGCTGATATTCTTGGGGGCGCTGGCCGCGTTCGCGATCGAAGACCCCCCCGCTTCGGACAGGATATGGCCACTCTTCGTCGTGATAGGGATCCCAGCCGCCGTGTGCTACTGGATGTACTCCCAAGGCAGGGACGCCGTGGCAGAGCTATCCAGACAGGGCTTGGTTGCAGGCATACTGCCACCTGGTATGACGGACGACGAATACAGGAAGTCCTCGGTGGAAGACTTCCCAGAGAAGGGAATCATCGAGCCACTAAGGTCACGTGCAATCATGGCTCAGCCCCTCGTCTTCCTCGCCGTTGCCGGTCAGATACTGGACGGCCTGGCAACATGGATCGGGATCGACGGCTTCCCCGGCCTAGGTGAGAAGCACGTCGCCTCCCAGGGAGTCATCGACGTCGGCCTGTGGGTCAACGAAAAGCTAGGGATCGAGCACGGTATGCTGGACGAGGGCGTCTGGCTCTTCGCGATAGTCAAGATCATCCTCGCCGGACTGATCTACTACGTGTTCTACAGCCTCAACTTCGAGA
>JAZANL010000031.1:0-13257 GCA_036251765.1 Thermoplasmatota archaeon | reverse complement strand
TCCTCGACACGAGCAATATTGTGGCAAACGTCGTATACGACATCGACATCTACCTCGGAACCCATATGGGCTCTAAGCGCGCTTCTCAGGTGTTGAGTCACACTGCTCCTATTCGCAAAAGCATAGTTCCCAGCCGCCTTCATGGCTTCGAAGTAAGACTCACCCTCCCTAGAAAAGAAAGGGGCAGAGGCCAGTTGAGGGTCAGCAATCGAGATCCCCCAATCTTCCGATCTCCACCTCCCATCCGATTTCCGGAACCTCCCCTCTAATCCTTTGACGTGCTCTGAACACACTTGATATCCCAGCCCCCTGGAGCCGGTGTGAATCATTGCAGTTAGCCTCCCTTCCTCTAGTCCAAAACTTCTAGCAGCCCGCTGGTCCAAAATTTGGTCCACTACCTGGATCTCGAGAAAGTGGTTCCCCCTCCCTATGGATCCAAGAGCGGAAAGGCCCCTTCTTTTTGCTACTTCAGAGACACTCCCAGAATCTCCCTCCAGTCTGCCCTTCATCTCCATCTTTGTGAGATCCTCTTCATTGCCCAAGCCAATCTCGGCAGCAGCCCTTGCCCCATCGGAAAGAATGTCGTCAAGCTCGTTGGAACTAAGTTTGTAACCACTCTTGCCAGACTCTCCTGCTGGAATTCTGGCCTTCAGACGATTCCCAAACTCCTTACTGCCACTACCCGACTTCTTCCTAGTTAGATGCTTCAAGTCTTCGATTCCTAGGTCTATCGAGCACAGTCTCACTCCACAATTGATATCGAATCCAACCCCTCCGGGAGAGATCACTCCTCCGTTGTCTATGTCTGTAGCTACCACTCCGCCTATCGGGAAACCGAAGCCTTGGTGGAAGTCTGCCATGCCCCATGCCTCCCCAACTATTCCAGGGAGGGATGCAGTGTTGGTTAGTTGTTCAAGAGACCTGTCATCGCTCTTCCCAACATGGTTGCTGTCTGAAACAATAACCGCATCGACCAGCATCTCGCCTCGTTTCTTTATCCTCATCAGGGACTCTCCATCGTCCTCGAGAAACCTGGCCCAGTCCTCCATCAACCCCGCTGGCAAATGCTTTCCTTTCAACGCACCGGGGCCATTTTGCGCATTGACTTCAAGACCCGTCGCCCAATGGAGTGACCGAGGTGGCGTTGTGAACTTCGGAGAGGTGGTAATCCCCTTCTGGTCAGAATCGGGACATGTCTGCAAGAAATGCTCTGTGACAGGGGCCAGATTCTGGACAAGAGACGAAAGTAGGGAGACCTGTGGTGACAGCACCGATGACCCATACACATTCATCGGAAACCCGATTATCTCTGGTTTTCCGATGAGAGGAAAGAGCCTGAAGGATGAGATGAGGGGGCGGTTCCAAGGCTTCTTCGAAAAGAGAGGGCACTCCAGGATCCCACCATTTCCAGTTATAGCAAGGTGGAGGGACGATATCCACCTAACAATAGCAAGCATTGCAGACTTCCAGCCCCATGTTACTAGCGGCCTAGTTCCCCCTCCGGCAAACCCGCTGGTAATCAGTCAACCTTGCATCAGACTAACCGATGTAGCAGCTGTGGGAAGGTCTGGAAGGCACCTTTCAACATTCGAGATGATGGCCCACCACGCTTTCAACAGGCCCAAGGAAGATGAAACGATTTACTGGATAGACCAATGCGTAAGGTATTGCGACGAGATGCTAGTCGAGGAATTCGGAATTAGTCCTACCGAATTGACATATGTCGAGAACCCTTGGTCCGGAGGGGGAAATGCAGGACCAGCATTGGAGGTAATAGTTGGTGGTCTGGAGCTGGCTACGCTTGTTTTCATGAACCTCGAGGAGCATGAAGAGGGCGATATTGAGATCAAGGGGATTAGGTATCGTGAGATGGACCTGCAGATAATCGACACGGGTTACGGGCTTGAGAGGTTTTGCTGGGCCGCTGCGGGCACTCCGACGATATACGATGCAATATATCCGGAGTCGGTTAACTGGCTGAAAGAGTTAGCCGGTTTCGAGGAGGTGGTTGCAGGGCTAGGACTCTCAGCAAATGCTGACCTCCTTTTGGGGGAGCTGTCGCGATTAGCCGGGATACTCAATATCGATGTCGGAACCGATGTAGATGCATTGTTCCTGAAACTATCAGATAGGTTACAAGAAACAGGTCTGGAAGTTTCTGTAGATGACCTCAAGCGCCTTACTGAGCCCCTATCTAGCATCTATGCAATTCCAGACCACATGCACGCAATATGCAATATGTTGGGCGATGGCCTGATTCCAAGTAACTCAAAGGCAGGGTACTTGGTTAGAATGCTTGCAAGAAGGGTGTGCAGGATGAAGGAAGAATTGGCACTCGAGGTCTCACTATCCGAACTTGGAAGGCATCACATCGAGCACCACCTCGAGTTTTCAAATTTCACCCAATCCAAAGAAGGGGTGATGAAAATACTAGAACTAGAGGAGAGAAAATACCATGAAATGCTTCGAAAGGGGGAGGCTGCAGTAAAGACTGCACTAAGGGGAGTGCCGATAGAATCCACGGAAGCTCCTGATGAGACTCTATTTAGACTATCAGAGGAGCGTGGATTGAGCCCAGAGATGGCCATTTCTATTGCCAACCTGGCAGGCTGGACTGAATTGTCCGTCAGAGTAGGTTTCGCTGCTGATATGGCATCTAGGAACGCGGAGAGGACCAAGGCCGCATCTAAAGAAAAGACACAGTCGATGCTATTCCCCTCCGAGGAGTTCCCTTCAACATCAATGGACTACTATTCAGATACCAGCAGAACCTCTTTCGAAGCAAAGGTACTGGGCTGTGCTAATCTGTCTGGAAACCAATTATCTTCACTTAACCTGTCTAGTGAGGTTGACAACCCCCCTACTCACTATGTAGTTCTGGATCGAACTCTATTCTACCCGGAGGGAGGGGGCCAACTGGGTGACCAAGGCTCTCTTGGTGGCGTTTCAGTCTGTGACACTAGGATAGAAAAAGAAACCATCTACCATCTCACCGATGGCCCTGTCCCCATTGGAGATATTTCGGGCAGAGTCAACTGGGAAAGGCGCCGTCAGTTGATGGACCACCACACAGCAGTACATATCGTGGGAGGAAGTGCTCGGGAACTCTTGGGACCTCATATTTGGCAGGCCGGTTCGAACAAAGGGGCACGATACGCAAGGATAGACCTGACTCACTTTTCTCGTCTTTCTAGAGATGAACTGAATCTAATCGAGGACCATGCCAACGACATAATCGCATCAAATACTCTGGTAGAGAAAACCGAAATTCCCCGAGCCGAGGCGGATGAATTATTCGGTTTCGAGTTGTACCAAGGCGGACCGCCAAAATCTAGCCATATCAGGGTAATAAGAATAGGCGATCACGACGTCCAAGCTTGTGGGGGGACGCATCATGACAAGGTCGGCGAAATTGGGGAGTTGAGGATAATCAGGTCCAGTCAAGTCCAAGACGGGGTGGAGCGTCTGCAAATCGTGGCAGGGGAGACAGCACGGGAACATGCAAGGGAGCAAGAGAGGCTATTGAGAGAATCGAGCGAGGTTCTAGGAGTCTCTTCTGAAGATCTGCCCGCAGCCGTTAACCGCTTCTTCGAAGAATGGAAATCTCAACAGAAGAGAATTGAGTCCCTGGAAGCAGAAATCGTCAGACTAAGGACCAGTGGTGGTGACGATGGCGCTGTGGAGAGGGATGGGATACGTTATGCCATTATGGAGGTCGATGGCGGCATAAAGGCACTGATGTCCATGCTCGGCGAACTAACTAGGGACCCATCTAAACCAACACTTGCAGTCCTCGGAACCAAGGATGGCGGGGGGAAGATAATAATCGCCATCACTGAAGGTACTAAGGCCGCAGAGGCCCACAATGCCGTAGAAATTCTGAACTCAATTTCCACCCATATAGACGGAGGCGGAGGCGGGAGCCCGACCATGGCGCAAGGAGGCGGATCCAATCCAGATGGAATTCCCGCGGCCCTCGAAGCCGCTCGCCAGATCCTAGGTTTGTGAGAAGATGGGCGCTTCAGTCGATGCCTCGAAGAGATCCTCCTCAATAGAGTACGCCTTCAGAGACGTCGTCGTGCCAGCAATAGAGCTGGAGAAGCAAGGGCATGAGATAATCAGGCTGAATATTGGCGATCCACTGGCATACACGGGGCTACAGACTCCGGAACACATGATTGACGCATACAAGCGTGCACTAGAATCGCAAGACAACGGCTATGGGCCATCATATGGGGTACCCTCCCTGCGAAAGGCAATCGCAACCACCGAGTCTATGAAAGGATGGGCATGCACAGAGGAAGACGTTTACGTGACGCATGGAGTTACTGAGGCCCTACAAGTAATATTTGCAGCCTTTCTAGAGCCAGGAGACTCAATTCTAGCACCCGGTCCACATTACCCACCTTACATGGCGTATCCGCAGATGTACGGGGCTAAGACAATCGAATACAAACTAGATTCTGAGGATTGCTGGCGCATCGACTTCGATGATATCCGATCAAAGATGGACGATACCGTGCGACTCTTGGTGCTAATCAACCCTAACAATCCTACGGGCAACGTCCCCCTCCCATCCGAGCTCGACTCTTTGATTGAAATCGCCAAAGATTTCCCCAGATGCACCGTAATCTCAGATGAGATATATGATGGACTCGACTTTTCGGGCAACTTCGTTTCCCTAGCATCCAGATCAACAGACGTCCCTGTAATCACTCTAAACGGGGTTTCGAAGGTCTATTTCGCACCCGGATGGAGGATTGGATACATGGCATGGCATGACCCCCTTGGGGTGCTGAATAATGTAAGGGACGGCGTCGAGAGGTTGTTACGAAGCCGACTCTGCGCCTCAACTCCTGCCCAACATGGCTTTCTCGCAGGTCTTACCGAGAATCAAGGATGGCTTTCAGCACACCGGGAATTGATTAAGAAAAGATTGGATTACTCTCTGAGTAGGATTGAATCAATAGACGGACTCGAATGCCAACCGCCAGGAGGTTCATTTTACCTATTTGTTAGGATTACAGACCCAAACTTGGCATTGGATGATAAGAAATTCGTCCTGGATCTTCTTCACAAGAAGCATGTCCTACTTGTCCACGGTTCTGGCTTCTCACCTGAGATGGGCAAAGGTCACTTCAGGATGGTATGCCTTCCTGAGGTTTCAGTTCTGTCCGAGGCATTCGATAGGATCGAATCATTCATCAGGGATGGGTGAGGAAAAACCCCCTTCGGTACACCAATTCTCGGTTTTTTCAGATAGTCAATTTCCATGAATCATTATAGCCGAACGCAAGTTGCATGAAACGCCCTCTACGAGGGCGCGGTGTTTGTATGGCTTTGACTCATAACCAATATGCAGTCGCAGCGATTACTGCAACTCTCTGTTTGGCGGGTCTGTACACCGTAGTTGGAGCTGGGCTCTCGAGCACAAATAGCGGAGGTTTCGAATCGGCCGTGGATGATTTGGAGTTAAACCCAGGAAACCAGAGGGAGTGCCCGCCAGACATTCCAACGATAGGTTGTGATTGGGACGGAGATGGGATTGCAGACCGAATGGAAAGCACCCTATATGGGACTAATTGGCAGGAAGCAGATACCGATGGAGATGGTCTAGACGATGGTTGGGAGATCGAGAATGGGCTCGATCCATTGGACACGGGTCAACCATGCATCACAATTGGCGAGGGACTCACAGAGGTCGAATGCGAAGATATCCCAGTCGCTTCTGTAGATACCGAGAGGGAGACCGGGGAGCAGAATGAGACGTTCCCAAATCCGGACAACGGACCACTCGGTGACCCGGATAGGGACGGTCTAACAAACCTGGACGAGGCAGAGCTGGGGACGAACCCCCGCCTTAAGGACACGGACGGGGACGGTCTGAACGACAGATGGGAATCTAAGCACACTCACCAGATCACCACTCCGTCTGGAATCATTACGCTGCTAGACCCACTTGATGGGAATTGGAATTGTCCATTGCTGACTCCAGCCATGCAGGCCGAGATTAAACTGGACATCGGCGATGAATTGTGGGAGGAGATGGGCTCTCAGTTCGGGCACTCTTGCGATGCAATTCTAGATCTGGAGCTTCCCGAGCCCGACACCCTGCGTAACTTCGTAGAGGAGAAATACGACACCAATCCAAGAGATTCTGATAGCGATGGGGATCTGATTGACGATCTAGTCGAGATCTCCACTCATCTGGTAGATCTGGAGTCATTCTGTGGTCGCCCGACATTCGGCACCCTTACACTTCCAGCACCACACATCCGCGCCTTTGCATCAGAAATTCAGTTCACCGCCCAGGACCTGCCAAATGGGGGCATCCAGACAACCCTTCAGAAGAAGAGCCCCTTGGACAACCCAAACTGGTTCAATGAGGACATGGACGGGGATGGAAGGCTGAATGGACCAGGGGACTGGGACACGGACGGAGATGGTATGCCAGACGGTTTCGAATTCTGCTACTCATTCGATTCAGACTACAATTGGTTCCTAAATCCAGCAAATTCAACGGATGCATATGGGGACTCTGATGGGGACGGCCTGAACAACGTCGAAGAGTTCTCAGTCTCTTACGACTGGGGCCCTTCAAACTTCACCGACCCACTCAATCCCGATACCGATCAGGACGGCATGCCCGATGGCTGGGAGTTCCAGAGCGGAATTCACCCCACTGATGGAAGCAATGCCGATGATGACCCAGATTTCGATGGCTATGACGCTGACAACGATGGTGCTGTCACCTACAAAGATATGATCGGTGCTACTACGATAGAGAGGATAGACGTCACTCCCGGCGAATATGTTCAGGCTAACAAGACAGTACTTTGGGTTCGGACTGTGGTGGATAGCAATTACGTCAATATTCCCGTTAAGACTGAAACCGCCGGTTGGGTTTACCACATCCATGTGGAGGTGGATGAAGAGGTAAAAAGCCGCTTACAATCACTAATCACAGTGGTCGAGCAGCATGAGAGATTCACAAATCTGGACGAGTACAACGCCAGAGACAGAGATGGCGATGGAGTGGTTGATGGTAGGTCGACAGATCCTCTCGTACCGGATACCGATGCGGACGGACTGATTGATGGAATCGAGGTCATCGGGTGGAAGATTCGCATAGTGGACTTCGGGGTCCGAGAGGTAATCGTAAGATCCGATCCTGGCGTATTCGATACTGACAGAGACGGCCTTTCTGACTCAGTAGAGTACTACGAGACGTTCACGAACGCTACTGACAAGGATACTGACAACGACGGTCTAGAAGACTATAGGGAGGCCGTTGACGGCCATCCTTGGTACGATAACGGAACATTGGTCTACTACTTCACCAACGCATCCGCCTTTGATACCGACAACGATGGCCTCGAGGATGGGGAGGAGGTTGTAGACGGGCTCGATCTCTACATTACCCATGGGAACAACGCCGACACGGATGGAGATGGGCTTAACGACGGCAGCGAGGTACTCTTCGTCCCACGTCCTTGGCAGGGTGCAACTAACCCCCTCCTCAATGATACCGATGGGGATGGGCAACCGGATGGCTGGGAGATGCAGGTTTTCTCTGTCCAAGAGAACACGAACAGCCACAGCCTCTGGATCTCAACAAACAACTGGCTACCTCCGGGCTGCGAATCGATGATTGAATGCGGCAAGGGACCAGGAGGTTGGATTTGGATTAACTACGTCTCTGGTTTTGACTCCTCAGGAGATAGGGACGGAGATGGGGTTCTAGACCCCCAATACTTCCTTCACGAGATGAACCTGTCAGGATTCTCAATACCCGAACAGGGCAGATGGGCACTAGACCCATCCTTTGGCTCCCTCGTTGACTCCATATACGATATAGACAATGATACCCTCCAGAACTCTCTGGAGGCACCAGATAGGTGGGACACCAATCCAGTGGACGACGACTCTGACGGTGACAGGCTTCCAGATGGTTGGGAGGTCAGCTATTCTGAGGAGGCAATAGCACTTGGCCTCGTTGACAACAACACTCTGAATGCGCTTGGCTCCAGGGGTCCGATGGACCCTCGGATGCCAGACTCTGATCTAGATGGAATAAACGATGGTAGCGAGGATATGGACAATGACGGGCTAAATCGGACCAATCTCATGTACCGGTACTGTCCGGGGTGGGACGACCCCCAAGACTTCGAGTGCCATATCGACCCATCCACCAGTGCCGGCTCACTGTTCTATGATGATTTGGAGAATTACACTAATTTCGAAGAGTACCAGAATGGAACTAGCCCAATAAAGAACGACACAGATGGGGACAAATGGAACGACGGCTCCGAGGTTTTCCATCAAGACCAAGATGATGACGATATGTGGGCTGGATGGGAGTACTACTTCGGATATGACCCATTTGACTCCTCCGACTCCTTAATCGACTCGGATGGGGACGGTTTTGTGAATCGTTGCGAGAGCAAGTGGAACACCAACCCCAAGGATCCAACCAGCTTCCCTTCCCAGGGTGAGTTATGCAATAACTTCGACTAGTCTACGTTGAACTTCTGGAATACTTCATTCGTAGTCATGCTTACTCGTATGAAAGTAGTACATTTTGGAAGGTCCTTGATCCTCCTGGCCCCTACGTATGAACAGGCGGACCTAAGACCTCCTAGAATTGATTGTATAGTTACCTCCAGAGATCCTCTGTAAGGGACTCTGACCTCTTTCCCTTCCGGAGCGCGATGTTCAGCAATCTCGCCATAGTGAGTCTCCATGGCCTTTGCAGACGACATCCCGTAGAATGACTTGTATTTCTTCCCACTCCCGTCATCCATAATTTCCCCCCCAGACTCGTCGTGACCTGCCAGCATCCCTCCAAGCATCACAAAGTCAGCTCCAGCCGCGAATGCCTTGGAAACATCTCCGGGGGATGAGCAACCACCATCGGACATCACATGCCCATTAAGCCCGTGAGCAGCATCAGCGCACTCTGAGATAGCAGATAGTTGTGGGTAGCCAACACCTGCCACCTTCCTCGTAGTGCAAACAGAACCCGGTCCAATCCCCACCTTCACTATGTCCGCTCCAGCCAGTATTAGGGCCTCAGTCATCTCCCTAGTGGCAACATTTCCCGCGATTATTATTTTGTCAGAGAACTCCCCTCTTACCTTTCTTACAAATTGTAGGAACACCTCTCTGTACCCATTTGCTACGTCAATGCAGATCATCTTCAGATTTTCATTGGTAGCCATCTTCCTCCTCAGTAGATCGAAACTTTCGGACGTCGAGCCACATGTTACCGCTATGCAACTAGGGTCGACCCCTTCTTCCCATGCTCCTGAGAATTCTCTAGTGGAGTAGAATTTCTGAGTGCAGGTTAGCATCCTGTGTCCCTGCAGAACTCGAGCAATAGAAAACAGCCCTGTTGTATCCATGTTCGCAGCCACTATTGGGATGCCTGACCAAGTCCCCTCTGCGTGTCTAAACTTGAATTCCCTTACCAAGTCTACATCTGATCTTGAGACCAGCGTGCTCCTCTTTGGGCGTATTAGGACATCATCGAATGTCAACTTCAGATCACGCTCTATTCGCATATGACCTTACTTCTCCAACGAAGGTGGACTTATGACTGTAATCGTTAGACCCAATTGGTGCTCGTGCCGGGATTTGAACCCGGGTCGACGGATCGAGAGTCCGACATGATGGACCGAACTACACCACACGAGCGGCAACTTTGCGAGCCCCCATCTCTATTTCAAAACGTTGCATATCGTCCTATTTTGTTAGTATCACTTTCACTTTCACTTACGCCTCCTTTGTCCCAGTTAATATGTCAAAGACCGGACATAGGGTCATGATTGTAAGAAGAAAGCGACACACTGCGACGAGATACAGGAAGAGGCCAGAACCACATCAAGTTGTTCCATTGTCCAGCCTAAAGATGACCGAAAACAAAACCGGGATATGTAATGACGGATTCATAGTCAGTCATTCGGGAGATCTAGACGGCGATCAATCTTGGTCCCCAATGGTAATGCAGCAGAATCTCGTTGAAATTAACTCCAATGGATGGGAAGGGCTGCATCGAAGGATGCTGTTGTCCAGTCCCGCCAAAGCGGAGGTCTCGTGATGTCACGAACAAGGAGGCTCAGGGAGGAGGTGCTAAACCTCCTGGAAGACAGAGGAACAGCAAACACTGTGGAGATTTTCGATCATCTGAATGACCGATTCCGCTGGGGAGCTACTATGAATCAGGTGGGCAACATAATGGCAAAAGACTCCAGATTCTCCAAAGTGGGACACGTTAGAGGACCATTCAGGGGTAGCGTTTACACCGTCTGCGTCTGGGGTCTTTCTCAGAAGGAAACCCCTCTGGCAGTCTCTTAGTCGGGGAAGGAATGAATACTCCCTTCTTCGCCAATGAGCCGTGAAAGCACTCGACTCATGGGCATCCCTATTCCGCGCGGGTAACTCTGTTTCTGGGGTATTTGGAGTATTACTCGGCTCGATACTGGCATCAAGAGGGCTTCCCAGTGGAGACTTTGCCACGATAACGGCACTGCACTCGATCTCAGTAATGACATTCATGTTTTCATGGAACGCACTAAATGACTACATGGACATTGAGATAGACAGGACAAATAGGCCAGATAGGCCGCTTCCATCCGGAGCAATAACTTTGGATTCGGCCAGAAGGGGCATCCAAATTACTGGGTTAATATCAGCAATTTCATTGATCCTTGCTGGTTACGTTTCCTCGGCAGGGAGTTTAGGTTTGGATGGATGGGTCCCATCCTTGGCAATATGGTCATTCGCCCTGATTCTATTGTTTAACTACGAATCAAGCTCAAGATTCAGTTACAAGATGAAGGATAAGGGACTCCCAGGGAATATAGCGATCAGCCTCTCAGTCGGTCTAGTGATAGTATTCGGTGCTGCGGGCGTGTCTAAGCCACTGGATACTAGGACGTGGTCAGTCTTCTTGATCGGATTCTTGTACAATCTTTCTAGGGAGATAGTGAAAGACATCGAAGACATTGATGGTGATGAGGGCAGGAACACGTTTGCAATGAGGGCGGGCGTGGATAAGGCACGAACAGTGGCTGCATCCTTGCTTGCATTGGCTCTAGTGGCCATTCTTTCCCCATTCCTGCCTGTGTTGCACATTTTCACAGACTGGCATGTGATTTTTGTAATCCCAGCGGTGGTATCCTTGATGATGGTAAAGCCCAGGCTATTTGCTACTGAAGACACCGCCGCGCAGAATCTAATTAAGAGATCAATGCAACTTTGCCTATTGGCATTCCTGGTAATCTCTCTTGTCCCAAGTTAACGCAGTTCCCAGTATGTCTGCCATGCAGCTTCGTTGCACAGGAATGTAAGTAACGACATCTGGGCCCACATTCTATTTTCTGCCTGGTCGAAAACTACACTATTGCGAGAATCAATTACTCCATCTGTGACTTCATCACCCCTGTGAGCAGGAAGGCAATGCATGAAGAGATAATCTTCATCCGCTTTGGCAACAAGGTCCTCATTGACCTGAAAACCATCGAATGAGCTCATTTTACTATCCAAATGTTCTTCGCCCATGGAAACAAAAACATCGGTGTATATCACTCCGGCGTTTTTGACAGCATCCTCAGCACTATTGCACCCCTCAATCTTGGACCCCGACTCATCCGCAATCTTCTGTACCCTCATGATGATGTCGGGATCGGGCTCAAAACCGACAGGTGTGGCGTATTTGATGTCGAATCCTAGAATTGCACATCCCAATGCCAAATCATGTAGGACGTTGTTTCCATCGCCCACCCATGCAACATGTCCATTCACCCTATCTGAATTTTCCATAATTGTCATCATATCAGCAGCAGCTTGGCAAGGGTGGTGTAGATCTGAAAGAGCATTGATTACAGGTACCGTGGAGTGTTTTGCTAGTTCTTCCACATCTCCATGTCCAAAGCATCGATATGTAATGCAGTCAAGGTATCTAGAGAGAACAGCCGCGGTATCTGCAATAGTTTCACTTTTTCCCAATTGAAGATCGCTAGAAAGTAGTGTAATCGGTTGTCCTCCGAGTCTATTTACGCCTACTTCGAAAGAAACCCTCGTTCTTGTTGAAGGTTTTTCATATATCGAACCCACGGACATTCCATCTAGCGGCTTGAAATCGTATAGCGCCTCTTCGTCATTTTTTATCCTAATGGCCCAATCTATAATTTCCGAAAATTTATCCGAAATGTCATCAATTGCCAGTAAGTCATTTTTTATCTCATTGTCTCTCATGATCAATATCTCCTGCAAATCCATCCTTGGCGTCCGACATTCCGCCAAAGATATTCTGTGCGAAACTTAGTACATCAGCCTGGCCTTCCTCCATTTCACTGGATAGGGGGATTAGTCCAGGTTGAATTGCGGCGTGCTGCATCATCCGAAGTTGCCCAATGGCAAATTCGGCCCGCTGCCCACCACCGTCGAAACTGCTCTGCATCGAAGACTCTTCGAATAAGGCTGCTTCTAGGACATCCAAGTTCTCTCCCCATTCCAGTATTCTATCCAGCGTTTCTGGCTCCAGTAGATCTGATTTTGATAAGAAATTTGCAGTAGGAAGGCCAAGTCTGAAGTGAACGATTGAGGATAAGAGCATCTGTGAGACGAATCCACTAGGTGTACTCGACAATAGTGGGTCAAAGAGGAAAATCAGACATGCTCTGCCTTGGCCAAGAACATGAACAAGATGGCTAGAAGCCTCACGGAATGCAAACAACTCAACCTGTCCGGGCGTGTCTACAACCATAATGTCCCCTGCAAGTCCTTCAATCTCTTCGAAAACCTCCTCTGCTTGAGATGCCACTAGGTCAGCAGCTAGAATCTGAGCCCCGTTTGGCCCTAGGTCGTATTCATCCATTACTTCGGATAGTGAGATTAGATCCCTGACATCGAATTCAGGGTCATAATGGACCCTCTCTGCTCCAGGATCAAGATTTACTGCTAACACATCTATGTCCAAGAATCTAGCCCATCTCTGGAAAGAAGTAACGAGTGAACTCTTGCCTGCACCTGCCGTTCCAACAACGAATAGAACCGGCGGATTAGTCCCATCATTGGAGCTCATACGACCGCCGAGGACGTCTCCAACTTCAACATTCTCAGGGAAACAACCACGTTTTCCATCAGGCAACGATTAAACGAACCCCGCACCCGTGAGAATGTACCCTGAGGGCCATTTCATGGTTGAAGAATCCGATTCCTATGAAGGAGATGAAGTGGAAGAAAATAAGGAAA
>JAZANL010000030.1:0-39980 GCA_036251765.1 Thermoplasmatota archaeon | reverse complement strand
GTGCAGGAGTGGGGCGGAATAATCAGGCACGGGGCCAAGTTGCTGTATGCATATGCAGAGGCAACAATACCCAAGCTCACAGTTGTCACCAGGAAGGCTTACGGTGGGGCGTACCTCGCCATGAGTTGCAAGCACCTTGGATCTGACTACAACGTTTCATGGCCCACTGGGGAGTTGGCGGTTATGGGGGCCGAGGGAGCGGTGAACATCATCCACAGGGCAGAGTTGTCCGAGTCGGAAGACAGTTCTGGGATGCACGAGAAGCTAGTGGGGGAGTACAGGGAGAAGTTCGGCGACCCCTACGTGGCTGCCAAACATGGTTGGTTGGATGATGTGATAGAGCCTTCCCAGACCAGGATGTGCCTAGTCAGGGCATTGAGGCCCCTCCTCTCGAAGAGGGAGTTGGTCCTGCCCAAGAAGCACGGAAACATCCCTCTTTAGTGGGATTTTCTGGATTCCAGTAATATACTAGCAGATTCAATTAACGGCATGGGAGAAGATGCCATGTACAAAATACCAGAGATTGAGTTTACGAGCACGTTCCTGCTGAAGCTAGCTCAGTTGGGTTTTATGTCCACGTTTGTTTACTGGACCATATTTCCAGAAGATGCTGAGGCAGGGGCGGCTGATTACTTAATAGGGACATTACTGGCTACCGGGGCGTTGTCACTATTCCTATCAGTCCCCAATGCAAGAAAGGCAGTTACTTTCGGACTACCGGCAATTGTTGGAATAGCGATGGTCGCAACCGGGCAGAGCGAGGATGCGATTTGGGCTCTTTTCATGGTCATAATGATCGGGGCTCCAGCTTATCTTCCAGATATGGCAATGGGAGATCCATCGCTGGGCCTGGATGATGAGACCAGGATTAATAGAATGGGGGCGTTATACATCGTCTTCGCTTTGTTCTTCATATTCATGATGATGGGCATTACGGACATAGCTTTGGACGGGGAGGTCACAGAAGGAGAAGGGGATAATAAGCAGATATACGATGTGGGATCGACTGAGCAAACGCTTGCACAAGTCTCCCTTGCTATGGCTGTTATTGGGATAGTCGGCTTTATCCTAACCGCTATGGCAAGGATGGAGTTGGGTCCGGCTCGTCCGTGGCACTTCGGAGTCCTCCTAGGGGGTTGTATGGTAATTTGCTCATACGTATTTGAGGTAACAATGACCGGCGGAATGTCCGAAATCGATCCATTGGAGATGCTATGGTCACTATCAATGGCCGGAATATTCACCCTAGTACCATGCCTGGGGTACGAGAGTTCCCATTCATAGTCGAGACAGGAACTCCGCTAGGTTGGGCAGATCATCCCTCCTTGATGGGGCGAAGAGGGATTCCCACGCATGGAGGTGTTGCGCTGCCAACATCATTACTGCGAATTCGTCAGCAGAAGCACCATCCGCGTAGGAAACCGAAACCTGAATTTCCCCCTCGAGCTCGACTGACTCGCCTCCTGCGGGAGGAGCGTCTAAGTCAACTGCTATGTCTGCATGACCGGTTTCCAATATTCTAGTGTCCCATGGGCCACTCACCAGAGGCCTTCGACCGGTTTCGGGTATTATGGAGCCGCCTTCTGATGACCATGCCGCTGCAATCGATCTAGCGGCAGACCCGCCCCCTCTGATTCTCAGAGTCGAGGTGGAGGGGTCAATGCCGATGTGCCTGCAGGCGGATACGAAACCCGAACCATCCGTGTTTGTACCGGACCAATGGCCTCCCGATCTCATAAGTTGGTTAACTGCACCCACCCCATTGGGGCTCTTGACTCCCAGGCCAGATGGTGCCGAGTGCTTGAGAGGCGAGGTGCATGAAACCCAAATATCCCCTTCCATCTGGGATGCCTTCTCCCCGAAATCCTCTATGCTGCTGCACTCGATGTACACCTGCTGCGCCTCCATCCCCAAGAACTCCCCCACCATCGAGAACAACCTGGGAGTAGGGGAATGGGAGATCGGATTTCCTGCGATGCCCCATGACCCAGGACTGACCATGGCCCTCGCAACTAGTGATTGGCGATGAAGGTTTCAAGAGCGTCGCTTCACGGAGAGTGTCGGAGGATGGAGCAATGCGTCGCGTCAAGAGGCTGGACGAAGGTCTTAGGCTGAGGGTTGAGAGCGAGGACGACCTGTGGGTCCTATCCCAGGTTTGTGGCACTGGCTGCATGGTCGGCATGCTGTCCCATCGTAGAGACTCTACCACGGGTACGAAGGAGGATGGGAGGGCTAAGAGTGCGGAGAGGAAGCCGATGTGGATAGTACTCGAGTGTTCCGAGACAGCGTTCCAGCCATTCACCGACAACCTCAGGGTCCATGGAGTAATCAAGGAGGCGAAGATCGACATTGGCAGCCATCACACGCATGTGATCTCATCAGGTAACGAGATAGAGCTGACTCGAGAGGGGGGATTG
This sequence comes from Thermoplasmatota archaeon, assembly GCA_036251765.1. Classification (GTDB taxonomy): domain Archaea; phylum Thermoplasmatota; class Poseidoniia; order Poseidoniales; family Thalassarchaeaceae; genus UBA36. The sequence goes on along the minus strand of JAZANL010000030.1, from coordinate 37,563 downwards.
TCGAAGGCCGATGAATCGCTGATCAAGGAGGCGATCTCATCGGGAAGAAGGGCTAGATCGGGGCTCATAGTTGTCGAGAACGACGAGGTTCTGATCTTCGAAGTCGCGACTCATGGAATCAGAGACGTTTCGCAGTTCAATTTGAGGGGAGGGGGGAAGAGGACGGGTGACTCATCTGCGGTTAGCAAGGAGTTCTTCGAGTCGGTTTCCAAGGAGACGAGAATGGTATTCCCTGATGATATGCCCTTGATCATCTGTGGCCCGGGAATGGCCAGAGAGGGTTTTGAAAAACTGTTGAGGGGCTTGGGAGCTGGAAACAAGATCGTCAACGCCCCAACCTCGATTGGAGGTAGGGCAGCGGCGAACGAGGTTCTGGCAGATGGGTTGGCTGACTCCCTGCTGGGCGAGCATGCTATCGTAGAACAGGTTCGAGCAATTGAGGAAGGTCTGAAGAGGGTCTCCATGGATGGTGCAGTCACCTATGGCATGACTATGGTGTCAGATGCAGCATCACAAGGCGCCGTTGAGACGCTGGTCATTGAGGCTGGGCTTCTTCGTGCAGAAGAAGGGGGGTCAGGCTGGTCGTCCATAGCGGAAGCGGTGGAGGCATCGGGCGGGAGGGTGATTCAGGCTTCTACAGAGCACGATGCGGGCAAGCAGCTGGAAGGGATGGGCGGGGCAATCGCCCTACTTAGGTGGAAGTTGGAATAGGCAATCCTCTTCACCGGAGTGCGGAGGGGGCTACATGGCCAGCGCTCCCGTGAGGATTGTTGGTCTTGGGCGGCAAGACAGGAGCGATGGGGCCTCGGCAGTGGTGAAGCATGCCCTGGAACTAGGGGCCGATGCTCAATTCATTATCGATCTAGGAGAGGGCGAATTCGACCAGGGCCTCATTGACTGGAGGGGGGTGCTCGAGTCTAAGCACTGGCTAGTGGCATCATCTTCCTGCACGTTAGATGGGGATGCCATGAAGTGGGCATGGGGTTCGTCACTGACATTCGCTGAGTTGGAGGGTTGCAAGACTGCCATGGTGGTCGATGTTCCTGAGGATTCGGTTCGGATGGGAGAGGCATGGGGTTCTGTGATTGAGCGAATTAGGCAGATACACATTCTCTTCATTGGGCCTGATGCGATGAGAGCAGTAGCGGAACTGGAGGGCTTGGAGGAAAGCCTGCTGCTACGGGAAATAAGGAGCACGGGCCTTGTCCCCATAGTGTGCTCATTCGATCCAGACAATGGAGTTGCGAGTGTGTCTCACGCACTGGGTCAAGAAACCATAGAAGTAGGCAGGGAATTGGGTTTGGAAAGATGGCTAGCGGGATTTCTCTGCGATCTACCCCAATCTGGTTCTGGAGCGTCGGGAATCATCTCTGCGGCTCGGTCCTCGCCGGGCCAATCCCGCTAACTTCGAAGTCAACACCTGAAACCCCTTTTGAAGGGGCACCCGTTCGGCCGGACCCGCGAGGCCAAAGGGATGCCACTCAAACTAGGGCCAGCAGGGGTACCCCTCTCCTGCAAGGGCCGAACCATTGTCGAGGGGATGGACGACATCACCGTACTGGGCTTGGATGCAATGGAGGTCCAGACCGTGCGGACGATCCAACCCCAGCACTTCGACCAATACTGGCAGGCAGGGATCCTGTCGTGGAAATCTGACTTTGAGATGAACATGCATGGGCCTTACTATGCAGAGCTTCTAGGGAATAAGAGAGAGCGGAACAGGACCCTCTCCAAGATGGAGACGAGCCTGCAGGCTGGCAAGATAATCAATGCTAGGCACCTGACTTTCCACGTAGGGCCGTACGGCGAGTATGAACCTGGCACTGAGGCGAACGAGCAGGTTGCGAACGTCATGTCTGGAATTGTCGAGAGGGTCAGAGAGGTATGGGGGGTAGAAGAGGAAGAGGAGGACTACGCCGCCTTCCCATGGGTTCACGAGTCGGAGCCATCTCTGGTAGGGATTGAGACCTCTGGGAGGCAGGAGCTTTGGGGGACCGTAGAGGAAGTTCTGGAAGTCTGCAACCACGTAGAAGGAACGGTACCAGTGCTGAATATGGGCCATATTCACGCTCGAGGTCATGGCAGACTGAGGACCAGCGAAGATTACGCGGAGCTATTCGACCAAGCCAGGGAGACCTACGGCGGGTCCACATTCTATTGTCACTTCGCGGGTGTCGAGCACAGGATGGGGAATGCACTCCACTACACCCAGATCAAGAAGTCGGACCTGAAGTTCGAACCATTCGCAGAGTACCTGGCTGAGGAAGGAGATTGGATGGACATCACGATTATTTCCGATTCACCACTACTAGAGCACGATGCGATGTACATGCTGCAGCACTATGACAAAGCCAGGCAGAGGCTACTCGAGATCAGGGCTCGAGACGAACGTAGAGCAAAGCTTGCTGCCCAGCAGGGAATCGACCCAGAGGAGTTGAAGAGGAGGGAGGAGGAGGCTGCGGCTGCCAGGAAGGGCCAGTTGACAGGGGATGCCGAGGAGCCGCCCAAGAAGGCCCCGGCAAAGAAGACTGCAGCCAAGGCAAATAATAGCAAGTCCGGAGGGATGATTTCGTTCGACGAGGCTGCGGACGAGGATGATGTGTTCTAGGTCCAGTGACCCCAATCAGCAGTCTAGTTCAATAACCTGTTTTGGGAGCATGGGTTCATGGCGACAGGAACTGTGAAGTGGTTCAACTATGTGAAAGGATTTGGTTTCATTGGACGTGAAGAAGGCGACGACCTCTTCGTCCACACTACCGAAGTAGACGGAAGGATCGGCGAGGGAGACCTAGTCGAGTTTGAAGTCGGTGACAGCCCAAAGGGGCCCAATGCGATCAACGTCAGAAAGATCGGCGATGCAGAAGAAGAGTGAATTCGGCTCTACCCACAAGGGGGATCTGGCCCCACCTATGCTGCTTACTCTTCCTCCGAGCCTACTCGCTCCCAATTCAGAACTATAGCACCGTTGCTACTTATCCCCAATACCGGAGACCACTTGCTGAAGTCGACGGTGTTGTTAGCGTCAATCATTGAGCTTAGGTTTGAGATCAAGGGGGGATCCAATCGTATCCCGAAGGGCGCCTTGTCTGATGCGAATAGCGGAGAGGGGGGGCGAGCCAGAACTGGCTCTGGCTCCACCACTGGCGGAGTTTCGATTTCATCCGAGGAATCGGGCGATTCGGCAGCCACAGGCTCGGAGGTCTCTTCTTTCGGAGCAGGAGGTTCTTCTGGCTGGTTTTTTGGGACTCCGACATCCGAGACGAATGGAGTGGCACCCTCGATGGTGCTACCTATCTCTAGCCCTCCACGCGAGGCATAGAGGACGGCTTGTCCGATCAGAGTCAGTGCCGCCAGGAATAGCATGATCACCATCGCCAGTTCGGACAGATTGGCTCCGGTGTATATCAGTCCGGAAGGCATGCCTACTAGGCTGATCATCCTCCTCCATCCGTGATCTCGGCTGAATCCTACGAGCACGTGATGGATGCATAGGGCCACGATCGAGAATCCGAAGACGACCTCTAAACCGATGAATTCAGTATAGAATAGCATTGCTCCTAGGAAAAACGCCGAGCCGAACAGGCCGAAGTCCTTCTCCATGTCGAAGTCTTCGCCGACATATTTAGCAGCTGTAATTGTCGACATTTCCTCTATGTCGTGCCCATATGGGTCCTTCTTTGACCAGGAGATGTATACCATGACCAACCCAATGGCGATTGGCCAAAGTAGAGCGTTGTCGGCCGGGAAAGAGAAGTCGTCTTCGAACCACCAAGAAAGTGTCAGAGTCTGCAAGAATACTGAGCCGTGAAGCAGGACCGGGAAACCCCTGTTGAGCCCATCCCAACCTGCGGCTAGAGCTGATAGGAAAGGAAGGGCCCCTGTGACCCCTCCCGACAGAAGGAAGAAAGAGTAGCCATACAAGCGCGACACTGTTCCTACGTGGTCATAGAAAGCGGGATCTTGGTTGGAGGCTTCTCGAACGGCATTCTGGAGTAGAACCCCTTGCTGCAATAGTACGTACTGGACTAGACCTGCCAATCCACCCACTACCAATGCGAAATCCGAATTGATTGACACTGAGTTGGAATTTGCGTAATCGATGAGTTGCGACGTTGCCCAGAACCATGCCATAGGAGATGCCCAGAACCAAAGCACAACCCCATTCCTCCAAGCGGCAAATGACAGCGCTGCCACTATCATTATCGGTGCAGTTCTGGTGTCTGGAAGAAGGAAGGCGATTCCCATCAGAAGCGCTAAACCGGGTCCGAAAAGTTGCTCGGGCCCATATCGCGATCCCTCCTCACGGGCTTGCTCGGATGGTATGTAGAAGGCAACTGCAGCGGGAATCGAGAACAGCAGGATAGAAGCCCACCTAGGCGATTCGAATAGCAAGTCGGTTGTTTCTCCAAGGTAAGTCAATTCCGCCAAGAAAGGCCATACGATTTCGTTGGCATCCGGATCTGCCCCGAAGAAGGAAGCGTAAATTATGGCGAAGACTGGAAGTGATGCCAGCACGGGAGTGGAAACGTGCTTGGCCGCCCTCTGAACCGCAATGGCGAATACTGGGATGGCCAGTAGGCCTCCGGAAGAGTCAGTCAGTCCAACGAATAGCAATGCAATAAGGGTCATGGTTCCGAAGTTGCGTGCCTCCTGGGATAGGTCCAGCAGCGTCTTTAGTCGAAGGTGCACCAGTAAAGGCGCTGAGATGATCAAGAGGTCCCTGGCGGATCTCTCTATGAGGCCGGATTCAGTCGATTCGACAAGAAGCACGGCGGATACCAAGGAGACGATTGAGAGATAGATAATCCCGACCAGCCTCTCCAGGGGCGTTGTTCGGAATACTGCCCCTCCTTCTAGGGCGAGTAGAGCCACTGACAGAGCGGTGTATGCCAGAGTGAGTCGGATGGCCGTGGCGTCGGTGACTTCGAACCCTGACCAGCCGATGTTGGAAATCAGGAAGACGAGCAATAGGGAGAGCATTGCAGCCATCTCTGGCCTCAGTGAAAGGCTCTCCCCCTCTATCCTCCATCTGTGGCAAATTGCTAACAGGCCGACTACTCCGAGAATCGGGAGGGCCCTAGTAATGTAGCCATCTAGTTCGAAGGACGAGAATAGCAGGGATAGGACTACTGGGGAGACTATCAGGGACAGTTGCACGAACTCAGTTGCCCAGTCAACCAGGAGGGCTTCCTTCCTTTCCGACCTCGTGCTAAGGAAAAGGTTCAGTTGATAGAGTGATGCTCCTGAGATTATTACCACAAAGAGAAGGCCGGCCTCCTCTATGAGCCCCACGTTGAAGGAAGCTAGCAAGAGGAGAACCGAGGGGCCCTCGTAGAACCTGAGCCTCGCCCTTGATTGGGCCCATACCCCCAGAGCCAGAACAGCTGGGAACAGGACTAGGGTAAGGCCATCGATGACCCCAAGAGAGAATCCTCCAATTTCGATAAGGTTGCCATCTGTTTGTCCAGCCCCTATGAACGAGGAAACTGTCCATGAGGCCACCATGGCGACATAAGTGGCTCTGACTACCCAGTCCCTCGCCAGAGGGTGTGTCTCGAGGTAGACGAATGCGGACAGGCCCACGAACCATGCAACCAATGCTGCCTCTTCGTTGAGCAGTGCCAGTGCGAGAGCCAGGCCCACAGGCATCGCAGGGGTCCTCTGCATGGTGGTCGGTGCAAACCAGCCGACGAGCAAGGCTACCCAGAGCCAGAAGGTGAGGCCGAATGGTTGCGAGGAAACCGGCTGGCCTGCGATTAGGAACTCCGTACCATCAGCGGCGATAATCTGGCAGAATAGGATAGCTGCCACTACCGCTCCTGAGCCATTCTCAATCATTCTCTTGGATAGGCTCCGATCGGTGGCTGTGATCCCCACCATTACAACGGCGGGGACCAGGAGGCCAGCGTGCTCTGTTTCCCCCCAATTACTCAGAGCCATGAATATCGGGAGGCCGACTGCAGCACCGGATGCGAGGAGGTACAGTACGGCCCTGTCTAGCCTGAGGGAATAAAGGATAGCAGAACCGGTTAGAAGCACGACGGATATGGTGATGAACTCCTCCAACTCACCTCTTGAGTATTCCAGCCATATCTTGATCCCGCTAAACACCACGGCCAACGGGGCCAGAACCACCACCGTTCTCGGGAGTGTCCCCAGAGAATGCCTGCGTATTGATCGAGTGCTCACCTCCATTACAACGAGTATTGCAGCGGTCTGCAATGCGGACAGCCAGACTGGCATCCAAACCTCTCCGTCTTGGTATTCTATCCACCCCTTCTCCGGTCCTGCGTAGAAAACGGCGAATCTGGATAGCCACACTGCTGAAAGTGCCCCCATCAGTACCGCAATAGCCCCACCGTACTCCTCAATGGGGTTCTCCACCCTGTCTTTCCCGTATTGATGCCTGAACCACTCATGCATCCCAATCACGGAAACTGCAGTGGCACCGGTTATGACTCCCAGCGTCAAGAACGAGTAGTCGTCAGTGACATTTACCACCGTGACGTAGTATATCGCATAGGCAAGCATTAGCCCACCTGCAACTAAAGATGCGTATAATCCGAATATCGAAGCATCGTAATCCGAACGTAAGACTGTGTTTTCTGGGCTCTGACTCATGGTAGTTCTTGTGACGAGGGGGCTTTCTACTTAATCCCGGAACGAGGTGATTTCCCCACCCCTTGTCCTAGGAAGGCTTGAAGTCGGGACGGTGGTGGCGAGAATGCTACGGGACTGTAGCTCAGCTGGGAGAGCGCCGCACTGAAGATGCGGAGGCCGCTGGTTCAAGTCCGGCCAGTCCCACCATCAACTCGCATCCGAGAGGATGTCCGTCTGCAGTTGGTGGAGTTTGGATATTCCAATCTCTGCCGCATCGATTAGAGAGTCCAAATTCTTCCTAGAGTACGTCGCCTCTTCACCCGTTCCCTGGACTTCTACGAATTCTCCTGCGCTTGTCATCACTACGTTCATGTCCACATCCGCATTGCTGTCTAGTATGTAATCCAGATCAGTCCAAACCTCTCCATCTACCATTCCCACACTGATGGCGGCAACATCGTTTGGCATCACATCCATCTCGTGCGATTCCATCTCTTCCTGGCTCAGTGATTCCGGATTGGCCCCCTTCCTAATCTCCTCCCTAGTCAGCCTCTTGCTCTTCGGAATGCACTCTCCGTTGGCGATAAGTCGCCTCACAGCGAGCCTTAGAGCAATGTTTGCAGCTGTGATTGATGCGCACCTCGTCCCCCCATCGGCATTCAGGATGTCACAGTCAACGGTTAGGGCCACAGGGCCCAATTGCTCTAGGTCGACCGCTCCTCTGAGGGACCTGGCCACTAGCCTCTCGATCTCCATCGTCCTACCCTTGGCCCCGCTTCTTTCTCTGCGGAATCTAGTATCTGTAGAACCCGGAAGAAGGGAGTACTCTGCATGAACCCAACCACGATCGGAGTCCCTTGGGAACCATCTGGGAAGTGATGGAGCCTTTGTGACGCACACCAGCACCTGCGTGTTGCCCTGATGGTAGAGTATGGATGCCAGGGCATTGGGGGTGAAGTCTAGCTTGACCTCGATTTCTCGGATCTCGTCATTTTCTCTGTCGGTACTGCCGACACCCGTCTTCATCTTCGCCATGGCCTTCCGAAACCAGTTCCTCGGATGAATCATTCGCGTCGCGCGTGTGGAGGTCGGAATGATTCGACAACCTCTGAGTTGGTCGTAATGTACGGCCCCCCAATCAGATCGACGCAGTACGGGACAGCGGCAAATACCGAGTCGAGTATCTCCCTTATTGACCTGGGTGAGCCGGGGAGATTGATCACCAATGATGATCCCCGGACTCCCGCGGTTTGCCTTGAGAGCATCGCAGTAGGGACGTAATTCATGGAAATGGAGCGCATCTGCTCCCCGAAACCTGGCAGCATCCTATCACATACTGACTCGGTCGCCTCTGGAGTTACGTCCCTTGGTGAAGGTCCAGTACCACCAGTGGTGACTACTACAGAGCACCCGTGATTATCGATTAGATCTATGATAGCCTCCTCGATGGCGCCTCTTTCATCGGCTACAAGTCTCCTAATGACTTTCCACCGGGACGTCACAGCTTCTTGGAGGAATAACTCGATAGCCGGGCCACTGAGGTCCTCGTACTCTCCCGAACTAGCTCTATCAGATGCAGTCAGAACCCCGAAATGGCACAGTTCGGAATCTCCCATTGTCAGTCCGTAGAGGCATCCAGAGAAAACGCCGTCGGTATGCATGTAATGCAATGCGCACCTTCAAAGACCGCCGATTTGAACGGACATCTCCGGAGGTAATGAGGTGCCGAGTCTTCCCCAACACGCACTGACAATCGTTTCCCTAGTAACGACGTTTCAGGTGCATCTTTGGCCAAAAGAATCGTTGGTTGAAATAGTCTCGTCGCCCAATCCCTGATAGGGTGATAGAATGAGTGACCAGACGAAGTATGCAAACCAGATAGCAGTAGTAAAGCAAGAGTGCCCAGACGCAGATGAAGGCGAGATAGGGAAGGAGTTTGCTAGGTATGAAGCGGACTTCCTAATCCCCCCAGAGGATGCATTGAGGTCCGTCATTAGGAAGTTCCAGGTCTCCACCGGGGTTGAGGCTACCGCCACTCCCACCACTCAAGTCCGAGAAGAGAAGAAGGTCGGAAGGTTCTCAGAGTTGGGTGCGGATGACAGGAATGTAACAATCGAAGTGGCTATCGTTTCCTATACCCCAAGGACGCAAATGGTGAGGGGAGAGGAGAAGCAGATTGCCTTTGGGTGGATAGAAGACAACCCCCACGAGGCAAGTTCAGAGAGAGTTCGATGGGACTACAAAGACTGGGGGAACAAAGGAGAGTCGATGGTCCCTGGATCAGTCGTCAGGCTAGAGGGGGCCTCCGTAAACGAGTGGAACGGTAAGAGGTCTCTAAACATCAATAGGACAACTCGGGTAACCGTTTTGAAAGAGGGTGGCGGATCGGCACCACCAACCGGAAATGAGCCAGTAACCATTGCTAGGGCATCAGAGATCGAGGGTTTCGTAAATTTAGTCGGGAGGGTCATATCTACTAAGCCCGATGTGATAGTGAGGAAAGACGGAAGCGGCGAGCTTCAGGTCGTTAGAGGCAAGATTGCTGATGAGTCTGGAAGCATTGGTTTCCTTTCATGGAAGGAGTTTGAGCATGGAGAAGGCGCTCTGATTAAGATCGTTGGAGCATCGGTAAGGAAATTCCGTGACACGCCAGAGATTCAAATCAATGATGGAACCGTAATAGAGGCATATCATGATACAGCGTTCCCGGACATTAGCGAGTTAGCTAAGTCCGAGAAGGTGAGCATCGCTGACTTGAGGAATGGAATGAGGGACGTATCGATTACCTTACAGATTGAGAATTGGGCTCAAAGGACCTTTGAGGCACAAGATGGTAGTTCCAGAGTTGTGAGGAGTGGCGATGTTATGGATCCAACGGGGAGGTGTAGGCTTACAGCTTGGTGTGATTTCGATCCGGAGCCTGGAGACTCGATTAGAATAGAGGGGGGCAGGGTCCAGTACTGGCAAGGTTCTCCAGATTTGGTAATTGATAGTTTAGATCAGGTCTCTAGTCTTTCAGACTCCCCCTGGGAAAAGATAGATCCGGAGAATCATTGGGTTGAGGTTGGTCTGACAGAAATTACACAAGGAGGTTCTCGCAGAGGCATTTCTACTTCCGGAACTATCGTTGCGATTAACAGCGGTTCGGGGATAATTGAGAGGTGCCCAGAATGCAGAAGGATGCTACGAGACGGTTCTTGCTCCGAACACGGGGCTCAGAGAGGGGAAGAAGATCTTCGCCTTCGCTTTGTACTGGATAACGGCGTGTCTAATGCGAACTTATTCCTCGGGAGAGAGTCAGCAGAGCATTTCCTTGGAATGGGCATGGATGAAATCAAGGGCGAGATTTCGAGTATCGGCAAAGAGGCCTTCATTTCCAATCTTAGAAGAAGAGTGCTAGCGAGGAAAATGTCAGTTCATGGAAGATGCGCTGTTGATGGCCAAGGAGCAATGCTGTTTGCCGATAAGGTGGAGATGATAGATCCAAAACCTGCTGAAGAGGCGGAAAAAGTGATGCAAAAGTGGGAGGTGGTTCTGTGATTTCTGGATCTGGGAGCAGAAGAGAAAGGCAGAGTGCGGTTCGAATCTTTGCACAAGAATACTCGGAGTCTTCATTGATTGAGAGGGGAACTGGAGAATACGACCCTAGTTTTGTAATTACTAAATTAGGTGCCAAGGTAAATCGGTGTCTGGTCTGCGGTGGCCTTGAGAGGATGGAGAGGAGGGATGGGGAGTCCGGCCCATTCTACAGAGGCCAGGTTCGAGACCCTTCCGGAACGCATTACTTCGATGTTGCTCCGTTCCAACCTGAGTTACATCCTGATGCAGAAGAGTTGCTGGCTAGATTTGAAACGGGAGACTCGATCCTAGTTTCGATAGTAGGCAGGCAAAAGTCAAACGAGTCTGAAGATGGTGGAGTTTTCACTTCAATCAGAGCTGAGAGTTTCACCGAAATAGATCTTGAAGCCTACAAATCATGGCTGGTCGAGGCTGCTGATGCCACCCTTAGGAGGTTGGAGGCATATTCCTCCTCACAAGGATTGGAATTAACGGAGGAGAGTTTGAGGGATGCTGGAGTTCCGGATGACTTGGTTGCTGGAATGGTTAAGTCTCGAGAGCATTACTCCGAATTTGACACAGAGGCCTACAGAGTCTGGATTCTCAAGGCCTTCTCGAGAGCTCTTGGAAGAGCGGAAGAGCCTACAGAAGTCACACTCAGTAGCGATTCCTTGCCAGTGGATTCGGAGCCTGCTCGGTCGGTGGAAAACGCTGACCCTAGAGACGTCATTCTGGGAATTGTAAATTCCAATGGAGGGGATTTAGTTGGGTATGATGACCTGGTTGCGGCTTGCGTCTCAGCTGGCTCCTCTGGAGAAGCGGCTGAGGATGCAATAGAGCACCTAAGGGATGTAACTATGGAAATCTCAGAACCTAGATTCGGTTTCTTCTCAATATCCTCGTGATTATGTGCTATTCGTCCTTTGAATCTAGCGAAGAGAGTTTTGATCTGATCCTGCCGATTGTTGCTTCCGTTCCCTCCATCAATGATTGTTTTTCGCCACCTGAGTTCATCTCGGCCCCCTTAACTTCGGCGATGTTGGTTGCGACCATAATGACTCGGTGCCTGACGAATTGCTCGGTGATCGGCCAGCCCCTCCTGTCAGCTAGGCGAAGCAGGAGATCCCTCTCAGAATCCCCCCATGACCCTCCGTGGCCCCTAAGTATGGTCCCGACCATCCTCTCCAGATCCCCCACCCGTGCATGAATTGTCAGAATATCCCCCTGGATGTGGTTGGGTTGATTGTCCATGCCGATCAATAATGCGTCGCTGGCATCCTCCAGCAGGGCTTCTGCGGGGACTGCATGGAATTCCTCCACGGCAATCTCCTGAGTTGCGGCATCGTTCGTATTGACTTCTGGTTCTGGCTCTTGGAAAAGGGAGGATTGGAGCCCATTCCTTCTCAGGCTTCTCTTGATTCTGCCCCACCCATTCATCTGGCTAGTCAGAACCCCTGCCACCCTCCCCATCAGAACTGTCCTATTCCCGGTCAGATCGAGCTCTAGCTTCTTGCACATCTCATGCAAGTCTTCCCTGTTCATCTCGGCCAGATTCTCTATTGTCATTCTTCGCGAATCATAGTTCAAATGCAACCATAGTCGCTGCCTCCTCTCCTTGTGAGATCCGGAAGACTTGATTCCGAATACCTTCAGAACATCCCCCATTTCCTTGTGTGACATGGACTGTATCCCTTCCCAAGACAAGTCGTGTTCAGAAAGGACCTGGTGGCTGATCAGTCGTGCTCGTAGGACCTCCACTGATCCGGACTTGGAAATTCCTGCTCCCTCGGCCCTCTGCCTCAGATTCTGAAGCCTCTCCGTGTATAGGGAATTCAGTAAATTAGAGTCTACCATCATGATTACGATTACCCCTCGAGAGGGTTCCTTAGTTATCGGTTGCCCCAATCTCGGGGATTAGGTCTTGATTTGTGGGGTGCACGTTCTCTACGGAGTTATTCTTTGAGGAAGGGCGGGGCATCTTCGTCGGTGGGGTGGTCACGGGGCACTTCCCTGGTGGATTCGTTCACGAGGTTGCCCCAGTCCATCAGAAGGGCGATGACGGCCCGCTGATACTCGCTAATTGCAACTAGCCTCTCCAAAGATAGGGTCCTCCTACCACTCTCGGATAGGGTCTCCATGCGAATCTCAACCCTGACCTCATCGTGGTAAATCTCCCCATCGGGGTCGTGACATGATTGTTCCAAGACCAAGTCCCGATTCGCCTCTGCCTGTCTTAGGATCGCGCCGACCTGCCTGTGCCTAACTTCCAATCCTATTTTGTCATGCATCGAATCTTCCAGGTCCCCCATAATCCTGCTCTGTACCCAAAGAACGGTATTGCCCTCCGGTTCGGTTAGGTTTTGTGCCAATCGGCTTGGGAATCCTATTCGTGAGATTATCGCAATTAGATCAGAATACGGTGGAGGGACAAAATGAGGCGCTCCGCGCTCATTGGGCTGGGACATCAGAGTGTGCCTCCTCTCAGTCTGGTTTGACCCTTCATACTCTGCTCTGGAAATCACGAATCCATCGATTTCCCCTCGCTCCAACAGTTCGGCTAAAGCGATAGGGAGGTCATTCGAGTCTTCTGGGAGGGCGAATCCGGAGACCAAGGTCCCCAGTTCTCCTGTGGAGATTGCCTGTAAGTCTGACCTGGCCCTGAGAAGTTGTCTTCGGACCAGACATGAATCTGAGACTATTATTGCAGACTTGGGTTGGTACATCAGTCGATCTGGCGAAACAAGAACCAGACTAGGTCGTCTTGGAGTTCTAGCACCGATCACCTGGCAGCCACTTTCTGAAATCGTCCCTTCTCTACCAAAAATCTCTGTTGCTTGGAGTGCGAGGATGTCGATGTCCCCAGTTGAAAGAGATTTTATTCCGGATTCAAAATCCTCGACTGGGGCTACTAAATGCTCAAGATCCCCAGAGTTGGAGGATTCGAAGTGAGTTGATATCTGTGAAGTAACTTGGCAGGAGGGCGAATCCAGAGTTCCAACAACTATCCGGTTTTCCATCGCATCCACCTCAAGGGGGGGGGCACGCCTTGTACCCATTCTAAGCGGCGTGCGCACCCGTTGATATATGCGACCCCTAGGCTGAAGTCATCATGGAAGCGGAGAAAATGGGGTCGATGACTCTAGATTCCATCAAGAACTTCGTAGAGGATTCAATAGAAGAGTTGGTACTGGAAAAAATGAGTTCCCATCTAGATAAGCCAGTAATGTCAATCGCTAGAGATGTCCTACTCGGAGGGGGGAAGAGGTATCGGCCCATTCTGGTCATTCTCTCTTACAAGGCCGCAGGGGGTGATGACCACACAGAGGCATTAGACCTGGCCCTATCCTCAGAGTTAATTCACACGGCGACTCTGGTTCATGACGATGTTTACGATCAATCAAAAATGAGGAGGGGGAAGCCGACAATACACTCAACCCATGGTACCTCGCATGCAATAATATCAGGGGATTACCTATTCACATTGGGTTTCGAATTCGGGGCCAAGTACGACGAAAAGGTGGTCGGAAGGGTGAGAGACGCATGCGCAGGAATAGCCTCTGGAGAGATCCTGCAGTTCGAGCACATTCACGATCTCAACACCCGACCGGAGGACTACTACGCCATTATCGACGGGAAGACCGCTGGACCATTTGCTGCAGGATGCTCCAGTGCTGCAATGATAGCGGGTTCAAGCGAGGAGGTTTCCGACGCTCTGTGGGGCTATGGGATGGAGCTAGGTAGAGCCTTCCAGTTGGTGGATGACATCCTTGACTTGGTAGGAGATGATTTCATTGGAAAGCCACGGGGAACCGATGTTCACGAGGGGAAAATGACCCTGCCCATCATCTATGCTCTAACTATGCTCCATGGAACGGATAGGGATCAACTGAAGGACGTGCTGACAAACTTTGGAGATGACAGGCTGCATGAGTTAGTCGAACTCCTGAAGCAGGCGGGGTCATTCGAATATGCGAAATTGCTCGTTTCCAATCATGTCGAGAGGGCTCTGGGCCATATCGAAAGGCTCCCTGATTCCGAGGAGAAGGAAATGCTTACTGAGATCGCTTTAATCTCGGAGTCAAGGACAAATTAACGGAGATGCTTCCCTTGGACGAGGAGAAGTTCTGGGATGCGATAATCATCGGTGGTGGACCTGCAGGTAGCACAGTTGCAAGGTACGCAGCGGAAGGTGGCCTGAGTGTCTTGGTGATCGATGCAAGAGACCCCATTGGAACGCCGCTGCAATGCGGAGAGTTGGTCCCCACCAATGAGGAGATGAAGAGGCTGTGTCCCAAAGTCCCCGAAATGGACGACCTATTCAGGACCCCGGAGCACGCCATCTCAAGGATATGCGAAAAAATGAGGATTGTCAAGCCAAATGGGAAGGGTATGGACTTCGATTTCGATGGCATTGTCCTGGACAGAGTTGCTCACGACGAGGCACTTGTAGAGCTCGCTCGCTCAAAAGGTGCGGATTACCTATTGGGAAAACGTGTAAAGCGTGTTGAAGGAGATGCTGTTGTATTGTCCAACGGGATTAAGATGAGGGGTAAGGTGATTGTTGGGGCCGGAGGGCACAATGATCCAATAAGGAAAAAATACTGGGACGAGCGATCCCTGAACATTCCTGTCAAATTCGCCCTCAAAAATGGGAGTCATTCTGACGCATTGGAGTTGCACTTCGGATCTGTAGCCCCTGGCGGATATGCATGGGTCTTCCCCAAGGGCTCAGGGTCGAATATTGGATTGGGGGTGCAAAGAAGGATGGCGAAGGGGATTAGCCTGGAGAAATATGCAAACGAGTTCATCGAACGATTCGAGGGAGAGGAGTCCTTCCGAGGGGCGGGATATCTCCCGATGTCTGGAACTGTTAGTACGTTTGTAAAGGGCAATTACCTGTTAGTCGGTGATTCTGCAGGAATGGTTCTGCCATCGAACGGAGCAGGGATCACGATAGCCATGATTGGTGGTAGAATAGCAGGAGAGGTGATTTCCGAACATGTCAATAACGGTACTGATCTGAAGGAATACGAGGATAGATGGGAGTGGCAGATGGGCGATGTGATGAGGAATTCGAAGAGGGGTTTTGCCATTGGAAGTTTGATGTTCAGGTTTCCTGATTGGTTTCTTAATATCGCATTCAACCGCCTTACAAAGGGGATAATCTGGAGGGCTGTGACCTGTCGGAGGATGTTCTGGTTCTTCTAAGGCGCGCGAGCTGACCAGATTGTTGCCATTCCGGGGAAGATTACTCTAGCCTTGACGTCAACGAAACCGACCTCCTTGAGCATAGAGACATAATCCCTAGTTGTACCGAATTCAGAGTAAGTCTTTGTAAGCCACTTCCATGGGTGATCCCGCTGACCGCAAACTATCCGGGCATATGCTCCCACCCAAATCCTCATCCAAAGAATACCCAGAAACCCGTGGACTCGGTTAATCTTTGCAGGATCTACAATGATTATTGGTGAGCCGGGCCTTAGTACCCTCAGAGATTCAGAGAGTCCGGCTTTCTTGTCGTACCAGTCCCTGAATGAGAACAAAGAGCAAATCGCGTCAAATGAGTCATCATCGAAAGGGAGTTCTTCTGCAGTTCCCTCGACAAATTCTGCCGGTCCATCTCCCCTATCCTGACGTGCAGAGTTCACTCTTTGCTCCGCCGTGTAGAGCATCTCTGGAATTGGGTCTAGACATACCAACTCTCTGCCAACAACATCCTCTGCAAAGCTTCCAGGGCCACATCCCACCTCCAGGATTTTTCCTTCCGGAAGCATCCCCCTAACCATCCTACGCCATCTTGAGACCTGTCCCAACGTGGCGAACCGATTTATCCTATCATATACCGGGATTGTAGCAAGTAGGTTTCTCTGAAGTTCATCCCAATCATCGGCACCCATCCCCTGCGCGTCCATGTACGTAGTCCCGGAGAATGCCATATTTGGAAGGTTCCCGATAGGGTTCATGGGTGGAGTCGAACTAGTGGAATGCGCGAGGTTAGCATCATAAACTCCTCAACGGTCGCCAATGCACCGTAGGTGCATAGAATGGGAAGAGAAGAGGTTCTACGAGCAATAAGACAGGCCGAGAGTGAGGCGAAGCAGACTATAGCAGACGCAGAGTCGAAGGCATCAGAGATTGTTTCGAAGGCGAGACTGACGGCGACTGAGATAATCCAATCAGGAAGGTCTGACTCTGAGGCCAACGCCCAGAATATGATTTCGGAAGCGAGAAGTGCTGCCGAGAGCGAGGCGAAGAAAGTATCCAAGGAAGGGGACTCGGCAATAGGTTCAATTCACGACGGCGGAGAAGGCAGTAGGGAAGATGCGGTGAACGCAGTTCTAGACGCCTTCAGATCCTGAAATCCCAGAGGAATTAGATGTCACAAGTAAACACTCAGCAGATGGGCCGAATGGTTGCTGCTGGGAACAAGGAGCAGCTAGGTGAGGCAGTAGACATCCTTGCCCATCTCGAGGCCTTGCACATTATCGATTACGATGGCACTGAGGACGGTTTCACTCTTGGCTCTCCAGAGGATGGTTCGGAGGAAGTAGGGCGAGAACTGGTCAAAGCAAGAGCAGCGGCTTCTGTGGTGGATGCGATGGGGCCGACAAAGCCAGTTCCTGCAGGGCCGGTAAGAGATTCTCTTGGAGGTGACCTATCGGCAAAGATTGACCAGGTTCTTTCTGATAGTTCGAGAATTGATGATTTGGAAAATGAAATCTCATCGCTAATGGAAGAAGAGGAAGCACTCTCCCAAGTATCTCCACTGGGGATTGATCTAGAACTTCTTGGAGGATACCAATCGATAACAGCGTTCGTTGGGACGGTGGAAAACGTTGCCGAAGCGAGAGAGGCTGTTGGATCCGGGTTGATTATCGAGGGCAGGTCAGGCAAGGCGGGTTTGATTGCGGTTTTCGTCAGGAACGGAGACGCTGCGCATACGTCTTCCAAACTGGAAAGGGCTGGGTTCGAAACCATTCAGATTCCAGATGGAGAAGGATCTGCGACTGAACGACTATCGGAAGTTAGGAAGTCTAAGGGTAGCCTTGAGGGCGAGAAGTACGATCTGGAAAAAAGGATTGAGGAGTGGAACAAATCGAATGGCGAGATGCTTCTGTGCGGGCTAGAGGTCCTGGAGAGGGACCATGACGTTTTGACCGCCCCGGTTAGGATAGCTGTCTCCGAGCACGCGTTTGTCATCGATGGTTGGGTCCCCATGGGAAGAGCAGAAGAAGTCCAAAGTGCTCTCAAGGAAGTGTGCCTATTCACAGAAGTAACCCCATTCGAGATGGAGGCAGGCGGCGGGGGGCACGGCCACTCGGATCACCACCACAGTCAGGAAATGCCCCCCATAGCATTCCAAGAAAGGAGCTCCAGCAGGCCCATGGAATTACTTACCGATGCAGTCGGTAGACCGGCCTACGGCAGGATTGACCCGACATTATTCATGTTCATCACATACCCAATTTTCTTTGGGATTATGCTAGGAGATATGGCATACGGACTTGTGACGATGGGCCTTGGTGCCCTCTTGGCTAGTAGATCTGGCACGAACGAGATGCTGAAGCTAGGAGGTAAATTCCTGATGTACATTGGATTCGGGACCGTTTTCTTCGGATACCTGTACGCGGAGTTTGCTGGATGGGAAATCTTCCCCCATTCCGGATCAAACCCAGCAATGGCCCTGCAGTTCCTATACCCAGACATCAATACCCCTGAAACCTATCACGCATGGACTGCTTCGCTTCCACTTGGAATTGAGTTGGCCTTCCCTTTCCACAGAGTCGTAATGGTCGATGGAGGGGGGAATCTGGAGCATTTGATCCTACTAACCATTTATCTGGGAGTGATTCATGTTTTCCTAGGTCTGGTAATTGGATTCAGGGACATCATGCTTTTCGGCAACGGCCATGGTGGGTTCGGGTTCGTCTGCGCGTTCTTTGAGAAGGGGGCATGGATGATTCTGCTGATTGGAGGATTCATGTTCGCCTATGGATTCATCGGGCCAGCAGACTGGATGATGGAGCCGGGCGCAGCGATAGCAGCATCTGCAACTGTGATGCTAATGTGGACTCTTTACAAGTATCATGGAGTACCGTTTCCGATCAATATCGGGCTTGCCCCTATAGAAGCGGTCGGCATGATGCCCACAGTGATATCCTATGTCAGATTGTTCGCTGTTGGAGTAGTGGGGGTCAAAATTGCAGAAACGGGGAATTCCATGCTATTCGCCAATATCCAATTCGATGAGCCCCTGATGGCGATACTACTCGTAATCGGATGGTTGGCGGTTCAGTTCTTCGCATGGGGCCTTGGGGTATTCAGTCCAAACATTCACGCAGCCAGATTACACTTTGTGGAGTGGATGAGGCAATACTATGACTCAAGCGGGGAGGCGTTCAACCCATTCGGCCTTCGAACACAATACGTGGAGGTTGACTAAATCAGATTCCAAGCCTAGGCTTGAAAAAATAAGGAGGAAAAAAGAATGAACAACAGAAAAACAATGACTGGAAGGAGCGCCTTGATGGCCACGATCGCTTTTGCAATGTTTGCATCGGTGGTTTCGGCAGCAGAGGCAGATGAGACGGCGACGTCCTACAACTGGGACGCAGCAAAGCTTGGCGCTGGAATAGCACTAGGACTGGCAGGAGTCGGGACTGGACTGAGCCAGGGGCCAATTGGAGCAGCAGCAGTTGGAATGATTGCAGAGGATTCGAGCAAGTTCGTAACTGGACTGATCTTCACCGCTCTACCAGAGACCATCGTACTGTTTGGATTCCTTGCACTATTCCTGCTCTGAGCAGAGTGCTAGATCCACAACGGAATAGGAGGTAAGAAAATGACACTTGACGCATTGGCAGCAGAGATTGCCAGTCAGGCTGAGGCGGAGGCTAAGTCCATCGTCGAGGCTGCTCAAGCAGAAGCGAAAAGAATAGAGGAGGAAGCACAGAACGAAGTCTCTGAAGTCTCCTCTATTTCTTCTGACAAGGCCGAAAGAGAGAGTGCGCAATTGTCCGTAGAGGTAGTTGCCTCTGCCAGACAGGCGAATCAGAAGAGAGCTCTAATCGCACGGAGAGAAGAGTTGGATGCAACATGGGAGACGGTGAAAGAAGAGGTTAGTTCACCCAAAATGAAGGGTAGGAAGCAGATACTAGACTCATTGGTAAAAGAGGCTAGCAAATCTAAGACTGGCATGATAATGAGGCCTGTAGCTTCTGACAGAACTGCACTGTCCAAGAGTGGTTTCACTATGGGAGACGACATCGAGGGATTGGGGGGATTCGTACTAGAATCCAAAGACGGTTCCACGGTGTTGGATTTCAGGTTCGACTTCCGATTGGAAGCGGCTTGGAAGTCAAGCCTTGGGGAAGTAAACAACATCCTATTCGGAGAACAGTGAGTGAGAAAGATGGCTAGGGCGCTGAACGGTCGTTCAAATCTATACAACGCTGCTGCTCGGGCGAAGGCCCGCAAGGCTTCTTTGATAGACACGACAAGGATGCGCCAGCTTGTCCAACAAGGTACCGAGTCGATTGGTGCTAGCATTGGGGAGATGGGTTACAGAGCAGAGATGGATATCTATGGAACGAGGATGAGTGGGGCTGATGCTATCGAGGCGGCTTTGTTCCATAATCTGGATAATGATCTTGCTGGGGTCTTGAAGTTCTGCCAGGGGCATTTGAAATCCCTTGTAGCAATATATGTGGAGAGGTTTGACTATGAGAAGGCCAAGACTGTTCTCAGAGCGGTAAATGGCGGAGCATCTGATGAGGTTATTGAGTCTCAGATACTGCCGTCTGAGAACCCGAGAAACGCACCTTGGTTGAACATCGTAAGGAATACAGAGGGGCTTCAAGAGGCAGTCGAGGCAATGTCTGGTACCTCATGGGGGATGACACTATCGAAACTTGATGCCGATGCCTCTCTGGAGGACATGGAGAATGCGTTGGACTTGCAATACTTCTCTGATGCTCTCAAGGCAGTAAGGGGAAGGGATGGTGGTCCAAGACTCAGGAGGTATCTGAGGATGGAGATCGACCATAGAAATGTGATGAATGAATTCCGTTCTATTAGAATGGACATGAGTGCTGAAGAGCGTCAGGCGATGATCATCCCGGGTGGAAAGATTGACGCCGGTACGATGAGGCAGGCCTGTCAGGCAGAGAACGACGAAGAGCTAATTGAAACCCTCCGAAGAAGTAGCTCTTTCGATGACTCTGGTTTTGATGAGGCCATGCGAGAAGCTGAGAGAATGGGCAGTTTGGATCCGTATGCAGAGCTTCTCTCCCATCAGAAGCACGCGGTTCTGAAGAGGTTTGCTCACCTGAGCCCAATTTCTCCGTTCCCGATCATATACTACATTGAAAGGAAGGCTCTGGAAGTCAGGAACCTGCGTCTGCTGGTGCGCGGCAAGGCAGTTGGACTTCCGAACGAAGTTCTGGAAGCGCATATGGACTACTGAGGTGAAAATATGAAAATAGCAATTGTAGGTCCATTGGAATTCACACTAGGATTCCAACTTGCAGGTGTTGAAACCCTGTACAACCCGTCTGATGACGAAGAGATGGAGAAGATCCTCAGGGATCTGCTGAATCAGACGGAAGTTGGAGTTGTCGTGGTCGACAACTTCGATTTAATGAGGCTCCCAGAGAGGTTGCGCTTGCAGCTCTCTGAAAGCGTAACGCCCACTATTCTGGGCATTGGGACTGAGGAGGATAATACCCTCCGTGAGTCCATCAAGTCGGCACTTGGTGTCGATCTATGGAAATAAGATTCGAACAAAAAAGGAAGTGAAAAAAAATGAGTAAAGAAAATGGAGTAATATACCGGATTTCCGGACCAGTTGTGACTGCGATAGGGATAGCCCCCCGAATGTACGAGGTGGTAAGAGTCGGGACTGAAGGTTTGATGGGAGAAGTAATCGAACTGCATGGCGACCAATCGGTGATTCAGGTTTACGAAGAGACATCTGGAATCAAGCCTGGAGAGCCAGTGGTGAGGACGGGCCAGACACTATCTGTGCAACTTGGTCCTGGACTGCTAACGCAAATCTACGATGGAATTCAGAGGCCTCTACCTAAGTTGGAAGAGACCATGGGGGTGTTCATCACAAGAGGTGTGGATGCAGACGGACTAGATCTTGAGAAGAAGTGGGATTTCAATGCCAGCGTTAAGGCTGGAGACGAGGTTTCTGCGGGCCAAGTAATCGGAATTGTCCAAGAAACCGAGACTATCGAGCACAGAGTAATGGTGCCACCAGGAAAAGAAGGGGTCGTCAAGAAGATTGACTCGGGCTCATTCAACATCACTGAGACAGTGTGTAAGCTTGAGGATGGAACGGATATTGCTATGATGCAGGAATGGCCAGTAAGGCACCCTAGGCCCTTCATTCAGAAGTATGCCCCTGACGTCCCCCTGATGACCGGGCAGAGGATTCTAGACTTCCTCTTCCCACTTGCTAAGGGAGGGACGGCTGGCATTCCCGGTCCTTTCGGTTCAGGAAAGACTGTCACTCAGCAACAACTTGCCAAGTGGTCCGATGCTCAAATCGTTGTCTACATTGGTTGCGGAGAGAGAGGAAACGAGATGACCGAGGTTCTAGATGAGTTCCCCCACTTGATCGACCCCAATACAAACAAGCCCCTAATGAACAGGACGGTAATGATCGCAAACACATCAAACATGCCTGTAGCTGCTAGAGAGGCTTCAGTCTACACAGGAGTAACCATTGCAGAATATTTCCGCGACATGGGATACAATGTAGCCCTGATGGCAGACTCCACGAGCAGATGGGCAGAGGCGATGAGGGAGATTTCTTCCCGACTTGAAGAGATGCCTGGAGAAGAAGGGTATCCCGCGTACCTTTCCAGTAGGCTAGCTGAGTTCTACGAGAGGGCTGGAAGAGTCCAGACCCTTGCAGGAGATGACGGGTCTGTCTCAGTCATTGGTGCTGTTTCCCCGCCCGGTGGTGACATATCCGAGCCAGTCAGCCAGGGAACCTTGAGAATTGTCAAGGTTTTCTGGGGTTTGGATGCTGGTCTTGCAAGGCAAAGGCATTTCCCCGCCATAAATTGGTTGAGTTCATACAGCCTATATCCACAGGCATTGGACCAATGGTACAGGGACAACATAGCATCAGACTTCCCAGAAGTCAGGACAGAAATTAGCACACTGCTGCAAGTTGAGGCAGAATTGCAGGAGATTGTCCAGTTGGTCGGTTCGGATGCATTGCCAATAGATCAACAGTTGACACTGGAGGTTGCCAGGATGATTCGAGAGTTCTTCCTACAACAGAATGCTTTCCACGATGTAGACACATACAGTGATCTGAAGCTACAATACGACATGGCAAGAGCAATTCTGAGCTTCCAGGAAGAAGCGAAGAAGGCAATTGCCGGTGGAGCGCAGCTGGAAGACGTAGTGAACGTCCCAGCGAGGACGGATCTGATGAGAGGACGCTTCGAGAAGGGTTACAACGAGAAGATTGGTGAATTAGTGTCGGAGATGGGCAAGCAGATTTCTTCTAGCATGGAGGCAAACTGAGGTGATACAATGAGTGGAAAGGAATACAGAACGATTACAGACGTAAAGGGGCCACTAGTGTTCCTAAATAAGACTGAACCAGTGTCTTTCGGAGAGATTGTCCAGCTAAGACTGAGCGATGGATCGATGAAGAACGGGCAGGTCCTGGATACATCGGATGACCAAGTGATTGTGCAGGTCTTCGAGGGGACTGCATCTGTCGACAGGCAGACTGGAGTGAAGTTCCTAGGTGATGTGTTCAAGTTGCCCGTAAGCAAGGGCCTCATCGGGAGGATCCTGGATGGTGCAGGAAGGCCTAGAGATGGTGGCCCTGAGATAGTTGCAGACGAAATGGCAGACATCATAGGGGCAGCAATCAACCCATACTCAAGGCAGAGTCCGGAGTCTTTCATACAGACTGGAATTTCGGCAATCGATGCCTGCACTTCCTTGGTTAGAGGTCAGAAGCTACCAATTTTCAGTGCAAGTGGATTGCCGCACAACGATATCGCATTGCAGATTGCAAGGCAGGCCAAGCTTGTGGGTAGCGATGACGACTTCGTTGTCGTATTCTGTGCGATGGGAATCACCGCGGAAGAGTACAACTTCTTCGTTCACGATCTGGAGAGGACGGGTGCCCTGGAGAATGCAGCACTCTTCGTGAATCTGGCAGATGATCCTGCGGTGGAGAGGTTGATCACCCCTAGGTTGGCTCTGACAGCTGCAGAGTACCTAGCCTTCGAGCATGACTATCACGTACTTGTGATATACACTGATATGACGAACTACTGCGAGTCCCTGCGGCAAATTGGAGCTGCGAGGGAGGAGGTCCCTGGAAGGCGTGGATACCCCGGATACATGTATACCGACCTGGCTATGCTTTACGAGAGAGCTGGCTTGGTAAAAGGAAAGAAGGGCTCTATCACACAGTTCCCGATTCTTACCATGCCCGGTGATGACATTACACATCCGATTCCAGATCTATCTGGTTACATTACCGAGGGTCAAATCGTTATTTCCAGAGAGTTGCATCAAAAGGGAATTTACCCTCCGATCAATGTTCTTCCATCACTAAGCCGTCTAATGAACGCCGGAATTGGGCCTGGAAAGACCAGAGAAGACCACAAGTCAGTTTCTGACCAGCTTTACGCAGCCTATGCACAGGGCAGGGAACTTAGGGGCCTAGTGGCAATTGTCGGTGAAGACGCTTTGAACGAAAGAGACCTCCAGTTGTTGAAGTTCGCAGATATTTTCGAAGACCAATTCTTGAGGCAGAGTAGGGACGAGGACAGGACCATACACGAAGGGACTCTGGACCTTGCTTGGAATCTACTTTCCAACATAGACACGAAGTACCTAGTGAGACTGGACCAGAAGTGGATAGACAAGTACCATCCAACTGACAAGAAGGAAGAGTGAGCGTAAGAGGTGATTGGCAAATGGCCCTAGATATCAAACCAACCAGGTCAGAGTTGATCAACCTGAAGAGGAGGATCAAGCAGACTTCTAGTGGTTACAATCTTCTGAAGATGAAGAGAGATGGGCTATTCCACGAGTTTCGGACTCTACTTTCCGAGATGATTGCTGCCAGAGAAGAGTTGGTGGGAACCTTCAGAGATGCTCTTCAGGCAATTAATCTTGCATCTTCCATCGAAGGTGGGCTGTCGGTAAAGAGTGCAGCAATAGCAGCATCGAAGCATCCAGAGGTCCAGGTATCGCGAAGGAATATCATGGGCGTCGTGGTGCCAAAGGTCGAGGGCCAGAATCTGAAACTATCAGCCGAAGATAGGGGTCTTGGGATGGTTGGGGGTTCACCCTACATTGACGAGGCTGCTGACGCATACTCGCTATTAGTTGAGAAGGTCGTAAAGGCAGCAGAGATGGAAGCTACACTGAAGAGGCTCCTGGAAGAAATAGAGGCCACTAAGAGAAGGGTCAATGCACTGGAGTTCAAGGTCATCCCAGAGATGGAAGAGGCTCAGACATTCATTCAACTCAGGCTTGAGGAGATGGAAAGAGAGGAGACCTTCCGACTAAAGCGCTTCAAGAACAAATGAGTTTGACAAGAGCAGGGGTCAAATCTGACATCCCTCGAGCAAGGTCGGGGAGAGAGCATGGTACCCGAAGAAATATTGGTCGATTCTGAGACATGGGGCACTCGAGAGCTTCTAGAAGTGATTGCTTCAAGGTTCTTCGATCTAGGTAACGAAGGTGCATATCCAAATTCCTGGGAAGTGGTGGGGAAAGATGGGGTTGAGGCTGGAGAGCAACTGCTCCTACTAAACAGACACTTGGAGTCAATGGGATTGGTCGGCTCACTTGAGAATAGTAACCCCCCAGTAATGACAATTTCAAGAGTTCCAGTTGGGAGTTCGGTAATGGAGGGTTATCAGCAAGTGTCCCTATGGATCGTGATGGCGGTTTTCATGACACTAGTGGGAGAACATTGGGTGTCAGAGTACGGTTATGGAGGTTCTGGGATTGGCGAGTACGGGCAGTCATTGATTTTCTTCACGGCACCGGTCGTCCTCTCATTACTCATAGCAAGCTATTGCAGAGTGATAGTGGCAAGGAGGTTCGAAGTCGAAATCGGCCACATTGCCCCGATTGTCTTCCCGATACCCACGTGGTGGCCATTTGGCATAGTTGGAACACTGGGGCAGAGGAAACCGGATCTAGTCCCAATGCCAAATAGGAACGCACTAGGGTCAATCGAAGTGGTCGTCCCAATTGTCCTATTCTTGTCAGGAAGTATTCTCACGATATTGGGGCTCATGATGACTCCGAGTAGCCCACCCGAACTCTCGAGTGCTCCAACAGTGTTTGATACAAACCTAATCACTGGGAGTTTGTTGGAATCTTGGATGGGCAACGAATCAGAAATTAGACTGCAATGGTTGCATCCGACCGGTATTGCAGGCATCGGACTGTCAATTGTAGGTTGGGGGTTGATTCTCCCAATCCCGGGACTGCCAGGGGATAGGTTGCTCCATGCAATTATTGGACCGTCTGAAATGAGGGGTGGTGGGACGCAGACTTCGATTTTCCTCATCGTACTTTTCGTAATGGTGGCAGTATTCTCTACAGCAATATGGACTCCTTGGATTTTTCTTGCATTTGTTGCAGCATGGCAGAGGTTCAACCCCGACAATCTGCCTCAACCAATTATTTTGGATGAGCATCTCGGACTAGAAGAGCGGTTCAGAAGCAGATTTGTGTCTATAGCAATGATTGTTCTTCTAGCAGGGATGCCAGCAACTGTTCCATCGTACGAGATGAAGGACTATGATGCCGGAATTTCTACGGAAAATTGGCCAGAAGAGATGTTCTTCGAGGCAGGAAATGAGTTGGAACTGACCCTAGTATTGGAACCAGAGGGGGTGATGCCGGTGTCGGGATGGCTCCAATTTAGGATTGAAGGCTCGGAACCGGTTGAATGGGGCCTCAACAACTCTTGTTCAGAGTCTGCCGATATCTGTCGATTTGATGGCATCACTCAGAAAGAAGAACTCGAGTTATCAGTCTGGATTAACCCTCCAGAGAATAGTTTTTCACCCCACCTGCTCAAGATTTTTGTCGATGTTTCTGGCTTCGAAATAGAGCACGTGATTAAATTGACAATCTCGAACAATGAGAGTTTTTCTGAGCCTTTCTGGGACTTAAAGGGAGACTTCGACTCTCCGGTAATTTGCAATGAGTTGAATTCAGGAGTAGGGACTCTTGTCGTGGAGAGTCCATATTGGGAGTCCGTAAATGGAAGCAATTTCAGTCAGGAAGGTGGAGAAATTTGTCTTCAGGGGCATGAAGGTGCCATTCAGAACTCCGATTCTTTTGACGGCCAAGGAAGAGCATTTGGCCCCGTCATTTACTGGCAAAGGGGGAACGAGACCATTGGTCCGTGGACGATTCCGATCAATGGTTCAGAGCGATTTATCCAAGTCAGCGATGGGGTCTGGGAAATTCCCAACGGCTTCATATCAGAGGGGGAAACACTGATCCATTCGGACTATGGCTCTCCTTTCTGTCAATCTGCTGATGCAGCGAAGCAGGTCAATACAGGCTCGAACTGGTCGGAAGAGATGGGCAACTACTCTGCGATTAGACTGGTGGGCAATCTAAGTGGAGAGGGTTCCATAGGTATCGGAACTGGGGGTTGGCTTGCTAAATGCAATTCTGAAGGAGGCTTTGAGGCGTTCAGAATAAGAAATTCTGTAGACGTCTTCGTCGAACCGGGTGTTTTCGGAAGAGGGATGGCTGCAGAGGAGTTCGTGATATTCAACAGAGGGGAAGCAAGGATGGACTTGTCTGTTGAATGGCATGGCGATTCTCCCCAAAGTGGAATCTGGGAAGTCACAATCGAAGATTGGGTGGAACCTGGAAATAGCACATTGGTTACAGCGAAAGCAGTTGGTCTCTCGAATCTTGAGAGGGCTGTTTGGGTCACAGCTGATGACTCTGGGATAACAGTTCACCTCTCGGCCAGATGCCCTGTGGAGGGATGTTGAGTGAGGGTGGCGATACTTGGAACTGGGGCATTAGGTGGGGTTTTTGCTGCTTGCTTAGCGGATACTGGGGCAGAATTGGTTTGCGTATCGAGAGGGAGGACGTCTGAGATTCTCAAAACTGGGATGACTGTCTTCAACCCGGATGGGGCTGTAGAGATGATTCCTGGGGAACGATATACCCTGATTGACAGTGAAGGTGGCCCGCTAAATGATTCAGTATGCAATTCCTGTGATGTGGCAATTATTGCTGGCAAGTCAGACTCGACTCCGACACTTTCCTCGATAGCCGAGGACATTGTGTCCGATAGTGGGCTTGTTGTTAGCATTCAAAACGGTCTAGGAAATTCTGGAGTAATCGCTAGTAGAGTTGGTTGGGAGAGAGTTCTCGGAGGGTGTACGACTCACTCGGCATGGAGAGATAGTGAAGGAGTGGTACATTGGACTGGGAGGGGGTCGTTTTCCATGGGCAGAATGGATGGATCAAACCCAGGCCCCATGGAGTTGGGTTTTGTTTCCCTATTGGATGAAGCGGGCCTGAATCCAATCTGGTCATCAGATATCAAAAAGGAAATTTGGAGGAAGTTGATGGTTAACGTAGCGATCAACCCGATTTGTGCTATATCTGGGGTCAGGAACGGGGCTCTGTTAGAAATTCCCGAGCTCTGGGTTGAATCTATGGAGGCAATGAGGGAGGCGGAGTCGGTTGCTAGAGCATCGGGAGTGGACATGGGAGAATTGGACCTAGAGGATTACTTGAGGGAAGTAGTAACTTCGACTGCTGATAATAGGGTCTCGATGCTACAAGATCTGATGGCAGGAAGGAAGACCGAGATCGATGTGATTTGCGGGGCGATAATCTCCAAGGGGGAGGAGTTGGGAATTCCGACTCCGCGAAACCAGATTCTTCTCGCGCTTGTCAAGGGAATAGAGATGTCACAGAATCATGATTAGTCAGAATCTCAACGTTGGCAGTCTGGGCAGTAAAATGTGGATCTGTTTGACTGAACAATTCTTTTGATTGCCCCATTGCAGTCTTCCTTCATGCAACTCTCTCCCTCTCTTCCATAGACCTGGAAATTGTGAATGAAATAGCCCATCGCCTCATCCCCTCCAACACCTCTGAAATCCTGAAGCGTCGAACCTCCCGCATCAATGGCCTCAGTGATGACATCGTGGGTGGCAGCAGTAATCTTCTCCACCCTTCTTGAGACGCCTGATCCTCCAGCAATGCTGCTAGCCTTTCTCCTTGGCGATACTCCTGCCCTGAAAAGAATCTCGCAAACGTAGATGTTGCCGAGGCCAGCGATAACTCGTTGATCTAGCAAGGCTGACTTGATTGGGGTTCTCTTACCCCTTAGTCCGACTGCCAATTCCTCTGGAACAAGGTGGTTTGGAGTTGGTTCTGGTCCGAGGCCGGAAAGGAATTTGTGGCCATCTTGTTCCGATGTGGGGAAGCAATCCATGAAGCCAAATCTTCGATGGTCCGAGTAGACTGCCTTGCTACCGTCGTCTAGGTGAACGACCACCCAATCATGAGGGCCGTCGCCACTACCCACAGGAGCTCCGTTGGAGAAACTACCCGGTCTGCTCTCAATTCCATCACCTATTAGAGTCCACCTCCCACTCATTCCAAGATGGCAGAGCCATGTAATTTCACCATCCAGACGAATGAGCAAGTACTTTGCTCGGCGGTCAACTGACAGCACCAAACGACCCCTGAGTGATTCAGCAAAATCTGTGGGGAACGGGAATCTTAGATCGCTTCTCCTCGTATCTACTGACGAGATCTTCCGACCAAGGAGATGCTTCTCCAAGCCAAGACGCACGGTCTCTACCTCTGGCAACTCTGGCATGTATAGTGGTCAACGAGGTGGACCATTACCTTTAGCAGGGGCTGCGACAAAGTTATTCACCCCAGCATAGTCCCATAATTCATGGAAGAAAGCGAAGTCCCTGACTGGGTTTCAGGCGGAGATCCTGAGGACCCCCCTGATACTGTAATTCTACAGGGGAGTCCGAGCGTTACCAGTCAGGCTCCACAGCAGATATTCGTGCAGGGGCAAGGGGGTCCCGGGATGGTCATGCCCGCAACCAATGCCATTCTGGCTCTTGTCTTGGGAATTCTGGGCCTGGTGATGTGTGGTTTATGCACTGCAGTTCCAGGATTGATTGTAGCGAATGGAGCGCTCGCAACTACATCCCAGTACCCTGGTCATCCAGACCAAGGTGTTGCTAAGGCTGCTCAGATCGTCTCCTGGATTGCCATTGGCTTATCCTTGCTGGTAATACTGTTTTACGGCGTTGCAATAGCAATCGCGATAGGCTCAGAGGCCTAATGTGCAAGAGAAAACCACATGTTGTTCTTCCAAACCCTTCAAGTCCATTCTTTCTTGAAAAACTAGGTCTGAATCTCTCAGAATCTGTTCCGCCTTCTGGAACCTTGAATTATCGTCCCCTTCAGATGACCTCTCACTTGCAGCCTTCAGACTCAGTAGCCCTATTCCACCTGGAGCGAGGAACGAAGTAGCCATTCTAACGAATGTCTCTGCTTGGTCTGCAATGCTGAGATCTTGGTGGATCCAATTTGCCTTCCCTCTGATGAAGGCGGCAACCTGTTCTGGCTTTCTTGCATCTCCCAGAACGGGGACAAGTCCGGGCCTCATATCTGAGAGTTTCACTAAATCGCGGACCATCCGAGGAGAAATCTCTACTGCCACCAACTGTCCACCATGGTGGTTCTCGGCACCGCAGACGAAATCGTGAATATGGCTGACAGTGCCTCCACCTGATGCACCGAGGTACAGGCATGTAGAACCTGGTTGCGGGAGTATGGAAGACGGGTCGGACCTCGTTCTGAGGATTGCTGCTGCGACCTTGGACCTGGTCGGGTCCCATCTCCTCCACTCAATTCTGCCGTCTCTTTTTCTTCTCTCCCCTCTTACTGAGACTCCCTTAACTGCGTTTCTAGTCCAGAGGGACCTCCCCTCCCTCTTGACCCCCCATACGATTGTCTTTGCCTTGTTTGGCATCATTCAACTCCTCTTTGGTGGTTTGGGGAACTTTGCCTTGATTGCCTCTATCTCTCTATTTATTTCATCTATCTCGGCTTCACCCCAAGTCTCTCCATCGAAGTGATCTACCCTGACCGCAATGCTTGCCTTTCCAGCGAGATATCTGGCTATCTTCCCCCTAACCCATCTGGGAGAACGGCTAACTTGTGGCATAGAGAAGAGTACAGCTCCGTGTTTTGGAGGTGGAGCTCCACGTCTGTGTGCGGACATTGCAGCATGGGCACCAAGTACCTGCAGAGACCCGGAGGGCATTCGGGCGAGCCTCTCCCTGCCTCCTGCCAAGGAGACTAGTTTGGATGCTGAGATAGGTCCCAATAGTGCGCTCAAGGATGGTATGTGAGTGGTGGCAATTTCCCTAATAGAAGCCTCCAATTGTTCGATAATTTTTGATGAAGAGGTGACTGAAGAAGCATGTGATACCATTGATGACCACTCGGAGTCAGAGGGAGTGTGCTTTGGGGGTGATACTCCGAGTTTGTCCGAAGCCTCGGAGATAGTTCGTGAAGATGCTATAGCCATGGGAATTTCGTCCCTCTGTGAATCTAAGTCTGCCTCTGTGATGAAGAGTCCGGCCCATTCGATACAACGAGATTCGGATGTCGTCCAATATGATCTAGCCTCCAAGGTAGCCGAGACTAGCATGTCAAGTCTCCTGTCCATGTCTTTGGAAGAATCGGCTACTCCCATCTTAGCTAGCAACAATGTGGCTCTCTGGAAGAGGTCTTCCGAATCTTCTCGAGGCCAGTTTGGTTCTGATAGAGCGGCCATGGAATCTATTTCCGCTTCTGGGAATCTCTCAGAGAGGATCTTGACCTCCGGAAGAATTCGGCCGCGTTGCATCTTCAACAGTCTTTCAGCTACACCAGATGGCGATGTTGCCCCGTCCCAAACTATCTCATCTACAATGTTGCCTTGGTCATCTACGACACGTGATAGGCGCCAATCGAAGAGGATTTTCATGGCCCCTCCAATCGGCACGATGGCTTGAACGGTGCGGCAATGTATGAGTTGGCAGACGAATAGTTGAATAGTCGGCAGGTTCAGGGTAGTTCGGTTCTCGTTAATACGACAATGGTGGTAGAGATGTTTTGTCCTGAGTGTGGTGCGCTTTCCTATCCAGATGATAGAGGGTGGATTAAGTGCCCGGATTACAAATGCGGATACGAGGGGCCCCTATCCGGAGAAGACGGCAAGGGGTCAGAGTTTACAGATCCGATGACTGGAGAAACCATTGATCTTTCCAAGACCACGGCTTCAACCGGTTCAAAGTCCCTGAAACATCTGACAGAGGTAGTAGAAGAAGACGGGCCTCAGGGAACTCTAAGAGAGGGGGACTACATATGCCCGAAATGCAATGGAAGGAATGCTTACGTTCACTTGCAGCAGACTAGGTCCTCTGATGAGCCAGAGACAAAGTTCTGCACTTGTGCGAATCTCGAGTGCAAGCATAAGTGGAGGGAGTACCAGTAGAAATTCTGGTTTGGTGCCAATAAGCATCAAGAGCCTCCTATGCAGTAGATGGAAATCGAGGTGAGTGGATGCTGAGAATTACAGCCAAGCAGCAACTAATGAGGGAGATAGTGGACGTGTTGTCGGTACTTACCTCGGAGGCAAAGCTGGTTTGGGGCGAAAAGGGACTAAGCGTGTCAGTGGTTGATGGTTCGCACGTAGCACTCCTCTCAGCAACAATTGCCGACGAGTGCTTCGAAACATATGAAGTGGAACCAGTGGAGATTGGCCTTGACCTTCAGAAAATGAGGGACCTCCTAACACTCGCGGGGCCAAGCGATCTAGTAGAGATGGATTTTGATGATGCGGTTGGGGCGATAAATGTCAGAGTTGGAGAGGTTCTAATGATACTCAGAGGGATTGACACCAGTACGATGGACAATCCGAACCAACCTAATCTAGAATTCAAATCAAAGGCGACCATTGACTCAGAGAAGTTGTCCAGGGCTTTGAGAGCAGCAAAGTTTGTTGGAGGCGAAGTGGACCTGAGTATGGATAAGAATCAGCTTGCAGTATCTGTAACAGTTGAGGCCGGAGAGGGTGTAAATGTGAAATTCGAATCAGGTGAGTTGAGCGAGCTGACCTGTGCATCGCCGACACATTCCACCTATTCTCTCCAATATCTCGGGGAGTTAACAAAGAAGCTTGCTGGAGGCTTCACGAATGAAGTCTCACTTGAGTTTGAGGAGAAGTACCCGCTAAGGCTAACGTGGATGAGCAATGAAGGGGGAGCTAGGTGGACTTACTTCCTAGCGCCAAGAATTGTCAATGACTGACCCGTGAACTCA
Source organism: Thermoplasmatota archaeon (assembly GCA_036251765.1). GTDB lineage: Archaea > Thermoplasmatota > Poseidoniia > Poseidoniales > Thalassarchaeaceae > UBA36. The sequence goes on along the minus strand of JAZANL010000030.1, from coordinate 5,007 downwards.
TCAATGGCCCCCTCTCAGCGGTTATCGTGAATAGCAAGGTCTGCGTGATCATTCCCACGGTTGACAACTCCGCTGAGCTTGCAGTGGTGTTGGATGGGCTATCGAATCAAACATTCCAAGATATGGAAGTGGCAGTTGTTGGTCCTGGTGCAGACCCAGGGAGGGATGTGGCCGAAGAGAGAGGTTTCAGGTACATTGACGACAACGGTTCTAGAAACAGGGCAGATGCCTGCAATGTAGCTATTGAAGAGACTGACTCTGAATTGGTTTTCTTCACCGATGATGACGTGATCGTGCCAAAAGACTGGGTAGAGAAATTGGAGAAATGGTTCGAACGTCCAGAGGTATCCGGAGTTGGAGGACCCAACTTCGCTCCAGTTGATGAGTCCAATATCTGGCAAAAGGCGATTGATGTTGCTTTCTGCAACAAGTTCCTCACCGCTGGAACGAATTATGGCAAAAAGTCAGAAGAGTCTCTTGCCGAAGTGGAGCAGTTGCCCGGCGTAAATTCGGCATACAGAAGAGAGGTGTTGACTGAGGTTGGTGGATTTGATCGTGGTGCAATAGGTGCAGAAGATGTGATGCTGGATTACCGAATTAGATCATTGGGGCATCGCCTGTGGTCCGATGGGACCGCAATAATGTGGCATCGGAGAAGAGGCATCACCAAGGTAAGGAAGCAAATCAGGAACTATGGGCTTGTTAGGACTCTGGCGGGCAACAGGTACCCAGGCCTTTGGGGATGGAGCCATAGCTTGGTCTCTGCATTTCCAATTCTGATGTGTTTTTCACTCGCGACTTTCATTTGGGGGAGTCTGAATGGAGGTCTGGCTTGGCCTTCATTCTGGGATATTTCAACTGAAACAGTTCCACTTGGCATAGAAAGGGCATCTGTTCACCAATTGCCGACTTTGGCGATTTTGTTCAATATCATTGCTTGGTCTGGAGCTATTCTAGGCCCTTCCCCCAGCAAAAATCCAGTTTCTATAATTCTGTCTTCTATAGTTTCCTTAATGCTGTTATGGGATTATGGGATTGGGATAAACAAGGCAAGAATAAGTATCGTAACCGGTAGTCCAAATTCGCAGATTGATGACAGGGATAGGAGTTAGGATTGGCCTTTCTTTTTCTTTCGTGAAGGGACCATTCTGCCAGATTCAATACGCCATGTTGGCTGCCTTGGGCGCCAAAATAGCATTGTGAATGTGCTCAAGAAAATCCCTCCGAGAACTAGATTGAGCCAGCCTTCCCTGATGTATCCTGGGCTGGCATTGAATAAAGCCCAAACAAATGAAGGTAGAATTCCTACTATCATACAAATCAGAATCTCTTCAAAGATGACCTCGGAGCGATTGATTCTATTTGGGATTGACAGGGGATTATCACCCCAACCCGTGTGGTCCCTAACTACCATCCTAACTCCATCCGAAATTGGTTCACCAGTTCTTCTTTGAGAGAAAACGGTCAGTGTTTCCGCTTTTCCCGATTTCCATCTTCGAATCAAGTTCGGACTGTGTCCACCATTCACGAATGGCCTACCATCACAGGCCTTGCCCCAATAGTCTTGTGTAGAATCTGCTAATGATTCAGAAGAGCCGTCAACTCCCGATAGGAGGCCTCTTGAATATGCCAACTGCCACTCCGAATCTGAGGCAATCTCCATGCCAGAATTCTCCTCGATAGCAGCTAATTCTTCGAAGTCCAATGGCCTTTCTGAGATTCTATATGGATAATCGATGCTAACCTCGTGACGCGGCCCAATTCCTCCAAAAAGAATTGAGCGATCGTCTGAGCCCACCATTACGCTACCCGGCTCTACTAGGACCCAGGGTATCTGGGTCTCGTCCAAGTTCATACCTCCCGTGAGTCCAGCTCCCCTGTCTGAATTGACCACTGTGAAGCGTAGACGTTTTCATTCGCTATCAGGTTGCTGTGAGTTCCACGTTCCACTATTGCGCCGTCTACCATAGCAACTATCTCATCCGCATTCCTGATTGTTGCGAGTCGGTGCGCTACTGCTATCGTGATTCTCTTCTTGCCCACGTTTGAGTTACCGAAGAGAGACTCCTGGATACGCTTCTCTGTCTCTGCGTCAAGTGCTGCACTGGCCTCATCAAGAATCAGTATATCGGGATCCTTCAATAGTGCTCTGGCTAGACTGATTCTGGCCCTCTGACCACCTGAAAGCATCACCCCCCTGTCACCCACCATCGTATCCAGACCATCCGTTAGGCTGGAAACGAACTCAGTTGCTCCGGCTGCTTCTAGAGCGCTTAGAATCTGATCATTGTCCGAATCCCTAGCGTATGCCACGTTCTCACCAATGGTCCCGAAGAAGAGGAATGGGTCTTGGGAGACGAAACCTATCCTCTCCCTGATCGATTCTATCTGGTAGTCGTTAATGTCTCTGCCATTGATCAAAACACTTCCACCCTGCGGCTCGTAGAATCTCTCGATCAATTTCAGAATCGTGCTCTTGCCTGCTCCAGTATGTCCCATGACCCCAAGGAAGTCTCCTGAGGAGGCAGAGAGTGATATCCCGTTCAGGGCGTTTGTGTCGGATGTAGGGTATGCGAAGGAGACGTTATCGAAACTGAGAGATTCTATCGGCCCCTCCAACGGTACGGCCCCCTCTCTGTCAAAGATTGATGGTTCCAGGTCAATTAAGGCAAAAACTCTCTTCGAAGAAGCCTCGCCTTTCTGTAGTTGGTTTAGCAGCATTCCGAGAATGAACATCGGCATTGTCATTCTGGTGGATATAAGCAGGAATGTTACGAATTGCCCGACTGTTATCTCCCCTGATTCCATTACCCACCCTCCTGCTGAGGTTAACAACCCAAATGAGATTCCAGCGACAACGTAAATTCCGGGGATGAATCGATTCCTGATGAATGCGGCTTGAATGGCAGCGTCACGATAATCCCCGCTCTGCCTACCGATTCTGTCACTCTCAAACTCCTTTGCGTTATAGGCCTGGACAACCGTTACTCCAGTAAGCACGTTTTCCAGTATTGCCACAATCCCCCCGGTGCTCTCTCGTTGTTTCCTGTACTTCCTCTGGACCCTAGTTGAGAACCAGATTACCATAGGGACAATGATGACCAAGGGTGCGAACAAAATCAGAGCCAGCTTTGGTGACATCCAGAACATAATGATGAATGCAGTTGAGAATGTTATTGTGATCCTAATCATGCTAGTGCTCGCATCTGAAATGATATCCTCAAGTTGTGCTACATCCGCTGAGAGTACTGACATCAGATTTCCTGTCTGTCTACTTTCAAAGTAAGATGCCTCCATGTTCAATAGCGAATTTGTAGCATCCATTCGAATATCATGCTGCGCCATATATGCGGTGGATTGCCAAAGTTGATTGCTCAGTCCCTGGAAAATTGCTAGGAAGGTGAATGAAGTCATGATCAGGAGTCCGAATCCAAGCTCTACTGAGTCGATTGGCCCAAAGTCAGGAATTGGCCCCCAACTAACTAACCCCTCCACCCTAGAGTCAGTGAATGTCTGGGATTGATAATAATCTGCAGCCATACCTATTGCTACGAATGGAATGAGATCGAAGGCTCGTGCGCCAGCATTTGCCAGAATTCCACCAAGGGCCCTTTTCCAATATCTAGTGACGTAGGGGACTATCCTCCAGATCTTTCTGCCAACAACTTGATTCTCATCTTTGATCTCTGACATGTCCTTGCTCAGTAAAGTTCCGGCATCTGCCTCTTGCTCCCTTACTGACACGGGCTTTCGAGAAGCGAGAGGTGTTTCAATGCTTCAGTCCCGGTTTCCGATTCTCTATGGCATTGGAATAAAGGTGGTGCGCCCGCCGGGATTCGAACCCGGGACAAGAGGTTGGAAACCTCTTGTGATAACCCCTTCACTACAGGCGCTAGAGTCTGGGAGCATACTTACTCTCTAAACCGATTCGGTCGCAACCGGAGTTGAAAAGCGATGCCTCGCACGAAGGCACATGATGCTCAGGCAGAGGCTGGGGATAGTCGTCATGGTAATGTTCCTACCCATCAATGGTCCCCTCTGGAGGATGGCGATGGAGTCGCTGGGGATGCCTATCCCCCTAGGGGAGTTCCAGTTCATGGTGCTCTCAGTTATTCTCTTCTCCGCAGGTGCTGTGATGCTTATGTCCCCTCGACTGAGGATATGGTCAGATTCCGTATAGTGACTTGGGCCAGTTGACGTGGACGTCCTCCATGAGCGACTCTACTTCCTCGTCAGCCCATCCGTCCGAGAGGAGACGCGAGCACAGTTCCCTGGTCCTCCTCGGTACCGTCTTCGGGCCCAGCACTGCTCCCGGTCGTCGAGGGTCGTCGAGGAAGTCCGTCTCCATCCCCCATGGCGAGATGGAGCTCCTAGCGGTATTCGCTAGTCCCTCCACGCTTCCCTTGGATACGCTTACCGTCGCCGAGAGCCCGTGAGTGAATCCGGGGCTAACATCGGCAGGCGCGTAGTGCCTCACGGCCCTGTCCAGAGGGAGTCCGGATGAGTGGCAAATCTCACTGAGTTCCCTGCAGGTCCGCTCTCCGTTGTCCTCGACGTGGAGCTGCACGGGAGCTCCGGACGAGGATGCCATTGACAGGACCTCTCCGAGAAGCTCGTTAGCAGCTTCCCATGTATCCTCGGCCACGGGGTAGTGCGGCCGCCCTACCTCTCCCAGGCAATTGGCATCCCCTGACTGGATCATGTCCAGAGCCAGTCCCACGGCCTCTAGGTGGAGCTCCGTCGACTCCCCCATCCCCAGCTCGTGAGTCTGCTTCTCCCACGAAACGGGGTGGGGCCCAAGAGCGACTCCCACTACGAGGCCTAGCTTTGACCTGACCTCCTCGGCCATCTTGACCGTCTCGGAGTAGGCCTCCTTGTAGCCTGCTAAGTCCCTGGGAAGCGAGGCGGAGAATGCTGGCTTGTGCACCAGCATAATTGCAGTGCCACCTGCCGCAGAGAACTCAGAGGCCGCATCCAGGTACCTGTTTGACATGTCTAAATGCATGT
>JAZANL010000029.1:0-6508 GCA_036251765.1 Thermoplasmatota archaeon | reverse complement strand
ACCAAGGACTACTCTGGGGGAAGAAGGAGCGTATGCAGGATATCCCTGTTGCAAAGTTGAGGGTCGCTACCGAGCAAATGCCATTCAGATGGATGACCGGGACTCAAAGTCATGAGGGCATGGCAGGCACGAAGGCCGCGATTGACCACATTGCATGGGTCGGCAGAGAGGTATGTGGGGATGCCGACCTAAGTAGGAGGGACGCACTAATTGAGGCATATGTGGCAATTGAGGAGTACGAGCAGAATCTTTGCCTGCGTATGCTAGAAGGCCTGGGTAAGATCGAGGGTCTGAAGGTCTGGGGAATTACCGAACCAAGTAGGATTTCAGAGAGGTCTCCAACTGTCTCATTCACGCATCCTTCAATGGAAGCGAAGGAAATGGGAGGAAGGTTAGCAGAAAGAGGAATTTTCGTATGGGCGGGGAATTTCTACGCTCTTGAGCTTACTGAAGCACTTGGACTTGAGCCAGAAGGGGTCCTCAGAGCGGGAGTGCTTCACTATAATTCAATGGAGGAGGTGGATTTCTTCACCGAAACGGTTGCAGAAATATTGAGTTGAGTCACTCAATCCACTCGTATCTTCTTTGGCCTTCAAGATCCCCTTCCAATCCGACGCTGACCAATGCAAACTCAGTACTTGGTTTGACAACGGAACGCTTCCTCTTACCCTTGTGAAGTGCTTCGTAGACTGTCTTATTGATTGCATGTCTTGTTGAAAGGCGCTCAAAGAGATGGAAGCGGGAGGCGATCTCTCGCCATCCAGGCTGAACAATCCCCTCGAACACCTTTGCCTTTGCACCCGATCCATATCCACATAGGCCGATTCTATTGGATTCAATTTCTACATTCTCGACATAGTCTGATTCCAGAGCCGACATCAGAGCTAGGAATATTGAGCCAGTGTACTGATTCCCGATAAGGCTTGAGGCACGTTGTGTCTTCTCGATCCTCTCGTCAACGAAGATTCGGAACTCTTCCGTCTTCGAAATTAGTCTACGGTAGGAGTCATTTGCTTTCTCGAATTCCTCGATACCATCGGGAGTATCTGGATAGTCCGATGGCAAGGGCTCTGGACCTATCTCTTCTACAATCTTAGACCACATGGGAAGATCGCGCCTATCATGGCGGAATACATCAGGGAACATCCTCTTGCCCTGGAAAGCGTATGGAAGGTGGACAATTATCCTACTCCATTGATTGGTTAGGATTTCATCTTCTGCGGGGTCGTATCGGCCCTCATCTATTGCCTTACTACGAAAATCTATGAAAGCCTGCTTTACAGACTCTGAATAGCACCTATTGGAGAACTGCCCATCGAAAACTGGGGTGTCCTTGTGTATCATTATCTTCTCATTCTCAAATATGACATCGTTTTTCTTCTTGGAGCGAGGAAGCAGTTTCAGAATCTTTTCAGCCAGGTTTGAAGTGATTCTGGCCCCTGATTCCTCGGCTAGCTCCAGTACGTTCTCCACTACTGTTCTTGTTTCAACCTCTCTTCGGGGCTTGAAGAAATCGTGAACTGGCATCGTGGAAACCCCCCAGATGTCAGGAATTGCCAAAAGTCGGGGATTGTGCCGAATAAGTATCGCCCCTCCACCAGCGCCCTGGGTGTACTCACCAGATGATCCAAGGTCGTACTTTGCGTTATCAGCGAAAACGACAATTCCAATTCGGTTTCTTTTCTCCCCTCCCCTAGCAACCCAGTCAAGCGTATTGTGCATGGCGTCTACTGCTCCAATGCAGGCGAATGTCAGATCAACAACGTCACAATTCCTGAAACATTTTTCACCAAACTTAGGCGAGTATCTCTGTTCCAACATATCCATGATATATGTCGCAGTGGGTTTTGCCCCGTCAAGTGCTGATTCGGTTCCGAGATAGATGCGTCCTATTGATGAAGGTTCGATTGAGTTCCGGTCGATCAGCCTGGAAACTGCGTTTGCCCCCATGGTTGCAGTATCCTCATGGACATCTGGAATCGCCATTGCTTCCAACCCCAATCCCTTGCTAAGTTTGCCATAGTCGGCACCTCTGAATTCAGCGAAGTCCTGCATAGCAAAGTAGAGCCTTGGAAAATGCAGAGCGATGTCATCTATTCCTACTTCTGCCATGTTAATTCCTTCCTTTCGGAATTGCCCTACATTATCATACCTGTGGAATATCGCCCGATTAGTATTACATTAGTCTTGTAACTAGATTGAGCCGGTAATATTGTTGATAGCGTCCAGAAGTTCTTTCTTACCCGAGAAATGCTCGGAAATTGGAGACAGTACTTCTGAAAGTCCGTCGGCTACCGCCATCTTTGCGTCCAACGGGTGAATTGAGCCATCTGTTACTGCATCGATAAACGACTGCGCATCTTCCCACTCCGAGGCGTCGCCATACTTGGGGTCTGGGGAAACGGTAATCTTGCCAATTTTAGGAATGATCACGTTTCTGCAGATTTCGAAAACGGGAGAGTTTTCGTTCCCGACCTCTAGAAAGGCCTTGCGCATCTTGGCCCTAATTGATTCTCGGCTATCATCCAGCAAAATTGCATTTCCGGGATCAGACTTGGACATTTTGTGATCGAAAGAGTCCATCCTTTTCCCCGGTCCCTTTAGCCCTGATAGCATCGGGGTATGGATGCAAGTTGGCTTAATCCAGTGGTTTTTCTCTGCGACTTCTCTCATGTACATGTGCGCCTTTCTCTGGTCCATGCCCCCTAATGCGATATCAACACTCAACTCGAATATGTCTGCAGCCTGAAGGGCGGGGTAGTAGAATGCTGCCAGATCGTGGTCTGACGAGTCCTCATCTCTGCCCATGATGCTGAAAGTTCTGCGCACCCTTGAGAGGCTCATGTTCTTCGAGCACCTGAGAACCGTTTCCCAGTACTTACCAGAATCCATGACCTCAGAGGCCTTTACGAATTGAATCTCTCCTTTGCCATTTCCTTCCCTGGGGTTTCCAAGAATTGCCCGAAACATCTCAGACATGTACTCGGAGGCTATGGAAATCTTCTCCATGTCCCTCCCAAACTTGTCATTTACCCACGCATGCCAGTCAGCGAGAAGTATGATTACATGAACACCCTCATCAATCAAGTTTCTAATTGTGTCAGCAAGTATAATCCAACCAAGATGGGCCTTCCCACTTGGCTCCAATCCCACATATGCTACCAATTCACCATCGCCAGAGTGACTTGCCCCCCCAGAGAGTACGGATTCAACATGATCAATCCCCACTACCTCTTGACATCCGGAGAACATCCTCTCGATTCGATCGCGGGAGACCTGATCGATTTCTGGAGGAGTTCCCTCTGACATTTGGTCACCTAGTTGAACAGCTTATTGAGCTTCTCAGCCCTTCCAGCCGCCTTAGTGTTGTCATTCGCCTCCAGAAGCGTTTCGATTTCACCTATCAGAGAATCTGCCTGTTCCTTCTTATCGTCCGAGATACTTTCTGACATCTCCATGAAATGCTTTGCGGCAGAAATTGCGGACTTTGCCTTCGATGCCTTCTTCGCCCACTCTTTCGCCTTGTCCCCTCTTTGTTTGGAATTGTAACCGGTGGACTTGTCTAGGAAGGCAGTCCATCTCTTCCTATCCTCCATGGCTAACTTCATCGCCTCTGGATTTTCGAAATCTGGCGGGACATTAGTGACATCTACGATCAATGCCCCGTTTTCATATCTGGCTTCAATAGAAGTCATTACCCCATGAGAGGCCTGGAAAGAGTTACCAGAAGAGCTTTCCACATGATCGAAGAACTCCTTTGCGAGAGCAGGGAGCCCCCCGCTGCCGTCTACTTCCTTGATTAATCCCCTGCGAACGTCGAATCGCTCCATGGACCTCCGAATGAACAGGGTCTCTTCAATACTGCCGAGGGAGAGCAACTTCTCGAACTAGTACAAGGCCTAAACGGTCAGAGGGTTTCGGGCATGCATGGAGAGAGGAGTTATTTTAGGGATAATGGGGGCAATTGTCCTAATTTTTTCCCCTATGGCAGCTGCACAGTCTGTAGTGAACATGGGAAGTGTAGTTATCCTTGAAGAGTTTGATCTTGGAATGGAGGGTATAGCAGTATCCCCAGAAGGGGATTCAATTCTAGCGTTCGGGTCTGAATCGACGATTTTCGTTATAGATCCCATGATTCCAGCGAACAATTCGAGAGTGGATTCTATTGGTAGTGAGGACCTACTTGATGGATCTTTCCACCCGAGTGGAAATACTGCACTTCTGGTAGGCGGGGAAGGGTCTGTTTTGCGTTTTATTACCGCCAATAGCACCATCGAGAACGCGGGAGGGGTTTCCATCTTTGGCAGCACTGAGCTAAAGGCGGTTTCATGGAATGGGGATGGTAGTTGGGCATACATTGGCGGAGAAGGTGGTTGGATTTGGAGATTCAGAGGTCTTGATGGTGGCGGAGTGGAGGCTATTCCTCTAGAAAACAGAGGTGAAAGTGACATTAACGCAATTTCTTGCCTCCGAGGCTACAACATCTGCATAGTTTCGTCCAGCGTCGATGGAATCGGAGTGATTAATCAAGAGCATGAGTTATTCTGGATCGGAGGTTATGGCAATCCTTGGATAGACGTCGCTTGCCCCTCAACTACCTTGATGGAATGCGTTGTCATCTCATCTGAATTGACCATCGCAAGGATTAGAGTGAGCATCGAAGATCCTTCTAAAACTACGATTTATGACAATGATATCGTGCAATTGCAGGGATTTGGGGGCATAATGACGGGAATCAATATTCAGAAGGACGGCAGTTCTCTAATTTCATTGGCTCCCTTCGGGCTCATTGAGCATGATCTGGAGGTTAGCAAGTCGTTCCACTGGTTGGACAATGATGATGCCGTGGATTTCGACGCTTCAATCTCGGGAGAGAGGATTGTTTCCACATGGGGGACCGGGGCCTTTGATGGCTGGATACTAACTGATAGTGGAAGTGTCGTTTCCTTCACAACTGCCACTGAGAGCGAGGGAGGTACGATGTTAGAAATCTGGATTGGGATTATTATTCTCGGAGGGACTACCTTGATGATAGCCTCTCTACTGACTAGTTCTTCGCCGAGTCTTAGCAGATGGGTGACCAAAAGAATCGGGAGTGAGGAAGAACGGAAAAGTGCCATCAGGGAAGAAAGGCGTCTTTCAAGGAAAAAAGGACGAGCATAAATTCATGTGCAAACTTGCTCGCGTGGGGCTGAGAACATGGCATACGAGGCGTTAGACTTCTACGATATCGATTCCTTGCTGACGGAGGAAGAGCGCATGGTTAGAGACATGGTACGGGACTGGGTAGAAGATAGAGTCCTGCCAAATATTGAGGATGCGTGTAGAGATGGTGTCTTCCCGGACGAATGGAGGGTCGAGATCGGGGAGATGGGCATCCTTGGAGCCCCCCTGAAGGGTTATGACTGCCCTGGACTCTCCTACATTGCATATGGGCTAATTTGCCAAGAGTTGGAGCGCGGAGACAGTGGTGTTCGCTCGTTTGCTAGCGTTCAGGGGTCGCTAGCGATGTATCCGATCTGGGACTTCGGAAGCGAGGAGCAGAAAGAGAAGTATCTGCCTGGAATGGCAAAGGGAGATTTGATCGGATGCTTCGGCCTCACAGAGCCAGACTATGGTTCCAACCCAGGGGACATGATCACTCGTGCGGAAGACAAGGGGGATTACTTCCTACTAAATGGGGCAAAGATGTGGATCACAAATGGCACAATTGCTGACTTGGCGGTTGTTTGGGCAAAGCTAGATGGAGAGATACGTGGATTCATTGTTGAGAAGGAGGATGAGGGTTTTAGTGCCCCGGAAATGAAAGGGAAGCACTCGCTAAAGGCCAGTGTCACTAGCGAGCTGGTCTTCCAAGACTGCAAAATCCCCAAGGATAGGATTCTGCCCGATGTTAAAGGCCTAAGAGGGCCATTCAGCTGCCTCAATAATGCCAGATATGGAATCTCCTGGGGGGCTGTTGGGGCTGCCCAGTCATGCTTCAACTCTGCGAGAGAGTATGCACTAAGTAGGATTCAATTTGGGCACCCCATTGCTTCGTTCCAACTAGTTCAGAATAAACTCTCCTGGATGCTTCGAGAAATAACCAAGGGGCAATTACTAGCATACCACATTGGCAAAAAGAAAGACGATGGGAGTTGGATTCCTGAGCAAATCTCCCTGGCCAAGATGAATAACGTCGACATGGCTCTTGAGATCGCTCGCATGTCGAGAGATATCCATGGCGCCAATGGCATCCTAGATGAGTATCCGGTTATGAGGCACATGGCTAATCTAGAGTCTGTGAAGACATATGAGGGCACACACGACATACACAATCTGATACTGGGAAGGCACATCACGGGCATTCAGTCATTCACGAGAGAGCCTTGAACCACAAGAGCGCGCGTCCCAATATTGAAAGAGCGCATTCCGGCCCGGCAAGTTAGGGTAGCGATATGGGAATAGCGGTTCTTCTGAAGCAGGTTCCCGATACTACTGCCAAGATCAACATCAGCGGAGGCAGGGT
>JAZANL010000028.1:0-6626 GCA_036251765.1 Thermoplasmatota archaeon | reverse complement strand
CATCCGACCTACTTCGAGGCCACTTTCCTCGCATCCATGCTGGCGTTCTCAAGATCGGGGGTCGACAGGGCGGTCATCGAGACCGGACTGGGAGGCAGGTTGGACTCCACCAGGTTGGTGGATGCGGACATCTGCGCCATCACGACAATATCGATGGACCATGCCGAGGTTCTAGGCGACTCCCTACCGAAGATAGCCACTGAGAAGGCCGGCATTCACAGGCCCGGCGTTCCCATCATCTGCCTCCATCACGAAGGGGAGGAGGTCAGGGGGGCAATCGAGGGAATAGCCGGTTCGGATGTCTCATGGTTCCGTCCTAGCAGCAATGACGCGCAAGAGGTGGCGAACCAGATGGCACTCGAGATAGGCCGCAGAGTCGGATGGGAGGCAATGGACCTGGATGTCACGTGGCATGGCAGGACCAACTCCCCCATGTCATGGTCAGGGGTTGACTTCCACCTCAGCGCAGCCCACAATCCCGAGAGCATCTCACATGACTTCAGTCGTATTGCCGGATTTGAACACGTCCTCCTGCTGGGGATGACTCAGAAGGAGGACCTCGCGGAATCGATCTCAATGCTCTCGAATACCGATGGGCGCATCCAGACGATAGTGACGGAGGTCAATGGGGGTAGGAGGCCAACGGTACCGATATCGGACTTGGCCGATGCCATGGCGGAGGCATCGGGGGAGCATCCCTTGCTGGTCCCAGAGCCATCCGATGCGATGGAAGTCGCCTCTGAGATGGCCCGCGAGCATGAGTGCCTCGTCTTCGTCTCCGGAAGCGTATACCTGGTTGGAAAGATCATCGAGGAGCTCTCCGTCAGGGAAGGGACGGATCTCTCTGACCTGCTGGTTGCACACCCTCCTCGGGACCAAACCGAAGGCTGATTACCCAAACGCCTCGCACGGTGCATGTGAGCGATAAGTGGGATGCGCGTTTCATCGAACTCGCAAGGCACATTTCGGGTTGGAGCAAGGACCCCTCCACCAAGGTAGGTTGCGTGGTTATCGGTGAGGACCGGGAGATCAGGTCCACTGGTTTCAACGGTTTCCCTCGGGGGATATCCGACGACTTGGCCAGGCTCGAGGACAGGGAGCAGAAGTACCCGCTGATATGCCACGCGGAGGAGAATGCGATAATGCATGCAGCTAGGATCGGAGTCTCCCTGAAGGGATGCACAGCATATGTGACATGGCCACCGTGCACCGGCTGCTCCCGCTCACTGATTCAAGCAGGGATAGTGGAGGTGGTGTACCCTGCAGACATCGAGATCCCAGAGCGTTGGGAGAAGGACTTCGCGATGTCAGTTGCCATGATGGAAGAGGCAGGCATCAAGGTGCGCTCTACTTGAGTGAAGACCAAATCTCTTCCAGTTTTCCTTCCAGCTCCTCTAAAGTCCCGTCGTTCAGCACGGTGATATCGGCCATTGCAGCAGTGGCATCCAAGGCCTGCCCAGCTTCGTCGTCGGACCTTGCTTCGGCTTCCTCCTGGGATAGGAAGACCTCCTTCTCGAGAGGGTCGCCAGCCCTTCCCCTTGCAGTCATCCTACGCCAACGGGAATCCTCGTCCGCCCTGACCTCGATCAGCACGAAGTCACCCCTTCTTCTCAGCGACTCCACCTCAGCTGGGGTCCTGATCGAGTCGACGACCGCGTCCTCGCCATCCAGAATATCCAGGAGCATCTCTGCGAGCACCCCCGCACCCCCTCTCCTCCTGAGTTCCCTTCCCCCTTCGATCAGGGCTTCCCTGGTCGTCTCGATGCCCTGGTCCCTCAACCACGTTCGAATCGAGTCGGAGCAAGACACGCTCCTCAGGCCCTTCTCGGAGAACCAACCTACAAGAGTCGACTTGCCCGAGGCGTTTCTGCCCGTCAGACCAACCAGCACAACCGCTCCAGCAGGCTCTCTCGCATATTGCTTGCCCCCAGAAATCAGATGCCAAACGACGAAAGGGACTAACAATGTGAGTGCGGCGCGAGGTCTGGTAGCATGGCGCGACGCAGAACGAAATCACCCAACCCGATCAAGAAGTGGTGGCGTTCCAAGCATGAGTACCACTTCCAGGCCTACACGTCGATGACCATACTCTCGTTGGGAGTTGCACTGTTCTCGTTCATCCAGCTCTTCTTCCTCGACTACGCCCAGGAAGCCAGTGACCGGATGATCACCCTGGCTTGGGTGGGCCTGCTAGGCGGTAGCCTTGCCCTGTTCTTCGTAGCACCGGAGTTCTTCTACTTCTACGACAAGAAGCAGACACTGTCCGAGATTCTGGAACTGGACTCCCGAGCCGAGGTGATGAGGCGGAGGAAGGATGCAGAGAGGGCCGCAGACCTGCTTGGGAAGCCATTCCAGTCAAGGCTCAAGGGCCTTTACGAAAGGATGGGCATCAGCGTCCCGAAGAGGTACTCCGCCCTATCTGCGCCCTCCGATGACAAGCCGATTGGAAGAACCGAGGAGGAATGAGGTGTCTGACGAGGAAACCTCCGTTCCAGACTTCGAGGGCTATTTTGCAGAAAATCCATGGCTCCGCGAAGCATCGCTGGCAGTCGGCCTAGTGGTACTCCTCCTCGGATCGATGTGGATATCCACGGGTTCTTTCCCTCCTATGGTCGTGGTCGAGTCGCAGTCGATGATGCACGAGGAAGGTGGATCGATCGGGGCCATCGACCCCGGGGACCTGGTTCTGGTGATGAACAAGGAAAGGGTCGACATAGTCACCTTCGTCGAGGCAACCCGACCCGGAAACGAGCACTACGGTTACGAATCCCACGGAATGCCAGGAGACGTGATCATCTACAGGAAGAACGGGGGGCAGGACACTCCCGTCATTCACCGGGCCATTCTAGAAGTGATCTCTAACGGCAGCGGCTGGGACGTCCCGGGGACCTCGCTTAGGAACGTCGAAGCAGTTTCGTTGACCCTCGATTACGAATGCTCATACCATGCTGGGACCCACAAACTCAGGATCGAGGGATGGGAACCCGAGCACTCAGGTTTCCTGACCTCTGGCGACAATAATTTCGGAGGATGCATGATTGACCAGCCATCTGCAAACGCCCGAGGCTATGGAGGGGGCCTGGTTGATGCGAACGGAAACCCAGTTGAGCCAGTATTGGACGACTGGATCGTTGGAGTAGCCTCCTCCGAGATCCCATGGATAGGCACCATCAAACTCGCGACCTCCGGAACTTCCAGCTCGGTGACCCCGAAGTCCTGGATGTCACTGACAATCACCATACTCGCGATCCTAGCATCCCCCATCGCAGTGGAAAGCATCTCCGCCCTGTACCCAAAAAACGACGAGGAGGAGTAGCTGATCACTCATCTGCCCCACTATCGCCATTCGTTTAGTTTAAAATAGACCAAAAATTCCGATTGACACAAACTGGAGATGAACTTCATGGGAGTAGGAATTGAACCAATTGGAGAAATGGTATTGCTAATGATGGAAAATGCCCCTGAGAAGACCGAGTCAGGTCTTCTCCTGCCCGAGGAGGCCCGAGACAAGATGACCGTCGGAAGGGTCGAGGCAGTGGGACCGGACGCGAAGAGCGTCTCGGTAGGAGATCGTGTGATCTTCAGGCAGTTCAGCGGGACGAAGATGGAGTGGATGGGCACGGATTACCTACTCATCCAGGAAGAGGACATTCAAGCCAAGGTAACGGGGTGAAAAAATGGGAGCAAAGAAGATAGTTTACGGAGAAGAAGCAAGAGAGAAGTTGCTGGAGGGCATCGACACTGTGGCAAACGCAGTCAAGGTGACCCTCGGGCCAGCAGCGAGGACCGTCGTTCTGGAGAAGTCATGGGGAAGCCCATCGATAATCAACGACGGAGTCACGATAGCCAAGGACATAGAGCTCGGCGAACCGTTCGCAAACATGGGAGCCAAGCTGATCCAGGAGGTCGCCAGCAAGACCCAGGACAATGCCGGAGACGGCACATCAACCGCATCCATCCTCGCCCAGAGCCTATGTCACCATGGCCTGAAGAACATGGAGTCCGGTTCGAGCCCGGTGGAGCTTAAGGCCGGATTCGACCAGGCAATTGAGGCCGTAGTCGACTCCCTGAAGGACAGATCCGTGCCAGTGGAGACGAGCGAGACGATCAAGCAGGTCGCAACGATAGCCTCCAACAACGACGAGGAGATAGGCTCTCTGATCGCAGAGGCAGTGGATGCCGTCGGAAGGGATGGCGTCATCACGGTAGAGGAGGCCAAGTCAATCGAGACCTCCCTCAATGTAGTGGAGGGAATGGAATTCAACAAGGGCTACATGAGCCCGTACATGATTACAGACAGGGAGAAGAGGGAGGCAGTCCACGAGAGCCCCCTGATCCTCCTTACCGACCACACGATCAACTCGGCACAGGACCTGCTGCCAACCCTGGAGGCCAGCGTCCAGCAGAAGAGACCCCTGGTGATAGTGGCCAAGGACATCGAAGGCGAGGCACTGGCAACCCTAGTGCTGAACGTGGTCAGCAAGGTCGTAAAGGCAGTCGCTGTAAAGGCGCCCGGGTTCGGGGACGAGATATCCGAGCAGCTAGAGGACATCGCAGTCCTAACTGGTGCTAAGCCCCTCTTCAAGGACCAAGGAGCCGACCTCAAGGCACAGGGCCCATCGAGCCTCGGAAGCGCGGATCGCGTTATCGTTGCCAAGAACAAGACCACCGTGGTAGGCGGTGGCGGGGACAAGAAGGCAACCGAGGAGAGAGCAGAGCTACTCCGGGGACAAGCCAAGCTGTCCACCAGCAAGTGGGACAGGGAGAAGATAGAGAAGAGGGTCGGCAAGCTTACCGGTGGCGTAGCGGTACTCAAGATCGGTGCCGCAACCGAGACCGAGGTCAAGGAGACCAAGGCAAGGGTCGACGACGCACTCAACGCGACGAGAGCGGCGATGGCGGAAGGAGTCGTAGCTGGCGGGGGAGTCACCCTGCTAAGGGCGCGAGAGGTGCTCAAGGGACTCGCTGAGTCAGCTGAAGGAGACCGAGCCATCGGGATCAACCTGGTCTACGACGCTCTGGCAGCCCCAACCAGGCAGATATCTGCAAACGCCGGCGCCGACGGTGACGACGTGATTAGCAAGATCCTCTCAAACGACGATGAGAACTTCGGGTACAACGCCCGATCGGGCGAGTACGTCAACATGGTAGACTCCGGTATCCTGGATCCCGCTAAGGTCACCAGGAACGCACTGGAGTCGGCTGGGTCGATAGCAGGACTAGTCCTTACCACTGAGACCCTAATCGCCGATGACCCGGAGCAGAAGGAAGCAGCACCTGCGATGCCCGACATGGGCGGCGGCATGGGCGGCATGGGCGGCATGGGCTTCTAGACGAGCCCCAACGCCGACTGGAACATTAATTTCCAGACCCTCCCACGCAGACTCGCCTCAATGACGACAAAGGGTGACCGAGCTTAGGCGCTGACGTGCCCTATGAGTACCGAGAGGCACCTTCGAGCGAAGGAGTTGAAGACGTTGAGGCCTCTGGGTCACACATGGGAGCATCCCGCAAGGCCCTGCTGATCGCCTCCCTGCTGTTTGCATCCACCATGAGCAGCGGTTGCCTGGCGCTATCGATCCAGCGAGAGATCATGGAGAGCTGGAGGGAGCCCCCAGTGTACATTGACGAGGACGTGACAGTCGGCTGGTCAGAGACCTTCGAGACCGGAACAGAGCTCGACTCAGTGCTGTACACGAACACGACAAACCTGGTCTTCGACGAGACCGTGTCAAGCCTGGTCATCAACTTCAGGGCTCAGTTCCCATACTCCGCCACCCTAGAGGACCTGATTGGCAACGAAACCAACCAGGTCCGCTACGTCGAGGCGAGGCTCTGGGAGCCAGGGACGCAGCAGACCGGCGGGGTCCCTTTCTGGGAGGTCCGCGCCACGCAGGACTATCCCGGTGAGAGGTGGGACTGGCAGATCGACTTCATCGAGGGGACATGGGTCCTGGAGGTAGAGGCGAGGGGCTGGGGGGTAACCACACCTGTAGAGCAACTGTCATTCCACGACTCATTCGACCTGTATGCTACCATGACCAAGCCCTGCGTGCACTTCCCCAGCTCTCACGAGGTCACTGCCGATGGCGAGATGGAGTGCACCTTCCTCTCAGAACTGGAAGACTGAGCCTCTGGGCTTCCTCCCCGTCTGCGTAGCGCTTATCAACCAAGGGCAGGTCGCCGCGATGCTGAGGAAACCGAATGTCGGAGAGCACGTCACCCCTTGTGTCGCTGGATATGTACCAACTTCACGCTGTTCACATAGGTACCAATCAGAAATCGGCGGACATGAAGCCGTTCCTCGACACCATGCAGAATGACAGCAACGGACTGCACATTATCGACGTCAACCAGACTGACTCCAGGATAAGGGTGGTCACCAACTTCCTCTCCAACTACGACCCTAGCAGGATCCTCGTCGTCAGCGCAAGGCAGTACGGGCAGAGGCCAGCGAGGAAGTTCGCCCAGGCGATCGGCGCCAAGCACATCGTAGGGAGGTTCATCCCGGGCACACTCACCAACCCCAGGCTCAGGACCTACATGGAGCCCGAGGTGATCATGGTGACTGACCCAGCAGCCGATTCGCAGGCCCTTTCCGAGGCAGTCAAGTCGGGATTGCCCGT
>JAZANL010000027.1:0-23636 GCA_036251765.1 Thermoplasmatota archaeon | reverse complement strand
CTGCAACCAGCATCCTCTGGAACCAGCTGGATAGCCACCCGGGCTCGTTCGCGATATGCTCGTTTGCGTCCCTAAGAGTCGGGAGCCCCCATGTGCCGTCATCCAGCTTGTACAGGGTGTGAGCGGGCGGGGGTGATGTGGTCATCCACTCGAACGACCAACCGCCCCACGGGTCGTCGGGGGCGTCCTCGCCCCTGATCGAGGACACTATCATATTGAACACGAGTATGAAGTTGGAGAAGAAGAACAGGAATCCGGAGACGGTGATGAACATATTCCAGCCAGCCGCTTCCATGGGCAGTGAGCCAAGAGCGTCCTCGGTGGTCACGAAGTAGGTGTGGTGCCTGCGAGTCATCCCCCAGACCCCCAGCCTGTGCATTGGCCAGAAGAGGGCATTGTATGAGACGAAGGCGGTTAGGAAGTGTAGGGTGCCGAGTTTCTCGCTGAGCATCTTGCCAGTGGCCTTAGGCCACCAGTAGTAGATCCCTGCGAAGAACCCGAATACCGTTCCCCCGACTAGTACGTAGTGGAAGTGTGCCACCACGAAGTACGACTCGTGGAGGTGGGTGTCCATAGCTATCGAAGGGAAGAACATCCCGGATATCCCTCCCAATGTGAACGTCACTAGGAAGCCGAGCGCCCAGAGGGTGTGGGTCCTGTACACCAGCGACCCCCCGTGCATTGTCATCAGCCAGTTGAATATCTTGATCCCAGTGGGCACTGCGACCAACATCGTGGTCAGCATGGTGACGAACCTCAGTGTCGGGCTCATTCCGCTGGTGAACATGTGGTGCCCATACACGATGAAGGCAACAATTCCGATCCCAGCTAGGGCGTAAACCATCGACCTGTAGCCGAATACGGACCTCCTCGAACTGGTTGCTATGACCTCTGAGATAATGCCGAATGACGGGACAATGACCACGTAGACCTCAGGATGGCCGAAGTACCAGAACAAGTGGCTCCACAGCAATGGGTCCCCCCCAGCCGCGATGTCGTAGAACGCGGTTCCCACCACCCTATCCAGGTAGACCTGAATCAGGCCCACTCCGAAAGCAGGGATAGACAGGAATAGCATCACGTTGGCAACAAGAATAGACCAGCTGAAGAGTGGCATCTGCATCCATCCCATTCCAGGGGCCCTCATCACGGCCATCGTAGTCAGGAAGTTTATCCCAGTGAGGGTGGATGATGCGACTAGCATGATTTGCCCGGCTGCCCACATTGTAGTGCCATGATGGGCTCCCTCACTGACAACGTAAGGGGCGTATCCCGTCCAACCGGTATCCGCACCGTGGCCCGAGAAGACCCCAGTGAATATCAGAAGGGCTGCGAATGGCTGCAACCAGAAGGACATCGCGTTTATCCTCGGTAGTGCCAAGTCAGCCGCTCCAAGCTGAAGCGGAATCATCCAGTTCGCGAAGCCGTTGATCATCGGCATCGCTGCAAGGAAAATCATGGTCGTCCCATGAAGTGTGAAGAACTGGTTGTACTGCTCCTGCGTGAGGAAGTCGTTTCCTGGGACTGCGAGTTGGATTCGGATGATCATCGCCATTATCCCACCCACTCCGAGGAAGAAGAGCCCGGCTACGAAGTACAGGGTCCCTATCTTCTTGTGGTCAGTGCTAGTCAGCCAGTCCGCAAGCCAAGGTGCGAAGTTGTCCCAGTCGAAAGCATCTGGGTCCTTCCTGTAGAATACGTATGCCAGGGTGATTGAGAGAAGTGTTGCTGATACTAGGATCAGAACTCCCAGCACGACGAAGGGGTCAGCTGCCTCCAGAACCTCAATAGGACCTCCGAGGGAAACCGTGGCTTTGGCCCACATGTCTCCAGAGGTCCCCCCTCCTGCCCCGTCTTCGTTACCGTTGACAGAGTTCACATGTAGGACGAAATCCACGTTCTTATCCGTGGCGGGTGCGGTCCAAGTCACCGTCCAAGAAACCTGATCGTTCCCCGCTTCGGTGTGACCCACCTCATTTTGGCTGTAAACCTGTGCGGTTGCATCGTTCACGGAAAGCGAGCCTTCGCTCGCCCATAGGTGGAAGCCGCCTTGGTTCACGTTACCTTCCTGGCTAGGACCGCCTTGGAATGAGACTGTTATTTCGTACTCCTCTGAGTAGTTGTAGCTCTCGGGGAGCCCATCTATCGATGCTGCTACGGAATCTGAAGGAACGGCGCCGTGGCAGTTGCAACCGGACTGTTGTACTCCGGATATCCCCCCTGGCAGGGACTGAGCCGATGGCAGAGCAAGCATGGCAGCTATTGCCACTAGGACCACGATTGCCCCCTTCGATCTATTCCTCAACATATTTCCAGCCTCAGTCGTGTGCCACCAGCTTTGCGGCCATAATGGAGTGTGCATCGCCGCAGTACTCCGCGCAGAGGACCATTGACTCCTCGGTCATCTCCTCTGAAATTGCCAGCCACAGAGTGGTTTGCTGCCCTGGCACGGTGTCCTCCTTTGTCCCCAAGTGCTGGAACCAAGGAGCATGCGTCACGTCAATAGAATCCATCACTGCGAGATACGTCTCTCCCTTCTTCAGGCTCAGGACCGGGACGCTTCCGTAAACCTCCATCGTCTCGGTGCCTGTGTCACACAGGCTTGCGTTCAACTCTAGACAGTCGAAGCTCCAGAACCATTGCTGTCCGGTTATTTCGATTACGTGGTAGCATTCCGACTTGATAATTCCAAGTGAGTTCATACTGTTGTTCGAACCGTTGTATTCAGGGTCATCGTAATCGCATTCGTAACCATGTACGCCTCCCTCGGTCGATGTCCACATTGCGTCCAAGGGCTCCCAAGAATAGTATGTTAGCCACACTATGAGGATGAAAGGCAGGACTGTCCAAGCGACTTCTAGACGCATGTCGTCGTTATGCTTGGGGAAGACGCCGATTTCGATTTCGTCCACGTTTGGTATCTTTTCTCCATCCTTTGATGTAAACCAGAATGAGTGGTGGTAGAGCCAACCGAAAGCGATTGCACCCACGATTACTGACCACAAAATATAGTGGTCCCACAGGCCTTCGAAGATGGGAGTCATCACGGACATGGCTATCTCTATCTCTATGCGGGGAAATTCGACTCATAAGGGTCGCGGGTAAGTCATCTGCGTAAGGCCAAAAGATTCTGGCCAGAAATGCCAATGATAAGGATGAATAAAAACAGGACAAATGGATTCCTAGGGGACCCATATGTCCGACGAATTCAGACTGCCGGATTTGGGACCAAAACGGGGTATCGAGGGAGGGCCTGCAGACAGAGTCGTGAGGTTCGAGAAGGCATCCAGGGCGATTGCAGAGTCACTAATCAGAAACAGGACACCTGAGCAAGGGGGATCGGGGGTTCCCGTCGTGGTGGAGGGAAATAGAGACGAAGAGGCCCTCAGGGCATTGGGATTCACCGGACCAATTGAGAAGATTAACAGAGGATGGGATCGCCCTAGGATAGTAGCATACTTGCACTCGGAGTATTGCATGGATCGAGCCTTGGATGGAGGTCCATCCGTCATCCTGCTAATGGACTGGGACAGGACCGGAGGCAGAATCCAGACTGCTCTCAGGGATCGTCTCATGGCGCTGGACTCTCCCGTTGATGAGAGCCTCAGAAACTCTCTATTGAGGACAATGAAGCCCGAAGGAAGGACCGTCGAGTCGCTATTGGCGCATGTACCGTCACTGGCACCATTGGTTGAGCGTCTGGTTTCAGACCTGGAATGAGGAGTCATTCGGGTATCGAGGGTGGCATCTCCTTGACCGAGTTGAGAACGAGATGGGTGAAGGAGCGCTCGATACCCGACATGCTCATCACACTCTTCGTGAGGTCGTCCAAGTCGTCCCTGTCCCTGGCTCTGGCGAGAACCATCGAGTCGTAGTCCCCCGTTACGTCGTAAACCCCGTATACTCTGTTGTCCTTTGCAATCTTCTCCTGGATTTCTATCAGTCTACCTTTCTCTATCCTTAACCCGATAACCACACTCAAGCCCCATCCAGCCTTGTCCGGGTCTAGCAGAACGGTGTACCCACGTATGACCCCGAGTCTCTCGAGCCTCCTGACGCGATTGCTGACGGTTCCCAGGGCGACGCCGACTTCCTCGGCGATCTTCCTGAGAGATGTCCTAGCATCGGCCTCCAAGACTCTGAGTATCCTCCTGTCTACGTCGTCCATACTGCCACCGGGGCACCACGTTCTGCTTGCGCGGCTCATGAACATATGCTAGTCAAATTCAATCATCCATGCTCGTTTGAGCAGAATGTAGCATTCATTCCTCTTCCTGCGAGTCGATTGACAATCCCCTGACTGCTCTCATGAGGGTCTTCTCGGTCTCGCTTACCATAGGGGTTACTCGGCTACCCACCCAGACCGCGAGGCAGTTTCCATCCGGATCAACCAGAATCCGACTGCCTCTCTCTTCGTCACCAAGTCCCTCTAGCATGTCCCTATGAGGCTCTGCACCTAGTAGGATATCGTCAATCACTCTTCCTTCGACGTCCAAGTATGGACCAGAGACCTCCGAACGGAGTCTGTGAGCTGCCTTGGAAACGACCCTATCGAGATCCCCCTTACGGAGTCTAGCCGCTATCAGCCCAAGGTGTATGACTTTCAGTGGCCTCCATCTTCGACCAGGGACTAGTTCTCGGCCACTCTTTCGAGTTCTGTCGGATTCCCAAATGCTCCTCACTTCGTCTGTGGACCAAAGCAGGCTCTTCCCCCTGGACCACATGCTGCTAGGGACGGACCCCCACGACTCCTCGAGTTCTGCTTTCCTCTTCTGACTAATCGGTCGTGGGAAGGAGTCGGGGTCAACGAACTGTTTTGGTGAAGGGAATGGGGTACGAGCCGATTCTGATTCCCGTCGTGGTTCGGGGGCCTTCTCGAGAACGGCGATGAAGAAGCCCCCTCCCCTGATAGCATCGTTCCAGATCCGGAGGCAGTTAACCAACTGGGAGGCAATGCGTTCGTCTTTAGGAGGTGCTAGGTTCTCATCTAGAGGTCCCCACTCTGACAACTCACCTGAGTCATCCAGACATGGCCAGTCGGTCAACCCATCCTCCGCTGGAACACCTGGCAGCAATTCTCTAGCGGGAATTGCGCGGACCTTGCCTTCGGCGAGTGCCCTAGCCACAACAGATTCGTTCTCAACTGGGTCTAATGAGCAGGTAGAGTATACAATTCTGCCACCGGGCTTGGTGATTGAAATCGCACGTCTCAGGATATCTGATTGCAGCGAATATAGGGAGCGACCCGAGGATGGCCTCCACTTCCCCCAGACCTCCGGATTCTTCCTGGTTGTCCCCGAGCCAGTACATGGGACATCGACAAGGACTCTTTCGAAACCGTCTCCGGGGACTTTTGGGAAATGCCTGCCATCGTGTTGAACTACTACGGCAGACCTGGAGCCATGTCGCTGAACGTTTGTCACGAGGGTATTGACTCGTCCACTAATCACTTCGTTCGCAATCACTGCGCCGGAGTCTCCGATATGCTCGCAAATCTGAGTCGTCTTGGAACCGGGAGAGGCACAAATGTCCAGGATGCACTCTCCGGTAGAGGGATCGAGCGCCAGAACGGGAATCATTGACACCGCTTCCTGACGAGTGACCCTGCCAGAATCGTGAAGAGCCGTCATGATCTTCTTTATTTCTCCATCAGCAGAACCCCTCTCGAATGGCATCTCCCAGGCACTTCCCGGGCCAGAGAACCATGGGATAATTGAGGCCCCGATACTACCCAACCATGACTCGACCCAGTCCTTCTCGGGGCAATTTGGGTTGACTCTCAGGGTCTCAGGTAGTCTATCGTAAGCACCCGCGAACCACGAGTCGGAATCTGCCCTCCAGTGAGAAACGGCCTTCAGGAGGATGCTTGATTCGGCCTCTTCCCTCCAGCTCCTCTCTCTGCTCTCCACGGCCATGCGTCCGAATGCCCCTCCGTCAAGTGCACTTTGAGACTTGGGATTCCAAAACAACCGGAATATTGCGTTCCAGACTGTGGTCAGCACCAACAACGGTTAAACCTCGCTCGACTCGCTCGAGTGTCGCGGTATTTGCCGCAAGGGATGCACATGACACGATTCGGATATAGAAGGAGGATCTCAAATGAGGCCTCAGAACCAACAAAGACAGATGAGATTGGAACCAAGATGAAATTGGGGGATTTGGTAAAGAGGGCACGAGACTTTGGCAAGGCAACAGGACCGCTAAAGCCTATCGAGGCCCTGATGACGGTTGACCAGAATGAGTGGACTTGGCAGGTTGTCGATAGAGATGTTCTGAACAAACTCAGTCATCGGTTGGTCTTCCAGTCGGAGGCTGGGATGAGGCGGGAGATTCTGATGACTGAGGGACTGGAGACGGCAATGGGGGCAGCCTCAATGATCGTCGAATTGGATGGCGGTTGCGTACTAATCGAGACTCTAGAACCTTAGATTTACACGCTCGTGGACTTGAAATAGGGATTGTAGGTGCGGTGCTCCGATGGCTAAGGAGAAGAAGGGCAGCGGGATTCAGCAGGCTGCAGGTCTAATCAGGTACTTCGACGAGGAATCTGAGGATGCAATTCAGATCTCTAAGGGCGCTGTTTACTTCGTCTGCGTTGTCTTCAGCATAGTCGTTTACCTGGCCAACGAGCCAAGTCCTGAGAATAACGTCTGGAAGTGGATGTGGGATACTCTGGGACTCTAGTCCCCTAGGAGTTCCCTCTCCATGCTCCCCAAGTCCGAATGAGGGTCGGCTCTCACGATTGCGCTGGAAGCTCTGCTCAGCGCCCTGTCGACAGCAGGGGCGTTTTTATCCGCCAAAGCCTCCCTAGCCCTATCTAGAGCCTCATCAGCGGAATCTAGGTGGACGTCTCCGGCTTCATCCACTCCCCGCATTCTGTGAACAGAGTCCTGAAGCCTGGTGATGTCATCACTCATGCTCTCCCTAGCTAGTGAAATCAGCCCGTCCCAACTAGAGGTGTGCTCCGTCATCAAGCCTGATGTTGATCTCTCGAATGCCTTTACCCTAGTAGGTTCCCAGGGGTTTCTACCCAGGGAGGAGACGATGTCCATTACGCACCTGGCCCTCGAAGGAAGCGAGCCCTCCATGACGATCCTGTTCATGAAGCAACGCGAGAAAAGCCCGAATCCCCAGTAGTGAGAACTGGAAATCGACATTTTGACCTCGTCATTTTCGCAGAGTAGCTCCCAATTCTGCTCGTCGACTCTTGGCATACGGGTGAATACTGGAGGATCATGAGTCCCAAGGGACCTCAATGCAGCTCTCGCTACATCACCGAGGTATACCTTGCCGAACGACCCTATGGTTCCGAATTGATGCATGGTCCCTTCTTCGTCGAAGGCCATCCTTGGATCAGAGCTAGCTACCTGTGCGTAAAGGACTGAACGATGAGGATGCACTCCGACTGGCTTAGTTGAGGCGCCATCCTCCTCCGGCATGAATCCCACAGATAGCACGAATGGTTCAAAGTTCCGTGTATGGCAATACCTAAGTCCCTCCCATTCTAGAGCAAATGATATGCCACGAAGGAAGTACGGGAAGCTGCAGAAGGTCGTAGAGAGACCTCCCGCTGACAATTGCAGCAGGTGCAGGGCAGGGAAGCACTGCCCGATAGAGGGTCATCCGGGTTATCAGGAAGGAGCCGATAGACAGTGGAAAGGGCCAGACTCCGTAGCAAAGAGAAGCAACAAGAAGAATCCAGCAAGAAGGTGAGATTCAAGGCTCACGGCTCTACCCCGGACCGATGGATAATTCACCAGTGCCTGTTGATTCAGGTAAGAATCTGGGACGAATAAAATGCATCGTTGACGTAGGTGATAACTCAATAGAGATCGATCCTTATGTTGCAGATTTCTTCTTCGAGGAGGTTTTCCTCTCGGACAGGTTTCCGGATTTGACCTGTACAGCGCAGGTGATGGGGATGAAGGGCGGAGGGGCTCCTCTGGTAAACGTAGAAATTGTCTCAAAGAGGAGAGGTCAGCGATATGATGCCCTTAGGATTACCAGTGAGGAGTTGTTCGCCAAGCCAAACAAGTTCTCGATAGTTTTTGGATTCGACAGTGAGAAGTTGAAGTCACCAATGCAACTGGAAGCGGATGTTGAGGTGAGGAATGCCGGCACCCCAATCATTGCTCGAATTAACTCCCGGCTCAGTAGCTCCTTCGAAGGCAGTGTGAGTTCGAATTTATCGGGAGTTAGCGCCCCTGTTCAGAAGGAGAGGTCGATGACTTTCTGGGACTGGCCGCTGGATGACGCCATTCTGGAGATTAAGGCTGACGAGGATTGGATGAGTCAGTTCGGGGAAATCGAGGTACTCCATAATGGTGGAGAGGGCGGCATGCGAGAATATGTCGAGCTAACGTCAGAATTCCAGGAGGTTGACTTCACTGCGATTCGCCCCCTGGTTCTCCCGAAGGATGGTTTTCCTCATTCCCCATATCACACATGCGCCTACATAATCCTGAGATTGGGGAGGGACGGGTCGGAACTACCTGTCGTCAGTCACTTAGTGGATAGTAGGCCCTCTAGGAGGGCTTCTTTCGGAAAGATATCCGATCTGGAAGATCCGGATGGGTGGCCATATTTCCTCTGGAGAAGCAAGCACTTCAAAGAGCAACCATCAGATCAGAAGTTCCTCATCAAGAAAGGGAGATTGTGGGAGGGTTTCAGATATCTCGACTCGGAGATATCTGATACGATAAAAAGAGTTCAACATGATCGCTATACTAGTGTAGTTCCTACTCGCGCATGGTTCGCATACAAGGGCGATGAGTTCGTCGTAAACTGGTTCCACTTGGACGAGTACGGTTGGAATGTGAGCTTCTCCGACTAGGGCTTGGTCACAGCACTCTCAATTTTGTCTTCTACCAGTTCTGAAGAGGGGTCCTGCCCATCACCACCCACTTGGGAGTCCCCTGGGTCAGAGGGATTCCTCTGAGCCCTGTGGTATATCTCCCTTAGAGTCTGGTCTCCTATCTCGAGGTAAACTCTAGTGGTTGCTATGCTCGAGTGCCCCAGGAGCCTCTGGATGGTGACCAGGTCTGCTCCCCTCTCCAGTAATCCTGTAGCGAAGGTGTGTCTCAGTGTATGAGGGCTCAAACGGCTCTTTGGGATGTCAGCTGCTTCGGCGAGCCTGTCCATCATTTTCTGGATCGAGCGTGGGTTGATCCTCCTTCCTCTGCTTGAAACGAAAACTGCTCTGAGTCCGATTTCGTTGGAGTCTCTTAGTCTTCTTTCCCTGATTGGCTCCCAGGACTCTAGCACCTCTACGGAGGATTGCGTGAACAACACTGTTCTGTCCTTCTCCCCCTTCCCCCCAATCACGAGTGCGGATAGGTCCTCCTTGTCTATATCATCGATATCTAGCGCGCAAAGTTCTGAGATCCTCAGGCCGGTGTCCAGCATTAGAGTAGAGACGGGCATGGCCAGAGGATCTTCAGATTCGCTTACGGCTTTCCTAAGTCTGGCCAACTCCCTCCTGCCGAGGGTCTTCGGGAGCGACCTACTACGCGATGGGCGTTGGATCCAATCCGGAACAGTGTGCCCAAGCCACTTCAGAAGATGGGTTAGAGCCGCAATCTTTGCATTAATCGTAGAGGGCTTCAACTCTCCGAGGCTATTCATCCACGCATCCATTCTGCCATTGTTGGGATCCACGAACGGGTGAAATTGCCTTACGGGGATGGAGGAAGTTTCCTCCCAAGACAAATCACCTTCTCCTGGAAGCGAAGTCATGGAGAATGACTTCGCTGCGACTTCGTATGCCCTAATTGTGTGAGAGCTCTTCTTCTCGGATCGCAATTGCTGCATCCAGCATTCGTGCCATTTCAGATCAGATAGCCTGTTCAGCCTAGATGGAAGGGATCCTGCAAGACCGATCTCATCGGAGTCGAATCTCCTCCCAAGCCTTCCACTAAGCGGATTGCTAATCTCTTGCCGTTCCCCTTCTCCAGTCAACCCATCTCGCCTCCCGCCGCGAACGGCGTGTGCATCCCTGTCCCGTAGGACGAAGGCAACGAGGCGTATCGGAACTTCAATGCTTCTCCATACTTCGAGTGGTAGGAGCGGGTTAGAAGGCGGCCATCTAATCGCCGAAGAGCTCAGAAGGCACGCTCAGACTGGCTTTCGTTTGAGCCGAGGTTCTCCTCTCCATGGCTGGATTCAGCCAAGACGCCCTCATACAGTTTGTTCAGCCGTGTTGCTACCTCTGCTGCTACGTTGATCTTGGTCGCTCCCTCGATCCCTTCCAGTCCTGGGCTGGAGTTGACCTCGAGGACGAGTGGTCCTCTCTCTGACTCTAGCATATCGACGCCAGCCAATTCAAGTCCTAGCGTTTCGGTAGAACGGACGGCAATCTCTCTTTGCTCCTCGGTCAGTTCTATATTGCTCACAGAGCCACCGAGGTGGAAGTTGGAACGAAACTCGCTGCCATGGGCCTTCCTGCGCATCGAAGCCACCACTTCCCCCCCAACGACAAGGGCACGGATGTCGCTGCCATGTGATTCCTTGACATATTCCTGAACCAATGGCCTCATCCCCCTCTCTAGCATCTGGAAGACTAGTTGCCTTGCCTGCTGTGCGGAGTTGACCAGGAAGACTCCTGATCCATGTGTTCCTTCAGTAGACTTGACGACGCAAGGGGCTCCGCCTACCCTTCTAACGGCACGATCTGTGTCTTCCCAAGCTCCAACGTGAGCGGTGATTGGAACCGGTACGCGAGCCTCGGCCATCATTTGGCATGCAACAAGCTTGTCCCTGCTCCTAAGAATTCCTTGACTAGTGTTTAGGACGATGACTCCAGATTGCTCAAATTGCCTAACTATGGCAACCCCCCTCCTAGTGATCGAGTAGCCGATCCTAGGGAGAACTGCCTCGCATTCCACAGGCCAGCCCCTATGGAAAACACGTCCACCATCCTCATCGACCACTATGGTTAGTGCGAGTGGGTCGATAATGTCGACCAGCCAACCAGCCTTCTCCGCTTCGGTCGCTAGCCTCCTAGTGCTATACAGCTCCGGGCCTCTCGAGAGGAGTACGAGCCTAGGTTCCATGGTCTGCGCCGCCCAAGAGGGCGTCTTCAACCCTTTCCCTCGGGAACTCATGTCAACACGAGGAGTATGCTCCCTAAGGCTCACGAAGTCGGAGAGATTGAAAGCCTCAGGGCCGGACTGAGTCACAGAGCATGCCCGAAGAGGATTCAATTGACCGAGAGTCGCTTAACTCAAACACAGTAGCGAAGCTCCGGGATATTTGCAAGGACAGAGGACTACTAGTGTCTGGTAAGAAATCCATATTGGTCGATAGGATTCTTGAGGATGCGGGGATTGTCGAAGAGGATGCTGAGTCTCCAGAAGAGGGGGAATTGTGGGAGGAGGAGGCCCTGGTCGTTGATGACGACCCTCCCGATACTCGAGAGAAAGTGGATGAGGTCCTATCCAGAATAGGAGATGTAGTGGAGGCCGAGGTCGTGGAGGCCGAGGTCATTACCCAAGAGCCTGAGAGAGAGGAAACCGCACTAGAACCAGTTATCCTAGGGGAGGACGATCAACCATCACTAGTCATCTCGATGCCGACGCTATCCTCTTTGGGAAATAGGTGGAAAGCTGTCGTCGCTGTCTTTCTCGTTACAATTCTAGTCGGAGCCGCTGCTACGGTTTTCCTCCAGAGGAGTTCCGGGTTCACAGTCTCAAAACTTAGATTCGGAGAGAGCATGGACTTCCAAGTAATCGATTCTAGCGTCAGTATCAGTGGTGAGGAGATGCTCGGCATAGTTAGAGACTCGTCTGGAGGAATCCTAGATCCTGCCTGTGGAGAGTTCACAATGGAAATGGACGGCACCGGAACTGTTCTTGTTACAGATGGACCCGAGTCTGGTGCAGTGGAAACTACCGATAGCCTGGGAAGAACGGGCTTCCTATCTGCTGAGAAGAGGATTAGTATGGATCTTGACGTTGACTTCGAGGGAAGGACATGGAGGGACGATGCCGAAACCGATTGTGGAAACATCAGATGGGTGATGTCGGATAACGATCTATCGATAGATTCCATCAGTTGGGTAGAGATTGAGAAGACCGAGGTCAAGAGGACAGACACTTCGATTTCTTTCAGCGACCTCGATTCAGAGACAACCAACCTCAGAGCAGTGACCTATGATGGGGGTGGTCTAGGGGGATTGGCTGCACTTCTCCCAACCCTATCTTTCCCCATGACCCCGATAGAGCTTCACGACTTCTTTGGAGATGCCGTAATCAAGGAGGGAGCGAGGTCCTCGGACCCCGATATTAATTGGAACTCGGACTGGAACTGGGAGGTCAAGAGCGAGTTCAGGGACGACACCCATGGACTCGTCTACCCAGTTTCACTCGAACACGAAGAAATCGGGAGATGCTATGGGCACGCAACGATAGAAATCTACGTCAAGAGCGGAAGTGCGTGGCCGGTGAAACAGATGTCGGATATACTTCTGGACAAGGACTTGCAGACAAAGGACTGCGACTTCCTGGTCAGTTCACTCTCCGATGAGATTCTGCCCGAAGGCAGGCTCTCAATTACCACGAAATTCTCCAGGACCGGTTCTTCCCCTGGAAGCAGTCCAATAGACTGGAACCGCGACTACATCGAAGCCCCCAACGATGGGGAAGACAGGCCCGGGACCTCCACAAAGAGAAACTGGGTTGATTCCATGTGGGACGAGTCAGACATAAGACAGTTCGACCTTGAAGAGGCGGTCGCCTGTCTGAAGGCAGGCCATCCGAACACCCAAGCAACGCAGGCTCTGGACTCTGGAGGATACATCTGGAAGTCGTCTTGGTCCAAACCCACTGGAGAAGGGGAGTGGAATTTGTCATGGGTGGATGAAGACGACGACTCTGGATGGCTGGTTCTACGAGGTTCCCCAGAGGGTTGCGAAGTCATCGACTCTGGATCAAACGATAGGGGGGATGTTTCATGGAATCGTGACTCGATACCTAGCACCCAGACCATGTCTCTGTTAGAACAGAGGATCCTAAATTCCGAGAGATACCCGGTACTCTCCCAGTACATTCAATCTGGAAGCTCCTGGAATCCGGAAGCAGAGGTAGGCTACAGACTCTCAGTCACTGAAGACAATGAAATCCTTAGTTTCCTTCCGGGGGACCTTGGAGACGGAAAGGTGACAATGACCGCGACAAGGGATTGGGAAGAAAACGGAAGGGACAATTCACTAGATTTGGCTATGGATGCTGAGACTGGTGAGATGGTTCTCTGGTATCTCATCGACCGTTCCGCTGGCTAAAGAAAACTCGCACTTCCGCCCTCCAAGCAAGCGTCATATTCAACACGGCTCCTAGCACCGTTCCCTAGGATGAGTTCCTCGGATGGCGTCGAAGAACTGCCAGAAGTAGGCGATTCACCATTGATAATCGACGTAGAATTCTTGGAGGAGGAAGAGGAGAGCATCGCGCAACCTCTGGATTCCGTAGAGAATGTCGAGGCGAAAAGGTCGAGGGGGCCGATGGAACTCCCGCTTTCATTGCCAACCCCAGAAGGCAGGGCCAGGGTTGTCACAGTGATTAACCAGAAGGGAGGGGTTGGCAAGACAACCACAGTCATCAACATCGCTGCCCAGCTTGCATTGAGGGGTTTCCGAGTTCTAGTAATTGACTCTGATTCACAGGGAAACTGCGCAACGGGACTAGGCGTGGACAAGGGCAAGGTCAGGACAACTACACGAGACCTGATTCTAACTCCGGAGACTGCGATCGACTCAAGACATGCTACAGCAGTGGATAATCTACACATCATTGTAGGGGACAAGAGTCTGATTGGACTAGAGCAAGAGATGATGCGGCAACTCGGTAGGGAGAGGAGGATGAAGGAGGCACTCGAACCGTTGCTTTCTCATTACGACCTAGTTCTAATTGACACCCCTCCTTCACTCGGACTTGTGACAATCAACGCATTGGTAGCCTCCGATGGGATACTGGTACCTGTTCAGACCGAATACTTCGCATTGGAGGGACTGGCACTGTTGGCTGGAACAATTCGGGAAGTAAGGAGCCTGCTGAACGATAGGCTTGGTGTAGACGGGGTTCTGCTGACCATGCATTCACAGACACTGCTCAACAAGCAGGTTGCAGGCGAGGTCTTGGAGAACTTCCCTGACTTAGTCATCAGGCCAGCCATAAGGAGGAACGTGAGGTTAGCTGAGGCCCCAAGCCACGGAGTCCCAATACACCTCCATGACCCCTCCAGTGCCGGAGGCAAGGACTACCAGGAAATTACCACAGAATTACAACGTCGTTGGAGTCTGTATTGAGATGGCTAAGAGCGGACTAGGTAGAGGCCTGGAGGAAATCTACAACAGCACTGAAGGCCCTGATCTGTCCTCTTTCGTAACCGAGGAAGAGATGCCAGACTCCCCCAGGGCCGCAGTTCTCTGGATGATTTTCGGTAGCTTCAGCTTTGGAACAATGAATGCGTTGGTCAAGTGGACTAGCGATCATGCTGATGTATGGATGATCATCATGGTCAGATCGGCAGTGATTGCGTTCGCCGTGGCTGTCTTCGCGGCAACTAGGGGAGTCAGCTTGAGAGTCAATGACGGGAGGACAATGCTACTCAGATGTGCCGTAGGACTTCTGGCGATGATTCTCTACTTCACCGCGCTCGGCAGGATACCAATAGGACAGGCAGTAACACTCCAGTACACGGGTCCTCTTTTCGTTGCTCTGCTTTCAGGCAGGATTCTGTCAGAACGCGTATCCTCAGGTGTTGCCATGCTTGTCTTCACAGCATTTGTTGGAATTGTGCTGATAATTTCACCAGAAATGGGCAGCATTGAGCCAGACGCACTATTGGCATTGGGATCAGGATTCTTCGCTGCTCTGGCGTACATGTACGTCAGGGAGCTCAGGAAGACCGACTCGCCTGCTACTGTAGTATTCTGGTTCGCAGCATTTTCCGTCTGTGGAAGCATCGTCCAATCCGCTCCTGATTTACCATCTCTGGATTACACGACTATAGCCGCACTAGTTGGAATAGGAATCGGAGCAGGGGGTGGGCAGATTGGAATTACGATGGCATACCACAAAGCGAATGCTGCTTGGGTCAGCGCTTTTTCGTACCTCACTGTAGTAGTGGCAACTTTCTACGGTTTTGCGATTTTCGGAGAGACTCTCGATCCTGCTGACTTGGTGGGCGGACTGCTCATCATTGGTTCGGGCGTGGCATTGGTTTTTGCCACCCCCAATGAAGAGACCCAACCACTGGTGCAGCACTCACGAGACGCTTCCTAGGGATTGGACTGAAATCTCCCCTCCCATGTTTCCGTGGTTCTGGCAGTAGTAGTACAGAGTGTCGGGAGCATCCAAAGGAACGGTGAATGTTAGCAAACCGTTTGATCCTTGGTTCCCCGTGTAAGTCACCCCATCAGTGTACTGGGTCCCCCCGCCATGCGTCCCATCGCTGGTAGTGGACAGTCTAAGTGGATGAGCGGAGTTGCTAGATGCAGACTGTTCGAATGTGTAGGTGAAGCCCCTGTAGAGAGTGACGTCGGCTTGCAGGATTGAGTCTATGTAGAACTTCATGCTTGAGACTGTGACATCCATCTCCATCACAACGGGCATGGAGCCATCAGCCCCATCCTCCCCAGCGGGGCCCTCTGGTCCAACGGCACCAGTCTGACCGTCAGCTCCCGCCGAGCCCGCAGCACCATCTGCTCCAGGGTTTCCCTGTGGCCCGGGAGGGCCCTCTGGGCCTGAGATGTTCCCGAGGTCGATCCACTCTGAGCCACTCCATACGTGTATGTGGACGGTTGAGTTGACTAGGAAGGCGTCGCCCGGATCACCGATGTATATCTCTCCCAGCTCGGAGGTATCCTCAACCGTTCCGATTATGGAGAACGAGGTCCCATCTTCTCCTGGTGGCCCTGCTGGGCCTGCCTCTCCATCTGCCCCTGCTGGTCCCGCTGGGCCTGCCTCTCCATCTGCCCCTGCTGGTCCCGCTGGTCCCGCTGGGCCTGCCTCTCCATCTGCCCCTGCTGGTCCGGTTAGATCGATCGACTGCCATGAGCCAGAAGAGCACGCTTGGAATCCCGACTCAGATGACAGGTAGTAGAGTCTGCCTTCGGTTGCTGAATCGCATGTGGGCAGATCCGATGAGCTCTGTACCATGAAAACGTTCCAGTCCTCGAGATCTGTGGGCTCATCATCCACATCGTCATCTGTCCCGGAGCAACCCGATAGGGCAGAGGCAGTCATCAGTAGGGCTAGTAGAATCGCCAAGGCGTTCTTTCTGGTACTCTTCATGTGTTATCGGGAATCTCTGCGATACTTAATCAATCTCGGAAATCCGATACCTCGTCCAATGCCTTTCTCGATAAGTCGGGAACTTTGGCGCCCTCGGCAGGGTAGCCGACAGGGAGGAGGAGCATCGCGTGCTCGTGCATTGGTCTCTGGAGTATTTTCCGAAGGAATCCCATCGGAGAAGGAGTGTGGGGGAGCGTCGCCAGGCCCATGTTGTGGATCGCGGATATGAAAAGTCCAGCTGCAATTCCACAGGACTCTTGTGAGTAGTATGTGGGAGCGAAGCCATCTCCTCTTTCTCTCTTCGAGTGCCTGAACAGAACAATGACCCACGGGGCTTCAGTGATGTGTTCTTTCACATGGTCGGTACCAAGTGGTGCTAGCACTTCCTCCCATTCCTCTGGTATCCTCTCCTCGTAGAACCTAGCCTCTTCCTTCTCCGCCTCCTCCCTGATTGCCTCCTTCAACTCCTTGTCCGAGATTGCAACGAAGGTCCAAGGCTGTAGATGGGCCCCGGAGGGGGCGGTGCTTGCTGTCCTGATAGCGAGTTCAATCAATTCACGAGGAACCTCTCGGTTAGAGAAGTGCCGAGTAGTCCGTCGACGGTCCATCTGCTGATAGAATGAGCGAGCCTTGGATAGCATTGTCTCCCTGTCAATCTCGACGAACTCCAAGTCGATGAAGCCAGAGTCCTCTGGGTGGTCCACCATGTTACTTCTCACTCACGCCTAATCATCAATATCGCCATGGACATGGATGCAATTGCCAAAGTTGTGGTGAAACCGGGGATGAACGAAGAGTCGTTCTCCTGGCATTCGGTCGACTCCCCGCCCCAACTCCCATTGTCGTACCAGCAGTCGGACCAGACCTTCCAGCCGAATCCATTCTCCGGGATTCTCGTGGTGTTCCCGTCCTCCCATTGTATCTCGATTTTCCAGTTCACGTAGGTCACTGTTTCCTCAGGCACAATTGCACCCTCCCAGAAATCTCCCTCGGCATTCAATGAGTTTGTCTCCGGTGGGTAGCAGATGCCGGAATTAATGCATACCTGAGTAACCCAGTTAACAGAAGAGGCATTTCCCGCTGATTCCTCATTTAGCCACACACGAACTTCGAAAGTCTCCCCTGCAGATGCGGAACTGGGATACACGACGCTCTCTATTCCGGTTCCATCTATTGAGGCCTCTTCGTTGACACCTCCCTGAGACGCACTAGCGGCAGATACCATCGAAATGAGTAGCAGCAGTGACAGAAAGACCGCCCGCATGAATAGTCGTGAGTAACCATCACTCATCAATGGTGAGGCACTATGTCTCAAGATTCCAGAGGTCGTCACCTATCCAGTGAATAGTGGAAATCGCCTTCCCCTTAGTCATGGACATCATTTCCTCTCCATCGTGCAATGCTGTCCCAGAGGCAATTGGCTCTCCAGTCTCCTGACTCCTGATCCAGACGAAGTCACCTTTCTGTAGTGATGGATCAGCAATGTGTATACCGGCCCCCATGCAATCGGCACCGTTTTCCAGAAATGGTATCGCACCCCCATCAACAGCCACCCATGATTTCTCAACACTCCACTCTGTAATCCCCTTGAGCGTGGGGTACCAACCCATTTCGCCCCCGACCTCAATCTTCATCGCCAAAGGGACTCGATTAACTAGAATAAGATCTGTTTCCTGATAATGAGCCTGCTCGAGAAAGCCATCGAGGCTCACCTGATGGCCTATCCATGATGTCAACTCATCGGCAACTCCCCTGATCTGCTTGATTCTTACTGGAGTCCTCCTCCTTAGCCTCTTGTCCACCATGATTGCTCACATGCAGGTAGGCGCAAGAACATGCCGAAAGCGTACACTTGAAGCGCAGAGCCCTCAGCGCTGCTCGATGCTTGTCGTGTGCCTAGACCTCGAAGGCGTGCTGATACCTGAGATTTGGATCAATGTCGCGGAGAGAACTGGGATTGACGCGCTCAGGAGGACGACAAGGGACGAGCCGGACTACGACCGTCTAATGAGCTACAGGATTGAGATACTAGATCAGCATGACATAAAGATAGGGGACATCACCTCCACGATAGCCTCCATGGATCCAATGGAGGGGGCCCTGGAGTTTCTCCAATCGCTAGAGTCGAGATGGCCGACGCTGATCCTCTCGGATACATTCTCACAGTTTGCCAGTCCTATGATGGCAAAGCTCGGCCACCCTACCCTATTCTGTCACACCTTGGTTATCGACGATAGCGGGAGGATAGAGGACTGGGAAATCAGATACGAGGACCACAAGCGAAAGACGGTGGAGTCTCTAATGGGGATGAACTACCACGTAATTGCCGCTGGCGATTCCTACAACGACACCACCATGCTGTCAAGTGCCAGTTCGGGGATCCTGTTCAGGCCGCCGGATAATGTGGTTGATGAGTTCCCACAATTCCCTGTAGCAAGGAGCTATGCAGAGCTCAAAGATGCAATTGAGTCTGCTGCTTCAGACCTAGGTGAGCACTGGAAGTAGAAATCTTGACCTCCAATCGTTTGAAATAAGGCAGGCAGGTCGGCGGGACGCATGGCGAAGTGGCATGGCATTTCACGCAGGAAGCCCACGGGTGGGCGCCTTAAGCGACCTAACCGCTACAGGGGCAAGCGCAGGACCGAGGTAGCCAGCGAAGAGCAACTCGCATTCGTGGGCGAGACCGATGCCCGCAAGAACTACCGGAAGAGGGCAGGCTCGCAGACTGTCAGAACCCTTTCAGTGAACCAAGTCAATGTCAACACAAAGGACGGTAAGACGGTTAGAGCCACTGTGAAGAACGTGGTCGGAAATGACGCGGATCCCAACTACGTTAGGAGGAACATCGTGACCAAGGGAGCTGTTCTAGATACCGACAAAGGTCTCGTGAGGGTGACAAGCAGGCCCGGAATGCACGGTGTAGTCAGCGGCGTAATCGTGGAAGAATAGTCACGAAGCCCTCAAGTCACACAACACTCAGGGGTAGGGCGATAGCATGGCGGCTAAGAGAGAGGAGATGACCCTGTGGACCGGATACTTCGACTCCAGGCTTAGTCGTTCAGACGGGCGTAGAGTGCCGAAGGAAGCCAGCATCCCAAAGCCGACTCTGGAGTCGGTGGTATGGGCTGCCCGTAGTGCCGGAATCAGGAAGATGAGGCAGGAGCCTGAGGCCAGCCACCCCTCCAGGCCATATGCAAAGGAAGGCAGGTTGGTTATGCCTCCAAAGCACGTCTTCGAGGTGACTGGGGCTAGAAGCAAAGAAGGGGTAATGAAGTCAATAGGGACAGCTCTTAGGAAAAGATCCCAGGATGCTAAGGAGCAAGGCAAGGATTCAGCGAGGGGTCCGGCCAAGGGCGATCGAAGGAGGCGTGCTCAGCGAAAGTCGTTCAAACACCGCAAGAGCGGGCAGAGGAAGAAGAAGTTCGGTCGGAAGTGAAAGATTGTTCAGAGTGGATGAGGGGGTGCCCGATGCCGAGACATTCCTGAGCCTCAGAGCAGGAGCAGGAATGAGAGCACGCTCTCTAGAAGGAGCAAGCAAGGGTCTCGGAAAGGAGCTTTTCTCAGTTCTTCTGAGGCTCGAGGATTCGGATGAAATAGTGGGAATGGGGCGAATAATAGGAGATGGTGGAACGATTTTTGTAATCTGCGATATGCTGGTAATCGAAGAGTTCCAGAGAAAGGGAGGTGGCACTATCATCATGAACGCCCTGATGGAATACTTGCTCAGAGAGGCTCCTCCCAAGTCATACATCAATCTCATGGCAGATGTGGATGGATTCTACGAGAGGTGGGGTTTCGTGCCGTCTCTTCCAGACTCGAGAGGAATGGTTCTGAGAATTTAGCCAGATTATTACACAGAGACGGTCCAACCGAACTCATCCGGTACACGCCTTTGCTGGATTGCCGTAAGGGCATCGTACATCTCCATGGCTACCGGACCGACGTCCCCTCCACAGTACTCCACCACCCTATCTCCGTGCTCTATTGTTCCAATTGCGGAAATTACCGCTGCGGTTCCTACGCAGAAGCACTCGTCCGCTTCAAGCGCGTATTCGACATCGATCTTCTCCTCCCTCACCTCGTACCCCCTGGACTCAGCGAGCTCCATGACAGATGCACGTGTCACTCCCGGAAGGATTGTCCCGGTCAATTCTGGTGTGGATATGACTCCCTCCTTGACGCAGAAGAAGTTAGCGGCACCGACCTCCTCGATGTACCTGTGATTGACGGCATCGAGGTAAATGATCTCAGAGTATCCCTCCTTCTTGGCCATCTTCGAGGGCACCATTCCCGGTGCGTAGTTTCCAATCGCCTTGACCCCTCCCGAGCCTCCCGGAGCAGCCCTATGGAACTCATCTGATACTCGTAGGGAGGTAGGAGTTATTCCTCCCTTGAAGTAGGGCCCAACTGGAGACACGTAGACTAGGAATGTGAACTCAGGCGCAGGAGCGACGCCGAGGATTGCGCCACTCCCAAACAGTAGAGGTCTGACGTAAAGGGCGCCCTTGCCCATTGGAGGGACCCACCTGATGTTCTCCCTAACGGTACTCTTCACCGCATCTAGGAACATTTCCTCGGGAACCGGGGGCATCCCCAGCCTTCGAGCTCCCTCTCGTGATCTCCTCGCATTGTCGCTAGGTCGGAACAGGACAACGCTGCCATCCTCCGCATACTGTGCCTTCATTCCCTCGAACAGGCCCTGCCCATAGTTGATCACGCCGGCGGCAGGAGACAGGCTCAGGTTCTGGAAGTCCTGCATCACCCCCGAATCCCACTCTTCTCCCTGCTTGCAGGACGCGATATACATGCGATCTGTTTTGGTGAAACTGAAAGTTAGTGAGTCCCAGTCTATCTCTGGACCGGTACCTTCACCCATTCCTCGCACCCCAATTATTGCGGAGGGGAACGCCTCGGCTTTCAACGGTTCCGCTGAGGACCCTCCCGGCATGGTTATGGCCCCTCACGATGACGTGGGGTAGAGCAACGGCCTTGGAAGGCGGATGGGTGAACTAATGCAATGGGATGAGGATGTCTGCATAGTCTCGGGAGACAATCGTGCTTGGCAGGATGAAGGCGAGCCCAAGACAGTTATCGAGCTCTGGTGCAGGTCCAGAGCAGGTCACTCGACTTTGCTACTTGTGAATGGACTCAAGCCCTATGTCGAGATATCCGATCCATCCACAGACGAGGTTCGGCCAACACCAAACTTGTCCTTGGAAAAGGTATCGGATACCAAGGACGTGAGAAGCGATCCAGAGCCTAGTGGGATGAAGCTCTCCACCAGGGATGGAAAGGTTAGGCCGCACTACAAGGTATTCGTGAGGGACACGACCAAGGTACGTGGAGTCAGGAAGGCTCTCTCGGGTCTTGGTTGGACGGTGACCAGCGCAGACATACTCTTCGTTCAGAGGCTCCTGCTGGATCTTGACCTAGGTCCACACGTCCGAATGAGCGGGGAGGTCCTCTGGGCGGGTGAGCGAGCACCTGAAGAGGCGAAGACCCCGGAGACCACCGACAGAGAGCTTGCGCAGAGTAGAGTCATATCGGCGGGAGGCTCTGGCCTCTATCCCCTGGACATGGTGGTTTCCTGCGACATCACTGGGCTTGAGAGGACAGAGCCTTTTCCTGCCCCATTCGTCACGATGTCATTCGATCTAGAAACCAGCATAGCTGACAACACCATACTATGTGCGGCGGCGATCGTAGATAGGGGCGGCCATAGGACAGAGTACCCAATTACTGGAGCCGAGACGGAGATACTCGAGAAGCTGACCGAGGTAGTCAGAACTGAGGACCCGGATTTCATCACTGGTTACAACATCGATAATTTCGACTTGCCAAGAATGGAGGAAAGGTCGGAGGACATCTCTCCGAACTCCGAAAGCGATCGAGCCCCCCTACTAGGTTGGGGCAGGGTGCCCATGTCGGAGAGCGAGATAAAGAAGGGTTGGAGAAGGCCGGGTAGGATATTCCCCAACAGGGAGCAGAACAGGGTCTGGACGATCAAGGGTCGAATACCTCTCGATGCTTGGTGGCAAGCCAGGCAGACCTTGAGGCCGCAGAGAGAGTCTCTCAAGTACGTCTCCAAGCTTCTCTGGCCCGATGACGAGGAGATGCACAAGATGGACGTTGACGCGAGCAAGATGGACGAAGAGTGGGCCACGCGACCGGACGAGGTACTAGAGTACTGCGTCAGAGACACCGCCCTCCCTCTGGACATTCTTGACAATCTGAAATCGATAGCGAGGAAGGAGGCACTGGCCTCCGTATCACTGACTACCGTAGACATAGCAGCGACCAGCACGACCAGCCGATGGATCGACTCTCTGGTGATAAGGCTGGCAGACAGGGAGGGGGTCGCCGTACCCAATACAAATCAAGGCCCTAGGAAACAGGGCAAAATAGCCGGAGGATACGTGCATGAGGTTGATCCTGGGGTCGAACCATGGGTGGTGGTGCTTGACTTCAAGTCGATGTACCCCTCGATAATGATCTCCAACAACATCTGCTCGACGACCCTAGTAAGGGACGATAGCGAGGACGAGACACACAGCGTATCCCCCACTACTGGCACTCGATATCTCTCCAAGGAGGATCGGCTTGGTTTGGTCCCTCAGCTCCTCGATGGCCTAATGAAAAGCAGAGACGGTCACAAGGCGGCCCTCAAGAAGGCGAATGAGGAGGGGGACGAGGAGGAGGCCTTCCTACAGGACCAGTTGCAGTATGCCGTCAAGATCCTCATGAACTCCTTCTACGGCGTGTTCGCTTCGAACTTCTATCGTTTCACACACCCAAGCCTTGGAGCCAGCATCACCGAATGGGCACGACACAACATCAAATCCATCATCTCCAAAGTCGAGGAAGAGGGTCACAGCGTGGTCTACTCTGACACCGACTCGATTTTCGTACGAGCCCCTGTAGACGAGGACTCACCGAAGAATAGGCCCAACGACTCGGAAGATCTGGAGAAGTGGGAGAAGGCGATGGGAACCTCCATGGAATTCGGGGAATCGCTCGCAGATAGATTCACCAAGGAAGGAGCAGAGCTAGAATTCGAAACCGCGCTGTCATCATTCTTCAGCCATGGGGCCAAGAAGCGATACGTTGGAAGGGTGGTCTGGCCAAGAGAAGAGATGCTCATCAGAGGGTACGAGGTGAGGAGGACCGATTCCTTCCAGATCCTCTCAGACACGATGACTCAGATGTTCGAGATGATCCTCGATGGCAACACAATAGGGGCTGTGGACATGACCAAGTCTGTGATAGACAGGGTCAGAGAGGGCAATGTAGAGCCTTCACAACTAGTTATCAGCAGGTCTTGCAAGGGCAGATGGGACTCCAAGAAGA
>JAZANL010000026.1:0-15147 GCA_036251765.1 Thermoplasmatota archaeon | reverse complement strand
GCCCTCCCAAGTCGCTCAGAGAACTCAACATTCAACTCATCTCCTGCAATTCCCCTAATGTCATAAGCCTTGAAAACACTCATCCAACCACCTATTCACTATCGCAGTCTTCAACTATTGAAACATTTCACTTTGTATTTCTCTGCTCAATGATGCCATCCAGATTCACTACACCAAGGCCTCCTCTAGCTCTGGTGGAAGATCAGTCCTAAAGTCCCCAGAGTTCCTAAAGCCCTCACATACAATCTCGACTAATGCTCCAAGTGGCAATTTTGAGACGCAATATGCAGCTCTGGCAGGAGGTATCGTATCACCTAGCCATCCCCCATAAATCTGGTTTATTGTCCCGTAATCCTCTATGTCGGTCATCAGAATTGTGACCTTCACCAAATCGGATTTAGAACTGTTCGCCGCCGCAAGCAAATCGTCAATTTTGGACAAGGTCCCAATGGTCTGAGATTCGATATCATCCCCTGCGTCCACGTCAACTTGTCCAGATAGCCAGATATGGTCTTTAACGCATATTCCTGGGCTGTAAGGTCCGAATTTTGTTCCGCCAGTATCAATCTTCAACTTCCTGCTCATGGATTTGCCAAGGGGTGGTGCGTATAGCGTTACTTGCGAAGTTGCTCAATGACTTCGAAATGGTCTCCAGCAACGTCTTCTGCAACTAGGCTATCCAGCCGAATCCACTCTGCTTCAGCGGCGTCATCACCAGCGACGGGGACGCATCCCTCGTCAACACCAACAATGTAGAAGACCGAAACTATGTGTTCTCTTGGATCCCTATCCGGTCTACCTTTGACCGCGTACAACTGTGGGTCTCTGCCGTCAATCCCACACTCCTCTCGGAGCTCTCTTAGTGCCGCGGTTTCGGGATTCTCGCCATAGTCGACGAAACCACCTGGGAAGGCAAGCTTCCCCTTCCACGGCATGCGGCCTCTTCTGATTAGGAGAACCTCTGCAAGATTATTCCTCAGGCAGATCGCATCCACAGCAAGTGAGGGGTTCCGGAACCTCTCACTCACCGAACCTCCTCCTCCTCATCTGATAGGTCTCAATCGCATCGTACAGGTCCGACTTCGAGAAAGAAGGCCAGTGAACGTCAGTGAAGTACAGCTCAGAATACGCAATCTGCCAGAGAAGAAAGTTTGAGACCCTCTCCTCCCCACTAGTTCTGATTACCAAATCTGGATCTGGAATATCAGCATCGTACAGGCGATTCGAAATCTCGGCAGTGTCGATTCCCTCAAGAGCCAGATTCCCAGATGCATGATCGGCAGCAATACCCCTCACTGCATCGACTATCTCCTCCCTCCCCCCATATGCAAGGCAAACGGTGAAAGTGAATTTGGAGTACTCACTGGTCCTCTCTTGGGCGTTTTTGATTGCCTCATTGACCCTATCCGGGAGCTCGTCCGTCCTACCGACCACCCTTACCTTGACTTCCTTAGTGTGTATCCTCTCATCTTGGGCAATCTCATCCAGGCCAGCAACATACAAGTCGAACAAGGCCTCCAATTCGTCCGGATCCCTGCTGGAGAGATTCTCCGTAGAAAGAGCGTAAACTGTGAGATATGGTATTCCCAGCTCAAGTACCCAGTCCATAACTTCCTTCAGCTTCTCTTTCCCATGTCTATGCCCAATATCCGAACCCAAACTCAGACTCCAGGCAAACCTCCGATTCCCGTCCATGATGATTGATACGTGCTTAGGCAGTTCTTCGCTGGAGACCCTACCCCTCTGCCTCCTTGCACGAACTCTGTCCAATCTGGAGACGAAGCTCCAAGCCAACCAGGAGTTAGAGACAAATCGTGCAGGAATGGAGAAAATCCTGTACTTCAGAAGGCGCTTTGCAACATTGTCGACTCCACGACCAAGGCGCTTCCCCCTCCTCATGTCTGCCCCGGGGGGTGTCGACGTTACGACAAATAACCACAAACGGCTCTATTCGAAAATGATGTCAGCCGAATCACCGACCTTGTTCAGGAGACCTCTTTCTGGATTGACAACGATTACTTCCCCGGCCTTTTCCCAAACCGGCAGGTCATGCTTGCTGTTTCCAGCATATGCGAACCCTCGGTCCCCGAATCTCGAAACTAGGGCCTCGGCCTTCTTTTCTCCTCTAAGGTTGAATGCCGAGTCAGATGCCATTACATCAGAGAACAGGCCCACGTGGCCAGCCACTTGCTCGGCAATTATCCTATCCGATGCAGTAGCCAGAATGAGCGTCCTTCCCTTCGCCCTCTCGCCAGTGAGCCAGTCAAGAAAACCCTCGTGATACTCCAATTCAGAGGGGTCGAAAACCAACCTCTCGGCCAAGTCCCTCTTCCATTGGGCCCTTTTTCCCGAGAACTCCTTTGCCAGCATCCCCAATATGGACCACGGACGCCTTAGAATCACTCTCTTGATGCTGACCCAACTCATGTCGGTAAGAATCAGGGTCCCGTCCATGTCGACCGCAATCG
This sequence comes from Thermoplasmatota archaeon, assembly GCA_036251765.1. Classification (GTDB taxonomy): domain Archaea; phylum Thermoplasmatota; class Poseidoniia; order Poseidoniales; family Thalassarchaeaceae; genus UBA36. Next base: position 12,679 of record JAZANL010000026.1, on the reverse strand, counting down.
GGATTTCAGGGCTACTCTCCTCCACAGCATTCGCTTGGGCTACTACGATTCAAGCCTTCGCAGACCGATTCAATGAAGCCTTGCACCCTTTCCTAGTCCCGAGAGGAGATGTCAGAGGGGGGCGGATCTTGGAGGCCAGGGGCGTTGCCTCAGATAGAGAACAGCGAGATCGCACCGCGTGGATTCGAGACTCTGGAATTCTCTGGAAGGGGACCGTTATCTGCACTATCTTGCAAGATGCTCGTTCCCTCCGAATTAGCCTCAGAGATAGATAACAAAGACGCGAAAACGGAGATAAAAGAGCTAGACTGGGTCGAAATCACCTCGGAATTGAGTTCTTGGGGGGAGGTTCCTGACCCAAGCTCAATTGAGAGCATCTCAATATCTGAGGATTCCAGAGGACCTATCGCACACCTCAAATCAAAGACAGAGTGGGTAGGCCAATTCCTCCCATGGGGGTCTGATGGTTTACTAAGGAAGCGAATCGAGTCATACCCTCAATTTTGCGATTTACCATGTGGAGGCTATTCTTGGAATGGCGCGGATGTCATTCTGATTCGGAAGGAAGAAGAAAAGAAACCCAGCTCAAGAGAGTCCCTATCGAATGCTTTTGAAAATGAAAACAAGGACGAAGCAAAAGCCATCCTAAGGGAGTGCGGTAGGAAACTCGGAACCCTCCACAGCCACGTAAAGGAAACCAGAGTAACTCCCCCGGACCAGAAGCGATGGAACTCTAGACTAGCTGGGATGGAGGAGGCCCTCAGGTCCCACTCCATTTGGAGGGTCCCATACTCTAGGGATTCAGATTGCATGCTCTATATCGGAGACGTCAGGCTAGATGACTTCAGAGGCGAATCCATCAGGATTACCAGGCCCAGGCTATCCGATGCATTGCATCCAATAGATTGTGGATTCCCAGCGATAAGGGACCTAGCCTCCTTGGTTCACGACCTGTCCAGGATTCACTATGAATTCGACTCACAAATTGACATTATAGAACTCAGGCTCTCGCTAATAGAGGGATGGAGAGAGACAGCTCCTAGCAAGTGGTCATCTAATGATGTGTTTTACTCCCACAGGGGGGGGATGGCAATCTGGGAGTATGAGCAGTGCCTTCTGGATGTAACCGAGGCCACATCCCATCAATCAGGAGCCCCACAGCCGGCAGTAGGACTAATCGCCTACGTGCCTAGCTTTCAGAAGAAGATGTTCAACAACAGGACCATCGGTGCCTTGTCAATCATGGCGGGATTCTTTGGAATCACCACGATATACGGGACCTTCCCTCCCTCTTCACAGGAAATTTTGACGCCATTGATTTGTTTTACTGCCAGCGCCGCTCTGATGCTAACTTACCGCCGCATGTCCCCATCGCCAGAGACCCCATTCAATCGATTAGACTGATTTTCCCATCAGAGTAATCGTAGTACCTAGGCACTCCAGTCTCGATCTCGAATGAAACTATTTCTTGGGGCGATATCCCCTCGATATGCATCACGATCGACCTCAGAGAGTTCCCGTGCGCAGAAACCAGGACACTCATCCCTGACTGAAGATCGGGGAGTATCTCTTCCTCGAAGTAGGGGATGGTCCTCTCAGCAGTCATCTCCAGGCTCTCTCCATCTGGAGGTGCCACATCGAATGACCTTCTCCAAATCCGGACCTGCTCTGCACCATGCTTCTCAGCAGTCTCTGCCTTGTTCAATCCCTGTAGGGAACCGTAATTCCTCTCGTTCAATCTCCAGTCCGACTTAGTCACCGCCTCTTTGGAAGAGCCATTAGCCCGAATGACGATTTCCGCAGTCCTCTTCGCGCGAATCAAGTCACTTGTATGTACAACATCGATCACTTGGTCTCTAAGCTCATGCCCAGCAGCCTCAGCCTCCTTCACGCCCTTGTCGGATAGGTCAACATCAGTCCATCCGGTGAACCTGTTTTCGGCATTCCAAACAGATTGCCCATGACGAATCAGAATTAGCTTTGCCAATTCAACCACCTAGAGTTTGGCTCTACGCCTTGGCTCATGGAAAGTCAACTTGCACTCCAAACCCCTAGCCCTGCCCATTAGAAGAATATCCTCGGTGAACTCTCTCTGGGTGTTGGAACTAGAAGCACAGTAGAAATTGCACGAAACCGTAATCTTCGGAGGGAGGCTGTTGGTGATCTTGACCCATGAATCCTCCGGCTTGGTTGCTCTGGGGTCGGCAAGTACCTGCTCGCACAGGGAATCGCAGAACTTCTTCAGAGCAGCCTCATCGCTGTCCTCCTCAAACTCAAACGAAGGCCTGATCCTCCTGAATCTCCTCATGGTGAAGTTCTCCACTGGAGAGTTAGTGATGTTGGAATTTGGCATCGTTACGATAGTGTCGTTCCCAGTCCTGATCATTGTGGTCCTAAGTCCAATGCTGATTACCTCTCCTTCAACACCCTCTACAATGATCCAATCGCCTACATTGAATGGTTGATCGATTATTATCGAAATCGCTCCGAAGATGTTGGCCACCGAGTCCTTTGCCGCGAGTGCCAGGGCAAGACCAGTGATTCCAAGTCCAGCAATCATGCCATTGAGGTTCAATCCCACCAAGCCAGCCAGAACGAAAACGCCAACGACTACTACTGCTAGCCTCCCTATGGCCTCGGCAACGCTGGCGAGGGACCTTCTCGCGGCCATGTTGTCTCCCTCAACTACTATGAAAGCATCCAGGTAGTCCACAAGTCTGTACGCTGCGATTAGCATTAGGATGACAAATCCTGCTCTGCATAACTGGCCAACGTCATGCATCAGTGCCTCATCCCAGATGAACTCGCCTTCTGCTGCGCTTACATTCTCGAGAATCCAGTCCACAGACTGCCACATCGCGAGTAAGCCGATCATCCATCCCAGAGACCTCGGTGCGAATAGCGTCTTTCCATCAATCCTTTCGGTCTTGGACAGTAGATCCATTATCCTGGGGAAAAGAACCCTTCTGGAGACTAATCCTACAGTTACAGAAGCCCCTACCAGCAAGGCAAGGAAACCAACCCCAAGTGAAGAGAAACCGTAAACAAGCTCTTCCCCAGTCAGTCTGTCACCAATCTCAGACCCTATAGTCATGATTTTTCCTAGGCGGCCCCACTCAAAAAGCCATCCCGGTCCTACGGACCGCTGTCCGTGCGATTCAATACCTAGGGTTTCCCCGCAAAATGTAGCATGACTAGCCAAGGCCCGTTAATTTCGGCAAGAAACGGGGTTTCCAACCCCGGTGCACCGGTCGCCGCGATGCTTCTACCCTTTCTCCTGAGCATGCTCTCACCCGTTGCCCTAGCTCCAATTACAGAAGCACAGGAGTCAGGAATCGGGACATCACCAGAAGACATCTGGTCTACTGAATACGTGAATCAGGTCTTCCCATGGGGGCCACATGGGGACTCGGACCAACTTCAGTTCCGGGCGTATCACGATTACTTCTCGATGAAACAGAGGATGCAGACCCTAGCTGCCTACTATCCGGACTTCCTCCAGTTCCACGAGGGGCTCCTTGGGGGGATGAACGCAAGGGGGCAGATTACCAGCTCGACCGACTACGAGGGCTGGTACTACAATCACCCCAGCCCATGGATGAAAATAACCGCGGACGTCCGTGGAGGGGACTACAATGATTTCATCGGAGACGATGGGAACTACCCTGATCGTCCAGACGTAATGCTGGTCGGAAATCACCATGCCAGAGAGTGGATGTCGGTGCAGGTGCCCATGTTCTTCCTGGAAACCCTGGCCTACTACTACGGCAAGGCAGGAGTAGACAACGATGGGGATGGCCTGATCGATGAGGACGGCTGGGACGGGATCGACAACGACGGCGACTGCCTGAGCCTCAACGCATCATTCCAGGATAGCAACGGGGATGGTAATCCATGTGGTCCGGGAGACCTCGGAGTGGACGAGGACTTCAGCGAGCAGTTCATCACTGACATGGTCAATACTAGGGAAATATACCTAATCCCAATGCTAAACGTCGACGGGCACAGGTACGATAGAGAGGAGTACTGTGGGGAGACAGCTTGGGATAACTGCTATCGGAGTGGTTGGAGGAAGAACCTACGTGACAACACCCATACCGGGGTAACCCCAATTCCAGACGTAGACGAATCCGTAGACCCAGGTTGCGATGGGGTAGACCTGAACCGGAACTACCAGTTCGAGTGGGGCGCTCCCCTAGGGGCCACCGGACCCATCTTCCCGGGATTCTGCTATGCAGACGGGCCTAACAACGACGTCTACAACGGTCCCGTGGACACTGTCGACCAAGACGGGGACGGGAGACTCAACGAGGACCATGTGGATGGTAAAGACGACGATGCCGATGGTCTTGTCGACGAGGACTGGATGGGCGGGAACAGCGAGCCAGAGACCAAATTCATCCAGGATATGACTGAGATGAACGATGACAACGAGGATGGTGCCTCCGAGTTCAAGTCTACTTTGACATGGCACTCCTATTCCGAGCTAGTGCTCTGGCCGTGGGGGCACTGCACGGACTGCTACACTCCGGATGATGAGTACTTGGTATACCACGGGCAGATGATGGGGCAGATGACAGATTACGCCCCAATGCAGTCATCCGACCTCTATCCCACCACTGGGGATTTCTGCGACTGGCATTACGGCGTTCATAACTCGTACTGCTATACGATGGAAATAGGTAACGCATTCCACGAGTTCCCAGAGGATATAGCCCACATCTCAGTCAGAAACTTGGGCGTCCCATTCTACATGGTCGAGATGGCAGACGATCCACAATATAGGGCAATAGTGGGAATTCAGAACACAACTGCAACACAGTGGTTGGAGGAACCAACAGACGTGGATGTCCCCTCCAAAGGCGACATTCCTGTCGGCCTGTGCTTGGATCCGTTGTTCCCCTTCACTCCTGATGTAGAAAGGACGCACCTCATGTGGCGGTTCGTGGAACCCACAAGGCAGCAGAACGACTTCGGGCCCACCGATTGGGTCGAGGTCCCTTGGGAGATGTCTGCGTTCAGTGAGACTTCGGAACAGTGCACGCTTCTTGATGGTTCGAACGGAACCCAATTGGTTGGACTGGTCCCACTTCCGGACACGTCGGTAGGGAAGATCCAGTACAAGGCTATGCTTGGCACAACCAATGGTGCCTTCCCGTTCACTTACCCAACCGTGGAAGAAGGAGGCAACTACTACGAATTGGCAATTCCATACAGGGCAGATTTCGGAGATGCGATCCTCAGCATCCTGATGTTCCTGGTCATTGCCACGTTCGTGTGGGGCGGACTAGGGTTCACACTCAGGGAGATGTTCTCAGAGGAGGATAGCATTCTTGGAATGCCTCCGGAAGAAATCCCGGACTCCGTAGTAATCAAATCCGGAAAGGGCGAGTGAGGGGATATTTTGGATTCGCAGACAGGAAAGTCAAGCGACCAGTTCAGTGGCAGGCTGGGTCTAATCTTCGCAACCATTGGGGCTGCCATCGGGACTGGAAACATCTGGAGGTTCCCGCGGATGGTCGGTGCCAATGGGGGCGGATCTTTCCTCGTTCCTTGGTTGATTTTCCTCTTCCTCTGGTCGGTCCCCCTGATAATCGCAGAGTTCGCATTGGGGAAGAGGAGCAGGGTCGGCACCGTTGGGACGTTCCGTATATTCGCCGGACGAAGGTTCGCATGGATGGGCCTATGGACCGCATGGATAAACTGTGCAATAGGGTTCTACTACGCGGTTGTCACCGGCTGGTGCTTGAACTACTTCCAGATTGCCATCAGGGGAGGCCTCTCGGAAGAGGTGGACACGATAGAGGTCTGGAACTCATTCCTCCAGGCCCCTGAACAGGTCATCTTCTTCCAGATGATCACGGTCCTCATCACCTTGGCAGCCATTTGGGGAGGTGCAAAGGCGATCGAGAAGGCGAACGTGACTCTGATGGTCTCACTGTTCGTCCTCCTCTTCACAGCCCTATTCCTGTCATTCGTTATGGACGTCAAGGACGGCACCCTTGACGGATTCATCTACATGTTCAGTATCCAACCGGAGTACCTGGTCCAACCCGAGACTTGGATCAATGGGCTCTCACAGTCAGCTTGGTCCTGCTCTGCAGGGATGGGGATGGCGATAACCTACTCGGTGTACATGAGGAAGGACGAGGACACGACACTCAACGCGGCCACCATGTGCCTTGCTAACAACAGCATCAGCATAATTGCAGGACTAACCGTAATGATGGCAGTGTTCTCGGTTTCCTCTGACCCACTAGGGGCGGTAAGCGGGGGTAGCTCCGCCATCACCTTCCTCGTCCTGCCCGAAGTCTTCGCCCAGGCCCCAGGTGGACCAGTCGTCCAACTCGCCATGGTTGCCATCTTCTTCCTAGCACTCTCCTTCGCTGCCCTGACATCGATGATTTCGACGGTCGAACTCTGCGTCAGGAACTTCGTCGATCACGGCTTCGACCGATCAAGGTCGGTCGCTCTCACGGGCTTTGCGATTTTCCTATTCGGAATACCCAGTGCTATACTCTGGATCAAGATCGACCCCTCTACCGGAGTAGCCTTCCCACAGTTCCTAGAGGTGCAAGATCACATCTGGGGGTATGGTTTGATGTTCAGCGGCCTGTTCATGGCATACACCATCTGGAAGTACGGGTGGTCAAGGTACAAGGCATGGCAGATAGACAACGACGTATACGGATTCAGCTTCAGGGACTACCTGGACCACGGAGTCTCAGCCTTCCGTGAGGATTACATCAACACCGGAGACAACGACTGGTGGATAGGGCGCTGGTGGGACTACATCATGTACCTGGGATTCCCGTTGATGTTCTCCGTCCTGATGCTCTCCTACTTCGCAGACCTCCTCGCCAACGTCGACGATCCGTGGAACCCATCGAACCCCCATGGGATTTCCATTATCCTCCTCTTCTGGGGCGTTACTGCCTCCCTGTTCATCGGATTCAACAAGCTCCTGATCTCGAGGCCATTATTCAGAAACGTCCCAGAGGGCGCGGAAGTCCCCATCGACAACCTCCCAGGTGGGTCCGACCCCCACATCTTCCAAGTTGGAGACGAGCTTCCAGACCACGTCATCGAGGAACTGGGTCTGGCTTGAGGCTTCAAGATGAATGGAACCAGCGTTCCGGGCCGCTGGGTAATGCACTGGGACGAGGTCGAGGTCTTCGACGCAAACGCCTCCAGTCTCGGAATCGCTGAGGCCGACCTCATGAAAGCAGCGGGGGAGGCCCTGGCAGAAGAAGTCGCGAAGAGGTCGGTCGAGGGAGCCGTCCTGTTCCTCTGCGGACCCGGGAACAACGGCGGTGACGGCTTCGTCGCTGCATGCTCCTCCTCCCTTGCAGGACGCAGGGTCTCTGTTCTGTCAAGCCACGCTGAGTCCAAAACCGCTACATCGTCCATAGCCAGGGAAACGGCATCCGCGGAATTGCCCATCCACGTCTGGCCAGAAAGGCCCGATGGAGATTGGGACCTGATCGTCGACTGCCTCCTTGGAGCAGGTGGTCCGGGCGACGGCACAGAACTGCGACCTCCGATCAGGGAGGTTGCTGCATGGGCGTCTTCTACCGGTTTGCCGGTGATTTCCTGCGACATACCAACCGGTCTGGGAGGGCCAGACTCCATGCAACCGGTTTGCACCGTCACCTTCCACTCCCCCAAGATGGGGATGTCCGAATCCAGCTGCGGAGACATAGTGGTCTCAGACCTACCATGGCCAACAGAAGTCAGAAACTGCGGAGTCGGGGACTCTCGCAGATACCCCCCAATTGAATCCGAGGCCAGAAAGGGAGACAGGGGGAGATTGCTCGTTGTGGGCGGCGGGCCATACCACGGAGCCCCCCTCCTATCAGGGATGGCTGCCGCGAGAAGCGGATGCGACTTGGTTCACGTTGCTATGCCCGCGAGAGCATCGAGCAGGGCGAAATGGCCTGCCAGCCTGATACCAGAAGACCTCGCCGACACAGAATACCTGACCTCTGACTCAGTGGGGCAGCTGTCAGAATTCATCGATTCTGGAAGGTCTCCAGACGCAATTGTGATTGGACCGGGAATTGGCAGGGAGGGGGATAGCATCGAGGCCGTCAGGGCGATCATCTCCATCTCATCCAGCAAGTCGATACCAATAGTGATCGATGCAGATGCCATCTCAGCCCTCCCCGTGGGGGAGTGGCCGGAAGCCCTCATTGGCGTGGCAACGCCACACTCTAGGGAGGCCGAGAGGTGGCTATCCGGGACTTCGCCAGCGAAGGTCTTGGAGAATTGCGTCGGAGAGGACTCCGCCTTGGTCATCACAGGGCACGAGGACGAGGTCTTCGGCCCTGAGGGGAGGCATTGCTACGCCACTGGAGGGCATCCAAGGATGGCCGTCGGTGGTACGGGGGACCTACTTGCAGGGGTGATAGGGGGCTTGCTCGCTCAGGGCATGCCTCCTTGGCCCGCAGCAAGGCTTGCTTGCGCACTACTCAGAGAGGCTGGCTCCGGAGCAGCGGAGGAAAAAGGACCAGGCCTGATAGCCGATGACGTACCCGTTCATATCGCACACACGCTCTCGGAATGGACGGGGTGTGGATGATGCTGGTGAGTGATGACTACCCCCTCAGCAAGATGCTCAGAGAGTACGCAATGTACTGTGCAGTGGGATGCTTCAACGTGGCAGTTTTCGCCGCGCTGTACCTGCTTTTCAACGACTACAACAAATGGACGCCGTACGTAGAGACCGTCGCATGGGCGGCTTCTTTCCTAATCAGCTCAATTCAGGCCTATGCCCTACACAGGTGGATAACATTCGAGTCCGACTCCGAGATACGATCCAGCTTCAGGAAGCTCATGACCGTCTATGGGGTGCTGTGGGCGGTTTCCACGATGACGTTCCACATCATGTTCGAGATAATCGGAATCAGCCAGATTGTGTCTTGGGTGGTCAACACTTCCGCATTCGGCTTCCTCACTTTCCTTGCACTCCGGTACTATGCATTCCCCCTCGCGGATGGTCGGGTGACTCGCAAAGAAAGGCTAGATGCATTCCGAGAACGACGTAGGGCTTGAAGTGGCCCCGTTCATGGCAGAGTCGTGACGAAGGGCGTTCGAGGCACCCGGGACTTCTATCCCGAAGACATGAGAGTGCGTAATTGGCTGTTCGAGAGGTTCCATAGCGCGGCTCTCTCCCATGGGTTCGAAGAGTACGATGCACCTGTGTTGGAGACCGAGGACCTCTACACAAGGAAGTCAGGGGAGGAGATTACCCAGCAACTGTACAACTTCGAGGACAAGGGTGGCCGCAAGGTTGCCCTAAGGCCCGAGATGACACCTACTCTGGCACGGATGGTTATGGCAAGATCAGGTGCCCTGCCACTCCCAATCAAGTGGTACTCAATCCCTCAGTGCTGGCGCTACGAGAGGACCCAGAGGGGACGAGGCCGAGAGCACTACCAGTGGAACGTCGATATCTGGGGGGCTGATGGGGTGGAGGCGGATGCGGAGCTAATCTCCGTCCTGGTTCACTTCTTCCGCAGCGTTGGCCTATCCTCTGATGACTTGGTGATCAGGGTTAGCAGCAGGAAGGTCCTGGAGGAGGTCTTGGGATCACTGGGGATATCGGGAGAGGATTTCTCCAAGACATGCATCGTGATAGACAAGATGGATAAACTGCCAGCGGAAGTGGTAGAATCGCAGTTGACAGAGTTGGGACTTGACCAGGGGGCGATCTCCACCATACAATCGGTCCTCAGCATCACCAATCTGAAGGATCTCGAGAATGCCCTGGGAGAGAACAGCGAGGCAGTGACCGAGCTGATGTCCATCTTCTCCCTCTCCGAGTCGTACGGGATCAGCGACTGGATGGAGCTAGATGCATCAGTAGTTCGTGGTCTGGCATACTACACTGGCCCGGTATTCGAGGCACACGACAGAGCCGGAGAACTGCGAGCGGTCTGTGGGGGAGGTCGCTACGATAGGCTGATTGGGACCCTAGGGGGGAAGGACCTGCCAGCAACCGGTTTCGGTTTCGGAGACATGGTGGTGATGGAGCTATTGCATTCGAAGGGTCTGGTTCCCGAGCTCCAGCTTGGAGTCCAGGACATCGTCTTCGGAATGGGTGAGGAGCTTAGAGGGGCAGCAATGAGGGTAGCATCATCGATCAGATCCAGCGGGAGGAGCGCCGACTTGGTATTGGAGGACAAGCGAATGAAGTGGGTCTTCAGGCATGCCGAGAGGATCGGTGCAGAGAGGCTGGTGATGATTATGCCAGAAGAGTGGTCAAAGGGCCAAGTGAAGGTGAAGCACCTGTCTACTGGGGAGGAGTCTGACGTCCCCTTCGAGGAGCTATGACCGCCAAAGCCATGGCAGAAAGGCCAGCAAGGATCCCAAATCCGGGAAGGCCACCTGGTAGTCCTCCATCGTCATCCCCGCCATCCTCGTCACCATCCGGGTCTACGGCTTCAGTCATGTTGATGATCGGGAAGTTCACCTCAACGTCCATCCCATCCTCGTTGTTCGAGTAATAGAACCAGAACTCTCCAGTGCAATCTAGGACTATGCATGTGATATCATTCACTCCCGGTTTTGAGTACTCCACCTGGAGAGCCGGCTCTTCCTGGCTCTTGTTCCAGACTGTCATGTTGTTATCGACGGGGATCTCCCACCTAACCTGCTCTTCCTCGTAGTTGTTCCCAACCGCTGGGAAGACCTGAGTCGCTACGATGATGTTGCCCCTATACAGACTCAGGGTCAGGTCCTTGCAGTTGGAGTCCTGCTCTGGGTCGCAGTCGGCAGAGTAGATCTTGACTCCAACCTCGATCAGGATTGTTCCATTCGGATTCAGATACATGTTCTCTTTGAAATTGTCCTGACTCCTGCAGTTGAACGAGACATCGACTTGCTGCCCGGAGTTGAAAGTCTTCGCCCCATAACCAGTCTCGGAGGAACCCGTGGAGTCATTGCTGTCGAAATGACTCCAGCAAGATGCGAGATCAGAGGTTCCCCAGTAGTGCATATGGGGGTTATCCACCGAAGGCTGCCTCGGATCATCAGCCGCCTGTGCGGATGCTGGTGCTGCCATTACAGAAGAAAGGAGGAAAAACACCACACTGAGTACAATGAGTCTGTTTGTCATCATCTCTCTCTCCTGTGGGTCATGTTTGAGGCTTCTCCATTCTCGTTCACTAGTCAAACCTCTGGAATCCACCGTCAGAGGAACGCTCCTTGGCCTTCCTAGCGATGTTCAGAGCCTCGCCCAGCATGTTGGCGCTGACCATCTCCCTGCCCAGTCTCTCATGAGCCACGCCTGTTATGATGGACATCACTTTGATCGTGTCCCCGAATGCTGGATCCTGCCTCGCTCCGAATATAACATTCGCATTGGGTGAGAGGCGTGCAGTCATCAGGTCAACGACCTGGTTCGCCTGCTCGAGAGTCATGTAAGGGCCCCCAGTGACGTGAATGAGGGCTCCAGTTGCACCATCTATCTCTATGTCCAGGAGAGGGTGGTTCAAGGATTCGTGAACGACTTCCTCGGGCCCCTGGTCGCTCTCTCCGTAGAGCATCATCGTCACGCCACCACCCGTCATTATTGAACGGACGTCAGCGAAATCGAGATTGATCAGGCTCGGCAGGGTGATGGTCTCAACCACTCCCTTCACAATCTCGGCGATCAATTGGTCCATGATGCTGAAGGCTTCGTCCAGTGGAAGATTGGGAACGAAGTGCAGAAGTCTGTTGTTATCTAGGACTAGGACAGCATCAGCAGCCTTCCTCACTAGCTCAAGGCCCTCGAGCGCGAGCTCCATGCGCTTCCTCCTCTCTACCGTGAACGGAGTCGTAACTACCGCCACCACTAGGGCACCGGACCTCTTCGCTTCCTCAGCTACGATAGGGGCTATGCCAGTACCCGTCCCGCCTCCTAGGCCTGCAGTGACGAAGACAAGGTCAGCACCATCTACGATCTTGGTGATCACATCCCTTCCGGCCTCTGCACACCTTCTCCCCATTGCCGGGTCTCCTCCGGCTCCGAGACCCCTCGTGATGTGCCGCCCTACCAGGAGCTTCTGCATGGCTCTGGTGTTGTCCAGATGCTGCTTGTCTGTGTTGATTGCTACTGTGATGGCCCCCTCGACCCCTATGTGTGTGATCCTGTTCATCGTGTTGTTACCAGATCCTCCGCACCCGCATACCAGTATCCTAGGGTCTGGTGGGCCGAAGTTCTCCAATTCCTTGTCAGTCAGCGCTGTCGGTATCCTTGCAGGTGCATTGGAAGCCCCTTCTGGAGCTACAGAACTACTGGGTACCTCTACCATTACAACGCCTCGTGCATCCCAGGCATTTCTGCCTATTACGCCCCCTTAGTCTCCTCTTTGCCTTCTTAACCGTTGAGGAATGAAACTAGCCTAGGAAGGCGATTATCAGACCCGCTTGAATTTGCGGGACCAACTAATTGGTACCCCCAGATATCCATCTATCACCGGAAAGCGAGATAAGGCGAGGGGCTCTCCATTGCTCTGCCGCGCTTAGCTCAGTTGGCTAGAGCACCTGACTGTAGACTGGAAACACTTGGTTGTAGGCAGCCATCAGGGGGTCCCCGGTTCAAGTCCGGGAGCGCGGACCACTATCTCCTCAATTCTTCCAGCGGGATTTGGATTGCAGGGATTCTGAATGGGAACGAGTGACGACTCGTCTT
>JAZANL010000025.1:0-68263 GCA_036251765.1 Thermoplasmatota archaeon | reverse complement strand
TTGTAAGGGAGACGGGCAAAGAATGACCTCATCCGAAAGATTGGCCGCATCCGCATGACCTGTCCGCATTGGGATTCTCGATCTGGAAACCCCCTCCCATTAGCGTCTCTTTGAAGTCAATGTTTATCCCACTCAACATAGAGCTGTCTTTGTTATGAACTAAGACATCGATTCCACCGATGTCTATTCTTTGGAAGCCGTCATTACCTGGGTCTTCGATAATTTTCATATCATACAGGTAGCCAGAACAACCCCCTGATTGAGCACTAATTATGAGGACATGGGATTGTTCATCGCCTGCCATACTAGTCTTTAGCGCAGCAATTGCAGAGTCAGTAAAATTCAATTGCACATCTACTACTTCGGTTTCGGTCACAACCGGCAACGAGAAGCCGTCTCCTCCGAGCAATCCCATAACGACCTGTTGAAATGGTTCTATTTCAACGGTTCCTTCAATCACTCGTCACACATATCAATCATGCTCGTTTGCCTCAACCATGGGTGGGTTTGAAACTAGAGATGTTGCTAAACTCTCTGAACATGGAATATTGCGTGCAGTTGACCACGTTGCTTCTGAAACCCCGCTTTCTATAGTAGTCGAAAGTGCCAGGCACGGAATACACGAGCTTGGGATTACGATGAGGACCGAGGGGCACGACAATCTTCTGACTCTTGGATTCTTGTACTCCGAGGGAATAATTTCGTCCTCTGATGAAATCGAAAGATTGGACTGTAATGGGGATTTTGTGAACGTGAAGCTGAACGGTGCGTCTTTGTTTGATCCATTAAAACACTGTAGAAGAGGAACTGTGACGTCATCCTGCGGAATTTGTGGGCGCTCGCATATCTCGAACGATTACCCAGATTCTACAGTATTGGATGAAGTGATGGAAATCAACCTCGAAACAGTTAGGAAATGTCTGAATTCTGTTATTGAATTGCAGGAGGTTTTCTCCATGACGGGAGGCACACATGCTTGTGCAACTTTCACTTCGGATGGGGCCATTGACAGAGTTTTCGAGGACGTTGGTAGACACAACGCATTTGACAAATTAGTTGGATCGTACATAGAATCTGGGAGTTTGCCGGCTACTGGACTCGGCGCATTTGTTTCAGGCAGGGCATCATTTGAGCTTGTACAGAAATCTATTCGTGCAGGATTCCCCATAATGATAGCTGTAGGGGCACCCAGTACACTCGCAGTGGATCTTTCTAATGAGTATGGATTGACACTCGGATGTTTCGCCAAGGACGAGTCGATCACACTTTTTAGCGGAGTTAGGAGAGTCTCTGAGTGAATCCAGATCCCGGGTCAGAGTACTTCCTTTCTTTCAGGTCATTTTGATACTTTGCTCCTAGACTTGCTCCATTCGTGGCAACCCATTCTGAAAATTTGATTTTGCCAACGGGTTCTGCATCTGTGGCCATTAGCCCCCTCATTAGGCCCTTGATTTCTGCTCTGGTAATCACTCTGTCACTCATTACAATGCCTACTAGTTTGCCGACAATCCATGCGAAAATCGGTGGGACCGGTAAAATCAATCTCCTTTTCCCAATAGAGCGTGAAATCAGAGTAACGTATTCCCTGTAGGTGAATATTTCTGGCCCAGCCACGTCTAAAACAACATCTTCCATCGATTCGCCTTGATCTACGGCTACTCTCGCTACATCCTGGATGTGTATGGGTTGTATTGGGTAGCGACCAAATCCGAAGATGCCAAAAACTGGGAATTTTCTAATCAGCCAGGCCATGTTATTGATCAGCACGTCTCTTTTACCACCGAAAAAGACCGTTGGCCTAAGTATCGCATAAGATATACTCGACTCAGTAAGAATCTTCTCTGCTTCGACCTTTCCCACGAAATATGACCAATCAGGTGCTTTGTCAGGATGGGCAACAGAAAAATGCACAATACGTGTTACGCCAGCTTCCTCTGCGGCTGAGAACAGTTTACGGATATTTTCAACTGCAATTTCATGGGCATAGCCGTCTTTGCGATTCTTGTAACGTACCCAATATGTGTTGTATAGGACCTCTGCGCCCCTAAGTGATTCGACTAGGGACTCATGATCGGTGAAATCTAACGGAAGTACCTCGACTCTTCCATCAAAGGGATCGTCCCTCCCTACAGCATTAGTGAGAGTTCTAACCTTTTTTCCCCTTGAAAGCAACTCTCTTGTTATCCATCTGCCCGAATAGCCAAATGCACCTGTCACAACGTGAACAGGTTCGTCCATATTCGTCGACAGAAGGAGTTAGACATTATCTTAACCTCAGTAGTTTGAAATGCCTGATGTATTATTTTGTAACGTGAGAGAAAGTCCGGTGCCAACTACTCCGTTGGAGAAAAGCCCCCCTAGGAAAACACGACCAAGCACGTCAGCAGCAGGGATTCCTGCTATACTATCCACTGTAAAACACGGCGTCACCAAAATGGGCGTGCTTGGCAGCATATCCAATTTATCCAGTGTGAATAAATTCCAAGGTTTCGATTGCCCCGGATGTGCGTGGCCCGATCCAGATGATAATCGCACATTTGCCGAATTCTGTGAGAATGGCGCTAAGGCAATAGCTGATGAAGCTACGAAGAAGAGAGCTTCGCCAAAATTCTGGTCCAATTGGAGCGTATCTGAGTTGTCTTTGAAGACAGATAGATGGTTGAATCAACAAGGTAGAATTACGCACCCACTTATCCTTAGGGAAGGAAGCAACTACTACGAGCAGATTTCATGGGATGGTGCATTTACAGAAATTGCAAAGGAGTTTGCATCACTCGATTCTCCCGATGAGTCTATTTTCTACACTTCTGGTAGAACTAGCAACGAGGCCGCCTATCTTTGGCAGTTGCTAGCTAGAAGCTTTGGAACAAACAACCTGCCCGATTGTTCCAACATGTGTCACGAATCTTCCGGGATTGCCCTGAGCCAAAGCATAGGAATCGGCAAGGGAACAGTGAAGCTTGAGGATTTCAACAAGGCGGATTTGATAATCGTCGTCGGCCAGAATCCTGGTACAAATCACCCAAGGATGCTTACTGCACTAAGAGATGCGAAAAGAATGGGTGCGTCAGTAATTGGAATTAACCCATTAATCGAGGCCGGGATGCTAAGATTCAAACATCCACAAAATCCACTTGAAGTTCTAGGTTACGGAAATGAAATCTCCGATGAACATATCAGGGTAAAGATAAATGGCGATCAGGCACTTTTCAGAGGGTTTGCAAAAATCATACTCACCAATTCTGATCAGGACATGGAATTCATTGATTCATATTCTGAGGGATATGAAAAGTACCGTTCAGAGGTATTGGGCACCAGTTGGGAAGAAATTGTCGAAATATGTGGTGTTGAAAGATCCGAAATTCAGAGGATCGGAGAATTATTGGGGAAATCAAAGTCTACTATCTGTTGCTGGGCTATGGGCCTAACGCAGCACAAGAATTCTGTAGCGACAATTCAGGAGATTACAAACGTTCTACTTCTTGGTGGCCATATCGGTAGAGAAGGCGCTGGCCTTTGCCCAGTAAGGGGACATTCGAATGTCCAGGGGGATAGAACTGTCGGCATTAATCATAATCCATCAGAACAATTCCTGAATTCATTGAGTACTGAATTTGGAATTGATATGCCACGGAAAGGCGGCGTAGATTCTGTCGAGTCCGTGAAGAAAATGACCCGTGGCGATGCACGAGTTTTCGTTTCTATGGGAGGTAACTTCCTTTCAGCTATGTCAGATACACAAGCTACGGCTCGAGCATTGAAAAACTGTAGTTTGACTGTTCAGATTTCGACTAAGCCAAATCGATCCCATCTAGTAACAGGAAAGACTGGAATAATTCTCCCTTGTCTGGGTAGGACCGAATTGGACAAAACTGGTGGAAAGAGGCAGTTCGTGACAGTTGAGAATTCAATGGGAGTTGTCCACAGATCGATAGGAAAAAGGAAGCCTGCTAGCTCTGAGCTTATTTCGGAGTGTGCAGTTGTAGCAAGACTTGCTATCGCAATAGAGGAAGAGATTGGAGAATCAGGCATTCCGTGGAATGACCTGGTTTCTGATTATGACCTAATTAGAGATTGCATAGAGAGAACCGTTAGTGGATTTGACTCATACAATGAAAGATGTAGGGAAGATGGTGGTTTCTACCTGCCAAACCCCCCTAGGGACGATCGTATTTTCAACACAGAATCCGGCTTTGCGAACATCATTACCAATGAATTGCAGCCTATTATGACTAATGAGCGTGAATTTGTTATGATGACTATAAGATCGCATGATCAGTATAATACTACAATCTACAGCAATAATGACCGATACAGAGGAATTTCAAATGCTAGGAGAGTGGTTCTGATGAGTCATTTGGATATTGAAGCAAATGGATGGCAGGAGTTCCAAGAGGTTACAATAACGTCACACTTCGATGGAAATGAGATTTCCTCGAATGGCTGGAAGATTATAGAATACGATATACCCTATGGTAACGTGGCTACATATTTCCCAGAGTCAAATGTGCTAATACCCCTTGAAAGTGTAGCTGATGGCAGCAATACCCCAACAAGCAAGTCGGTAATAGTGACTATTGAACCAATGAATTAGGACCTAGCCTGTCGTTTAGCTTGTTCACGCGAAAGTAGCCGGCATCGACTAATCTGCTTTTCACATAATTCGGCCTCTTCCTTGTCCAATCCCCTTTCAAGTGCCTGGGTGAAGCATTTGATGGCGTCATCGAACATCTCCACAGCAGCATATGAAGAGCCCATATTGAATAAGGTTCGACCAGAAACACTGTGGGGATCCATCCCTATGGCTGTATGATATGCAACGACACTTTCAGAAAACCTTCCAGAATTGTATAATGCATTACCCCTGCCATTCTGTGCCTTGACCTTCAGCTCTATCTCAGATGGTGGGCAACCTCCAATTGCCTTCTCAAAACTTGACAAAGCCTCGTCGTTTTTACCCTCACCAAGTAAATTGATTCCCATATTATACCAACCGACTGCATCGTCAAGATCGCCTCGTGAAGGTGTTTCTGATGTTGTGACCTTGGCTTCTTCAACTGCTAAAATTAGAGCATCATCTTGCTCTTGCTCATGTTTTTCAACAATATCAACTACGGTTGGGGCCTCGTATTCGATGGCATCTGCCCTTCTGAAACACTGTTCTGCTCTATCATCATAGCCAGCGGAACGTAATGCCTCCCCAAGACCACGCCATACTTCTGGAGAATTGGGGGACTCCTCGAGTAGACCCTTCCATAGTGCTACGGCGCCAGAATGATCACCAGAATTGGTCAGAGTTTTTGCTTCTTCAAAGCCGCCTGGAGTAGTTGAGTAATTAGCTTCCTGAGAACTATCATTTTCAGAATCTAAATCCTCTATTTGCCTAGCTTCTACGAAAACACGTTCTACTGTGATCTCTCCATCGCCAGACAAAGAATTCAGATTACTCTCTTCTGCGATGGAAGGTGGATGAGTGTCCTCATTTTCAGAGTTTTCAGATGCATCGCTTTTCGAAATTAGGTATGCTATATTAGCTAGGGTCGGAGGGTGGTTCGGAAAAATCTTGTTCGATTTTTGGAATGATTCGACCGCTTTATCTAATGAGTTAGTCCTTGAATATAGAACTCCAAGGCAGTACCATGCAGTTGCATTTTCCGGGTCTATTTCTAGGGCTTCCATGTATGCCTGAATTGCCTCGGCATCATTTCCGGAATTAGCATGACTATCTGCTATTTCCATTACCTCGTCTAAACTAGTTCCCACAGACTTTCGGAAAAACCGTGTTCAATAAGTATTCGCACAACAAAATATGTTTTCTGGAATATAAATCTATGAAATGAACCGACAATTGAAGACATGATGTCTAGTGTGGGTGATGTGAGTGACCCAATAGTTGTGATGGGGATCTGCGGGTCCTACGAACTTGATTCAGCAAACGGTAGAATGTTAGAGATTATTCTAGAGGAGTGCAGAGAAATGGGCGCGGAGACAGTGGTATGGGATCATGGCGCAAAGCCCCTGCCACTGGTTGGTGCAGAGGGTTGCTGGGATGACGAACATGTGAAGGGATTCCAGGAAATGGCAGTTTCTGCCGATGCATTTGTCCTCTCTAGTCCGGAATACCATGGCACTATGAGCGGAGTAATGAAGAATAGTCTAGATTGGTTATATTCGAAACACACATCGGGCAAGGTTTTCGGTCTAATTTGTACACTTGGTGGACAGACTAGTAACAACACGCTAAATCACATGAGGATAGCTGCAAGGTGGATTCATGGCTGGGTAATACCCGAACAGGTTGCCATTCCAAATATCAAGGAGGCTTTCGACGATGATGGCTCCCTTGTCAATGAAGATCTAGAACAAAGAGTCAAGGCAATGGCTTCCTCAATTGTTGAAAATACAATTAAACTGAGGAGATAGATTGGCAGACATATTCCCAACTAGAACAGAAGTAGAGTGGGAACATCTAGCCCCCGGAGAAATTGTGATTATTGTAAACAAAGATCTAGGCTATTTTGAAGAAAAGATTGCTAATTTTCTAGGGGCTCCAAAGTCGGTTAGAAGGCCACTAGATGTAATGAATAGTAAACTATGGATTTTGATGGATGGAAAGATGTCTGTAAACCAGATTGTGTCGGAAATGGATTTGGCTTTTGCTGAGAAGATAGCACCTGCATCAGAAAGAGTGAATCGCGCTATTGCTGAATTCGTACATTTAGGTTTAGTTAAATTAAATCCATCACGAAATGAAGAAGAGTAGCCTTGAGTTATGTTTCCTCGACTGCGGCTCTCATCTCCTCGTTCCTATTTTCCCTATACCTAGCGGAGAAGAAAATCATTAGGGGGATCACTAGGACCAAGAAGAAGCAACCCACCAAGGCAGAAAAGCTGTATACGGTCTCTTCGACAGGGTTAAGCTTGAATTTCTCCAATTCCAAAAGCTCGTGAGAAGAGAATTCCGAATGTACTAAAATCCCGTCGCTGGACGCTATTTGACTATCCTCTTCAATCTTAATCTTCCAAGTGATGGTCCTTTTTGCGGATTGAACCAATTCGTTTGCTTCTTTCTCTGCATTAAGGGCACTATCACTTTCAAGGTAGCCCTTTCCTTTTATTGGCAGATCTAGCGATACTCTGCCGCGCAGTGTTCCGGTGCCATTCTCCAGAACAATCGAGTGCGTCCTACTGTAATCGCAAGTTTCCAGATATTTTGAGTAATCTGAGTTAGGCTCATTGCAAA
Source organism: Thermoplasmatota archaeon (assembly GCA_036251765.1). Taxonomy (GTDB): domain Archaea; phylum Thermoplasmatota; class Poseidoniia; order Poseidoniales; family Thalassarchaeaceae; genus UBA36. The sequence goes on along the minus strand of JAZANL010000025.1, from coordinate 61,020 downwards.
TGTAGCTCTGTTCCTGCAGCCCTAGGCTTGGTGAATGAGACCAATTTGTGCCCTCCGACTCTACTGTCAGAGTAGATCCAGGTGCAGCGTTTTCAACAGTAAAATTTACCCAGGTAATTGCAGAGTATGTCGTGTAATACCAACTCGCCTCTCCCTCTACCTCTGCTGAAATATCCATCACATTGTGTTCGTTAGTTGTTGTGTAAGAGTAGTACTCAGAATCTACTGTGTTAGAATAAACAGCATATGATAGCAGAATAATCAATGTCAAGCCTGTTCCGACCATGGTTCGCAACATGTTCGGATTCTTAGAGAGCGATCTCTTCACGCTTTTTCGACATGCCAAGTATTTTTTGAATCCTTGTCGAGACGCATTTCACACAGGCGCATTTGGAAAAACAGGTCATCACGGTTAAATATGGTCTGTTGGACGGCCCGGACGGACGGTGAAGCCATGACGACATACTACGACGTTCCTGCGGATCTTCTGATTACTGGTCTGGCGGAAAAAATGACTACTTTCGAGAAGATAGTTGCACCCGAGTGGGCCTCTCAGGTCAAAACCGGTACTCATCGTGAAAGGCCCCCAGTTCAAGATGACTGGTGGCATACAAGGGCTGCCTCTATTCTCAGGAAAGTGGCGATTAAAGGGCCTATAGGCACAAATCGTATTTCTCATGAGTTTGGCGGAGCCAAGAATAGAGGCGTGAAAAGAAACAAGGCTGTTTCCGGTTCGAGGAATGTTTCCCGGAAAATTCTGCAACAACTATCCGACTCGGGACTTATTGAGAATTCGATGAATTCAGCAGGGACCGTTAATCGAGGTCGAGTCGTAAGTCCTGTAGGGCAAGCGCTCCTAGACGAGGTAGCACATTCGGTTCGTGGTGCTGCGGAGGAAAGGTATCCTGGTTTGGAGAGGTACTAGTGATATCTATGGCACGAAACAAACCCTTTGCAAAGAAGAAGCGCCTGAATAAGGTCACTAAGCAGAACAAGAGGGTTCCAGTGTGGGTTGTTATGCGAACTAACAGGAAGACCAATTCTCATCCCAAGAGGCATATGTGGCGTCGTTCGAAGTTACAGAGGTGAAATTTATGGCAGAGATAAAGGAGATCACAATCCCACTAAGGGCCGCTTGGAAGGTGCCCCGGACCAATAGAGCAAAGAGAGCTATGGCAGAAGTAAAAATTCATGTTTCGAGGCACATGAAGAAAACTGATGAAGAGGAGATTTGGATTGACGAGTCAGTAAATCATGCAATTTGGGCCAGGGGGATGCAGAATCCTCCTAGGAAGATCAGGGTCGTTTGCACTAGAGAAGAGGGTTTTCCGATTGAAGTAAAACTACTGGAGGAATAAATATGGGAAATATCAGACCTTCATTCATTAAATCCAGGGCTCTGAGGTTAGTGGAGATGTATCCGGATCAATTTACCGACGATTTCGAGAAAAACAAGCATCTTGTATCTGAATTCTCTGATGTTGGCAATAATAAAAGGATGAGAAACTGGATTGCGGGTTATATCACCAGGTACAAACAGCGAAGAGTGGACTAACGGACTACTCATCACCTATGGGTGTCTCGCGATCTCATGGGAGAGAGGCGTGAAGATTCTCTACCAGCATATAGCTCGTCTGTCTGCATTGTTCTTGTAGAGCCTGAACATGACGGGAACATTGGTGCAGTCGCACGTTCGATGCTAAATTTCGGAATTTCTGATTTGAGAGTCGTGGGTAGAGAGGGTGATTGGTCCGATGAAACGCGAAAACGTGCAAAGAACGCTCAGGTAGTTCTCGACGAATGTAAGATTGTGAATACATTGGATGAGGCAGTTGCAGATTGTTCGATAGTAGTGGGCACTTCAGGAAAGAGGGAAGACGGTGAGAAGACTGCTATGAGGCACTTCCTACTGCCAGATGAGCTGCCTGAGAGGCTTTCTGGAGTAGATGGGAGGGTTGCATTAGTCTTTGGCCCTGAAGGAAAGGGGCTCCTGAATGATCAGCTCGTTGCGTGCGATCTGCTAGTCACAATCCCTTCTTGGGAGGGATATCCAATACTCAATCTAAGTCATGCAGTGTCGATAATATGCTATTCATGGCATGTTTCATTCAGTAATACGATTACTAGTGGCTCTGGAGGTAGATTGCTGGATCCGAATTTGAGGAGGCAACTAAAGTCTGAGGTCAGTGAATTGGTTAAGTCACTACCAACCCAGAACCATAAGAAATCTGGGATTGAAGAGACTCTCAACAGAGTTATTCTTCGAGGACTTCCCAAGGATGATGAAATTCATAGAATTATTGGGGTTATTAGCATGTCAAAGAACTCGCTATCAAAGAAGCTAGAATGGGATATTGATGCTAATCAGAAGGATTCCAACTAGCCCAAGACTTGGGGGTTTCTCGGACGTGGAATGCCCTCAACCTTAGGGAGTTGCCGTACGAGGATTTGATGTGAGGATCGATCTGCTCGAATGCCCATCTGGCAAGATTCTCTGCCGTAGGCACAAATGGGACGACTAGTGTCTTGTGGGCTTCACCCATCATTGATAGCGCTGCTCTTGCGTCTTCATCTCCCTCGAATACTACGAAAGCATGGTCGATTACATCGTGGATATTTTCCTCTAGGATTCTAGACAGATCGGAGAAGTCCATCAACATGCCCTCATCTGACACGCCTTTCTCTGTTACAACATCGCCCTCCAACTCAGCCTCCCAGCGATACCTATGGCCGTGAATGTGTTTGCACTTGCTCTTGTGGTTAGGGACCCTGTGGCCGGTATCTGTCTCTACCCAGCGTCTTATCGAAGTGCTCATTGTGATGCCTCCGGTACGAAGTCCAGACTTGCTGAGTTGATGCAGTATCTCTCGCCTCCGAGACTCAATGGGCCATCATCGAAGACGTGTCCTAGATGGGCGTCACAGTCTTTGCACCTGACTTCAACGCGAACCATTCCGTGGCTGGTGTCCTCAAGCCTTCTTATCCCGGCTTCGGGGTGCTCTGTGTGGAAGGCGGGCCACCCGCAACCAGAGTCGTACTTCATCTGGCTAGTGAAAAGTAGGTTCCCACAGCAGATGCAGAAGTAGTCTCCGTCCCTGTCCTCCATGTTCAGTGATCCTGTACCAGGTCTCTCAGTACCTCCTTCTCTGGTAACGTGGTACTGCAGTGGGGTCAATCTTGACCTCCACTCCTCATCCCTTTCCGGATCAAATCTCGGCTCATCACGACTCATGTTATCTCCTCGTGTTTCTCGGCCTCCATCAGCGCGTTCTCAAGGGCGGATTCCCACCCATCCACGTACTCAACCGGGTCCTTCCTGCCTATGGAGTGGAATGCCAGAATCCTCTCCACATCGGCTCCTGATTTTCCAGAGCTACGACCTAACTCGTCTGGGTTGTAGGATGTGTTAGTGTTGGAGAAGACAGTATCGAAGTCGAGCCCCAGGGAACGGATCGCCTGATCCGAGTCCGTTAGGATGGTCTCCTTGTCGCCGTCGATGTATGGCAGATGGAACGAGACGAGTTCGCTATCCCAGTTCCCGATGTGGAAGGCCTCGCCTATCGCTTCGTAGAACTCGGGGCGGCAGTCTGGGTAGATCTCGTGGTCGCCGCTGTGGACCCCCAGCGCAATTTTCGTCTCCTTACCCTCTCTGAGCGCCACGGATAGGGCGTATCCATACAGTATGGATGAGAAGATAGCGTTCCTGTTCGGGACGACAGTCTGCTTCATCTGGACTGACTCATAGTGACCCTCTGGGACTTCTATCCCCTCGGTAGTTAGAGCAGATTGGAATAGTCCCATTACCGAACCTAGTTCCGCTATCATATGATCCACATGGATGCCATTTTGCGAGAGGTAACTGATATTCTCTTTGGCCCTCTCCAACTCTATTGAGTGCTTCTGCCCGTAGTCGAATGACAAGCAACTGACCTTGTACCCATCAGCAAGTAGCCTCATCAGTAGGCCGGTGCTGTCCATTCCACCTGATAGCGCCATAACAGCACGCATCAGAGAACCCCCATCCACTTGTGAGTCTGTAAGCTGAGCCTCCATCCGGGGCTCTCCTTCACCAATTTCTCCACGAGCTGGAAGTTCCTCCCGTTCTGCTCCACAGAATCGGTATCGATGTAGCATGGTTGAATGAAATGGTGTGTGAAACCATCCTTCAGATCGTCATATATGTCTAGAGGCTGCCCGCAAAAAACTACTTTCAACTCATCGCCAGTCCTCTGTCTGATAGCCACATTTGGGTACAACTGGTCCTTTGGGCTGACGCATATCCAGTCGATTATGGGGTCCACTTCTATGGTGCCATTGGTCTCTATGGAGAGTTTTATGCCGTGCTCCTTGAGGCGATTGCCTATGGTCGAAAGATCCTGCATTGCGGGCTCCCCCCCAGTGAAGATCACCCTGTCGCATTCGTAGGATAGCACCTGCTCGACTATGGAATCCAAGTCCATCTCCTCGTAGACCATGAAGTCGGTGTCACACCACTCGCACCTTAGGTTGCAGTTACCGAACCTCACGAAGACGTGGGGAACGCCGCTGTGAAAACCCTCACCCTGGACTGAATGGAATATCTCTACTATAGGATAGTTTACCATTTCTCTACGCCCCTAAGGTGGACTGCGAATAAGTTGCAGCAACTCCGAACGAGCCTCGGACTTGTCGAAGAAGGCCCCTCTCATCGAACTAGTTGTCATAACCGAATTCTGCTTCTGTACTCCCCTGCACCTCATGCATCCATGCTGAGCTTCGATGATCGCGGCGCAGCCCTTTGGCTCTAGGTGCTCCATCAAGTCGTCCGTTATTCCCTTCGTTATCCTCTCTTGGTTCTGAAGCCTCTTTGCGTGCATGTCGACAAGCCTAGCTAGCTTGCTAATCCCGACTATCCTGTCTACAGGGATGTATGCCACGTGGGCCCTTCCAGAGAAGGGTTGGAGATGGTGCTCGCAGGTGCTGTGGAACTCGATGTCCCTGAGCAGAACGATGCCATCGTACCCCTCTGCGTTGAATGTCGAGTTGAGAATGTCGTCGGCATCCTGAGTATATCCACAAAAAATCTCTTCAAATGAGTTGATTACTCTCTGGGGGGTATTTTCTAGGCCCTCACGTAGGTCTGGTCCGCACTGTTCTATGTAGCGAACTAGAGCACGGACTGCATCAATTGCGTCTTCCCTGCCGGGTTTGCTCATTTCTTCACCTCCCGTGTCTTGAGTCAATTTCGTCTAATTGATCGAGCATCTTCCTACAAGCAGTCCTAATTGCGTCAGCCAAGCTAACGAATTTCTTCGAGTCGCCAACGTGTTCCTTGAGATCGGAAACGATTTCATTTGGCATGTCCAGGCTAATCTTGGGCATAACCTACCGAACTTGGGTAGGGATATAATATTACTGGAGTATTACTGGGATATTACTTTCGTATTTTCTCAATCTTTTCATCTAATCCTGGATATTTTTCTTCAAGCGAATTTGCCCTTTGCTTGAGGCTGTTTAGTTGGATGGCTGCTTCTTCTTCAGAAATACCCTGGGATATGAGGCTTAGAAGAAGGGAAAGCCCGCCTTGAATGGTTCCTGCGTCTAGGAATGCGTCATTGGAAATCTGGCCTGTTCCCCTCAGAACCTCAAGAGAGTCTCTGATGAAGTCTCGTTCTAACTCAATTTCTCCGACAGATGCCTCACCTAGATTATCGAATCTGCCCAATGAAGTAATCATGATGATCCGAGATGCAGTTTCTTTTTGATGATTCTCACTTGGCAGATTCTACTAATTCTATGAGTACCCCCCCTGCAGATGAAGGGTGGATGAAGGCTACTCGGACCCCATCTGAACCAACGACGGGTTCCTCTGAAACCATTGTGACCCCAATTCCAATCAATTCTGATATCATCGAATCTAAATCTTCAACATCTATTGCAATCTGTTGAAGACCTGGTCCTCTTTTTTCTATGAAGCGCCCTACGGGGGTATCCTCTGATAGTGGCTCTAAAAGTTCTATTCTAGTGTCGCCCGAGCCATGTAGGTACCTGATTCTCACACCCTGTTCTTCGTTAACCTTGTCCACTGAGTTTGAGAAACCCAATTTTGACCATAGTTCCTCTGATCCATCAAGAGATGAAGTCGCTATTCCTATGTGATTTACAGTACCTCTAGTCATTCAAACACCACTTGGGGCGACCCATGTCCCGAACTCTTCTCTCAAAACACTGTTGACCTCTCCTACGGTTGCCTCTGCTTTAACAGCAGAAATTATCGCCGGCATAACGTTGGAGCCATTTCTGCAATAGCGTCTAAGCTCGGATAATGACTCTTCGACTGGTCCTATATCTCTTTTTGATTTCATATCGATTAACTGCGAGACCTTAGATTTAGCTTCGCTGGAGTCGAGGATGAGCCCTTCGAAATCTGGCTCTTCGTCATCAACATGGGAGTTGACGCCTACGACAAGCTCACTCTTATCCTCTACTCTGCGAATCTGATCCCATGCGCTTTCATGGATTATTCTCTGTTGGTGGCCTGATTTCACGCACTCCATAGCTCCGCCTAACATCTCTATATCATGTATTATAGAGCGTGCTTGATCGATCAAATCATCAGTATGATCTTCTATTGTTGAAGAGCCACCAAGTGGATCAACATGCTCCGTAATTCCCAATTCCTCTGCTATAATCTGCTGGGTTCGCAGTGCTAGTCTTGCTGACTCTTCTGTTGGTAGACCCAAAGCCTCATCGAAGCTATTGGTATGCAGTGATTGTGTTCCTCCAAAGACGGCAGAGAGTGCTTGATATGCTACTCTAATGGCATTATTCATGGGTTGTTGTGCTGTTAGTGTAACTCCCGATGTTTGGGTGTGAAATCTCAACTGTGAAGATTTTGGATCGCTGGGGGAGAACTCATGCTCTACCAATTCATACCACAGTTGCCTTGCTGCCCTGAATTTACTGACCTCTTCTATGAAATTATTATGGCAGGCAAAGAAAAAGGACATTCTGGGTGCGAAATCATCTATTTTCATACCAGCCTCTAACGCCTTTCTAGAATAGAAAATAGCATTTGCTAATGTAAGAGCGATTTCCTGTGAGGCAGTACACCCGGCCTCCCTCATGTGGTAGCCACTAATTGAAATGGTATTCCACCTGGGTGCGTTTGTATTGCACCAAGACATTAGATCTGTAGTCAATCGAATCGATTGTTCGGGGGGGAAGATGTACAAACCTCGAGATATGTATTCTTTCAGAATATCATTCTGTACGGTTCCGGTTAACGAATCTATTGCTATTCCTTTCTCTTCAGCTACCGCCACATACAATGCAAGGAGGGTTGTTGCTGGTGCATTTATCGTCATTGATGTCGATATCGAGGACATATCTATCCCGGAAAATAACTCACGCATGTCATGGATTGAGTCTATTGGCACCCCAACCTTACCGACCTCGCCAGATGCGAGTTCGTCATCAGAATCCAGACCTAGTTGAGTAGGTAGATCAAACGCTATGGAGATGCCTGTCTGGCCACTTTCCAGGAGGGTTTTGAATCGCTTATTCGTATTTGCGGGTGATGAGAAACCGGCATACTGCCTCATTGTCCAGAGCTTGTCTCTGTACATTCCAGTATGGATGCCCCTGCGGTATGGAGGAGAACCCGGAGAATTCGGGGGCGCTCCGTCCATACTGTCTGTCTTTTCTACCACGTTATGCCCAGAGGGTTTAGACCCATGAACCATTCTCAATTCTTATCTTCTAACAGTATATCCTTCAACTATCTTTTCTAGAGACGTCATTTGATCTTCATCGATTATTCCCTCGCTGAGTTTCTCCTCTAAGAATTCCTTGGCCTCCTTGGTAGTTTGCCTTTCACCCCTAGCCCATATCGTAGCGAGGAGGTTTGAACGATGCTCTTCTGCAATTCCAATATCGGAAAGAAGGCCGCGCATTTCATACTTGTACTCCATGTGTCTACTTCTATCCAATCTCTTAGCCCTGTTTGCTGGTTGATATGATGAAGTCTTGCTCTTGAATTTCTTCTGAGGCTTCTTTGGTACCTCAACAGTGGACGGGGCCTCTTGCTGGATTTTCTTCTGTGTCTTTGCCTCTTCCACGGCAAGAGATGCTTTCAGCATACTATCCTGAATAATCTGCCTAGCCTTCAAACTCTTTCCATGGCCTTCCTCGACAATGCGTTCTTCAGGCGATTGATCGTTTTTCTTATCGAGGCCTATGTCTTTCCTTGTGCTTTCCCCAAGAATCTGGTCCTGAATGATGTCTTCTTCCTTCACTTCGGGATCTGCTTCTACGGTTTCCACGGGAGCAGGATCTACAACATTTTCCTGCTGAGGAGGCGTGGTTTCCTCAAGTGGAGTTGAGATTTCTTCGGATTGTGAAGTAGGTTCTATCATACGTGGTTCTGGTGGTGAAATTTTCTTTGGCTTAGCACCTGGAACTGATGGCGGGGGAGCTATCTGAGACCTAGGCCTAGATGGATTGTTTTTACTCGTGGTTGTTTTCCTTGGTTTCTGAGCAGGTTGTGAAACGGACCCGAAAATGTTCTTTGGGGCAGCCTTCTTCTTACGTCTCCTCTGCACTTTCGAATCAATCCTCAAACAACCGGTTGGACGGACTCTCATAAGAGTTCGTTATTTTTATGGCCACACAACGGCTGTGTTATCGGTCCTGAGTGACGGATCGATGGCGCTACTCATAATCGGTGTTTCTATGCCGGATTCGAGCATTCTCCTACCTAGCTCAGCGATCATCGTTCCATTGTCAATACAGAATGGTTTTTCGGGCCAATAGCAGATAGCCCCCCTCTCTTCACACATTATTCTGCTCATTTCTCTGAGCCTTTCATTACACGCAACTCCTCCGCCCAACAATAGTTCTGACTTTCCAGTATGTGCGAGAGCCCTCTCTGCAACTTCAACACATGTGGCAAAAGAGTGCTCCTGAAGAGACCAACAAACTTGTTCCAGTGGCATGCCTTCGGAAACCTTCTGGTTTGCTGCTGTGAGCATGCCTGAGAATGCTAGATCCATCCCGTGCACACCATATGGGAGATATACCTCTTCGAGTGATTGCGGGCCTTTCTGCGAATGCTTCAGAGAAAGCTTCTCGATTTTTGGACCTCCTGGAAAAGGCATACCCTGGGACCTACCAAATTTGTCCAGCATGTTTCCTATTCCGATATCCAATGTCTCACCTAGAACTCGATAGCGGCCATCGGCTCTTGCTATCACCTGAGTATTTCCTCCGCTAACATACAGTAATACTGGGTCGATACAGCCAGTCTGATTCCTTCCAACTTCTATGTGGGCAACGCAATGGTTTACTCCAATCAAAGGGACAGAGAGTCGTGTTGCCAGAGTTCTAGCTACTGAGGCTCCGACACGGAGGCAAGGGCCAAGTCCGGGACCCTGGCTAAATGCTACTGCAACAATTGAGTCCCAAGAAAAATCCCTTTCGCTTGAGAACTGGTTGAGTAGCTTTGAGGTTGATTCGGAGTGATGATCAGCAGCCTCTCGTGGATGGATTCCTCCCTCATCTGGTCGGAATAGTGAAGAAAATGAAGGGAAGAGGTCTCCTTGAGTACTTACGCTACCAAAAGAGAAGGTGTGAGCAGTGCTTTCTATACCTAGTATAATGCCACTCATACCCCCTCCCATGGGCGCGAGTTCTTTCAACTATCGGAATCTCCAGCAATCATGAGGACCCTGCTGTACAACTGTGGTGAAGTTGCACATCTATCTACTGGTGATGACGAATTCCCCCTTTCGGGAAATAGAATGTTGGAGAGGGAGGCCCTGATTTCACCTCCGGGAATTGGGATTCTCATAGATTCTGGCAAGATCCTGAAAATCGAGCCAATGCAAGATCTGGTTGCCGAGTATGCTCCATGGTACCCAACCAAGAGTGAGGATGGCGGAACTAGGGTGATTGATGTCGGGGGAATGTCTGTCGTGCCCGGATTCGTAGACAGTCACACACATCTAGTTTGGTCTGGGGATAGATCAAATGAGCTAGCCATGAGGATATCAGGAAAGACGTACAAAGAAATCGCCAAGATTGGAGGCGGGATAATGAAGACTGTGAACAGTACTCGAAGTACTCCCCAGAATCATATTGTCGAAAGTGGTCTCAGAAGGCTCGAGACGGCAATGAAGAACGGGACAACTTCGATCGAAGCTAAGAGTGGTTATGGATTGGATTTAGACTCTGAAGTTAAGCTTCTTGAGTCAATATCTGTGATAGACAGGATGTCCGCTTGCGACGTTCAAGCAACTTGGCTGGGAGCACACGATTTTCCCAAAGAGATGTCTAGGGATGAGTATGTAGAACATCTCATAACCGAACAATTGCCTGTTGTTTCCGAGTTGTCTCTGGCAAAATGGGTAGACGTTTTCTGTGAAGAAGGGTGGTACACTAACGAGCAAACCGAGGAGATAGTGTCTGCATCGAAGTCTTATGGCATGGAATCGAGACTACATGTGGATGAGTTTATTGATAGTGGTGGCTTACAGTTGGCATCTGAACTAGGATCAGTTAGTGCTGATCATGTCGCATGCTCAAATGATGATTCCAGAGTTAGTGCGGCGGAGTCGGGTACAGTTCAGACCTTTCTCCCGGGAACCCCTTATGTTCTTGGGAAGAGCCTCGATCTACCGATAAATAAATGCATAGAAGAGGATTGGCCGTTCTCTTTTGCAACAGATTTCAATCCTAATTGCCCAATTACTTCGTTACCACTGATTGGAAGTTTAGCAACTCACAGATTAGGCATTGATCCAATAGCTGCACTCGCAGCTGTGACGCGGAACCCAGCTTCGACAATGTTCCAAGAACCTGGAGACACACGGGGGGTAATTGCAGAAGGAGGAATTGCCGACTTGAATATTCTATGGTCTTCATCTGCTGACTCATGGTGCCAAACACCTGGAACATCACCGATTAGAATAACTATCAAAAATGGAGAGATTGTTAATTCCAATAAGGTTTATTGATTCTACTAGAGAAAATATATATGTCTGATTTAATGTAGCACGTTTTTCAATATTTCTTCGCAATAACTCTTCATCTCCAGAATATTTCGAAAATGCAGAATATTCCGCTGGTTTTCTTACTGATAACCTACGTTATCAGAAATTGAAAATATCTAGAATTGCTAAACATAGCCGCAGTATCTCGTTTTCGTAGAAATATGCATAATTTGCCTAAAACCCCCCTCCTGGAAGTGAAATATTGAAGTTGGGTGAGTGGTGCAGAGATCATGTCTTCGGAATACAATGGGTTCTGTATGAAATGCAAAACTTACGTTCCAATTTTTCTACCTAAGCTGATCGTGATGAGTAATGGAAGGACACGGGTTGCAGGGGAATGTTCCATCGATGGATGCGGTGGACGCATCTCCAAGATTGTTTCATAGCCTTCAGAATGATTCTTGAGTGGAAGACAATTCGAAGGAGAGCCGGGCTCGTGGTCTAGGGGTTATGACGTCGCCTTGACATGGCGAAGATCGCAGGTTCAATTCCTGCCGAGCCCACCAATAGAATCTATTCTATCTATTGTATTATTCAAAATCATAGGAAACACGGAGTCTCCCCTTGCCCTTGTTCTTCTTTCCCAGAAACCTGACGCGTGGGATTTGCGACGTATTTGAAACATGAGTACCTGCACAGGGGCAAAGATCTATCCCTTCTACTTCGACGACACGCAGATGAGTTATTGATGAAGGGATTCTGTGCATAAACTTCGTATGTCTCATTTTCTCATGCCCCAGAATCTTATCACGCTCCCATTCGTGAATGTTCACTGGAATATTTGAGGAGAGTACTGAATTCACATTTTCAATTAGCTGTTCCGGGTTGAATAACTCCTTGTCGTCAAAAAGTAGGTCTACTCTAGATTGATCAGCACCAATCTGGTTTCCAACGGTCTCACACCCCCACAAGTCTTCGGCTAACGCAGAGAAGATATGTTGAGCAGTGTGCATCATAGTGTGACCGTTCCTTCTAATCACGTCAATTTCGCATTTTACTTTCTGGCCCTTTGAGAACTTTTGAATCTCTTCCACAGGATGCAGAATCATTTCGCCAGGTAGAACCTCATCTAGTTTGACGGTGGCGCCATCTTCCAATCTAAACAAACCTGTATCTCCTGGTTGCCCGCCTCCCCTTGGATAGCAATGTGTTTCTTCCAAAATGATAGAGTCGCCTTCAGTCGCCAAAACTCTGCTCGTAAATGATGGGGGATCGGTCCCAGGATGTCGTTGCATGTGCAATTTTTCTTGAATGATATCACCCGAAAATACTAGTTAAACCACCATCGAGAATGGCTGTGGACAGGGCCTCACATTCTGTTGTAAGTGAGCGATCGCCATTTAGCTTGCTCACATGCTTCCGGACCCACTCGGCAACTTTGGCTACTCCTGTCCCTGGTGACTCTGAGACGCCGTCGAGAGCTTCTGTAGAGCAGACTAGCTCATTTGCTAGTACCTGAGATAGAAGGATTGATGATTGGAGCGCCCTATATGCTCCAGTAGCACCCATGGAAACATGGTCTTCCTTGCCCATGCTCACAGGGACGTTGCTTGTTGAAACTGGGTTGGCTAGCAAATGAAGCTCGGCTATTACTGCAGCAGCGACATACTGCACAATCATCAAACCGCTCTCTAACCCCTCGTTTTTTGCTAAGAATGCATGCTGACCACTCCAGTTCGGATCTAGCAACTGGTTAATCCTGCGTTCAGAAATACTTGCTAATTCGTGGCACGCTATTGCAATTGAATCACTGGCTAATGAGAGGTTCTGACCATGAAAATTACCTCCACTGATAATATCTGCACTACCATCATCATCGACAAATACCAATGGGTTATCGGTGGCACTGTTAATCTCAATCTCGAGGATTCTTCGAACTTCCCGTATCATGTCTATTACGGGACCATGAACCTGGGGGGAGCATCGGAAGCAGTAGGCATCCTGTACACGATCACAATCGATATGTGAAAGCATAATTTCTGAGTTGGAGACGAGTTCGGAGATTCTAGCAGCTGAAATAGACTGTCCCAAATGTGGCCTAGAGTCGTGGATCCTACGGTCGAAAGGCTTGTGAGATCCTTTGATCGCCTCCAGTGAGCAAGCTATTGATGCATCGGCTGCTAAGCATAGTGTTTCCATGTTGATGACCGTGCATGTCAGGTAGGCACACATTTGGCTAGTTCCATTAATCAGAGAGAGTCCTTCCTTAGCCTGTAACTTGATTGGGCTCAATCCTGCATCGGATAATGCAACTCCTGAATCGGCGAGCTCCCATTGGCCTGCCACGAATCTATGGCTTTGGCCTTCGCCCATCATGCCTAGTGTCATATGAGAAAGTGGTGCGAGATCTCCTGATGCCCCTAAAGAACCAATCCTAGGGACTACTGGTGCGATTCTCGAGTTAACCATGGAGAGGATTAGTTCGACGATATCGGGCCTTGACCCGGAGACTCCTCTGGCGAGCGAATTTGCTCGAAAAACCATCATTAGGAGGACGGTTTCTGGCTCCATCCGCTCTCCTATCCCACAAGCATGACTTCTCACGAGGTTCTCCTGCAGTGTCTCGAGTTGTTCATTTTCTATCACTACAGATGATAGTGCTCCAAAGCCTGTATTTATTCCGTACACGACATTCTTTGACTCCAATACATCTTCTACCGCATCACGAGAATCTTGCATCTTTTCCCTAGATGATGCAGGCAGAAAGGCTGTTGCAGTACCTTTTGCTATTGCTAATGCTGACTCAAGTGTAAGAGAATTACCGTCAATAGCAATATGTGCCATATGACTGCGAGGCTATTCGGTCAAATAGAGTCATCGAACATGTTGTCCAACATGTTTTCATCAACTATCTCAGGGATGGTGACCTCTAGCCTACTGTCTGAATCCATGGCTCGATTAATTGCTGATATGGCACCGGCATTCCTGGCCCAAGACCTTCTTGCAATACCATTATTGACATCCCAAGAGATCATTGAATCGATATTGATCTGAGCTGTTTCTGAACCATCGATAACCATTCCAAAACCGCCGTTAACAACCTCTCCCCAGCCAACTCCGCCTCCATTGTGTAGGCTGATCCAAGTTGCCCCTCTGAAAGAGTCCCCAACGAAATTATGCACGGCCATATCTGCAGTGAACATTGAGCCATCGTAAATGTTGGCAGTTTCTCTGAAGGGGCTATCAGTACCTCCCACATCATGGTGATCCCTGCCTAATACTATTGGCGCGGATACCAAACCATTGGAAATAGCATTGTTGAATTCACTAGCAATGGTTCTCCTACCCACTTCATCAGCATACAAAATTCGTGCTTTGCTGCCCACTACGAGCTCATGATTTTCTGCTTCTTTGATCCATTTGATGTTATCTAGGTACTGTGTTCTAATGTCTTCGGAACATTCTGAAGAGAGTCTTTGCAGAACTTGCATTGCTATCTTGTCGGTAGTTTGCAGATCAGCATCGCTTCCCGAAGTACAAACCCACCTGAATGGCCCGAAACCATAGTCGAAGCACATTGGCCCCATTATATCCTCTACATAGGACGGGTATCTGAATGAGCCATCAGCTGTTGTGACATCGGCTCCGGCACGTCTAGACTCGAGAAGGAAGGCGTTTCCATAGTCCCAAAAACGCGTACCCCTGTCAGTTAGGGTGTTTATTGCAGATACCTGCCTCCTAAGTGACTCCTGGACGTGTTTCTTGAATTCTTCTGGGTCATTCTCTATCATACTCAAACCATCTTCGAAGGATAGGCCGGCAGGCATGTATCCACCCAACCAAGGATTGTGGAGGCTGGTTTGATCGCTAGCTAACTCTGGAGTTATGCCCTTTTCCACTAGATGCTCCAGCAAATCTACTATGTTGCCCAAATATCCCAGTGAGACGGCTTCTTTCATCGAGATGGCCTGCTCGACTCGAGTGCTTAGATCCTCCAAGTCCTCGTATAACTCAGATAGCCAGCCCTGTGAGTGCCGCTTGTGTGCTGGTATTGGATCAATCTCGGCAATTACGCAAACCGCACCTGCAATCACTGCAGCCTTCGCCTGAGCACCAGACATCCCCCCTAGACCTGAAGTAACGTACAAGACCCCGCCCAGATCCTGATCTGATGTTTTGCCTAGGTACTTCCTTGCAGCATTCAATATGGTTATCGTAGTCCCGTGGACGATTCCTTGGGGCCCAATATACATGTAAGAGCCTGCAGTCATCTGGCCGTACTGGGAGACACCCAATGCACTCATTCTCTCGTAATCGTTCTGGGACGAGTAGTTTGGAATAACCATCCCGTTTGTGACAACTACCATCGGTGAATCATTGCTGGAAGGGAATAGGCCTAGCGGATGGCCAGAATACATGACTAGAGTCTGATCTTCATTCATTTTACTAAGATAACCCATAGTAATCAGGTACTGTGCCCAATTCTGAAAAACGCCTCCATTTCCACCATATGTGATTAATTCATGTGGGTACTGGGCAACTTTTGGATCCAGATTATTCTGGATCATTAGCATTATAGAAGCAGCCTTCTTACTATTGCATCTATATTGCGAAATCGGTCTTGCTAACATGTCGTAATTTGGCCTAAATCTGTGCATGTATATGTGGCCTAATCTTTCTAGCTCTTCAAGAAACTCAGGTCCCAGAATGTGATGCCAGTCTTTAGGGAAGTATCTCAGAGAGTTTTCTATTGCCAGTCTCCTCTCCTTTTCGTCTAGTACTTGAGGCCTTTTTGGTGCATGGGGGACAGAATCATCAATTTCTCTGAAAGGTGGAAGTTCGTTTGGGATGCCATAGGTAAAATCTGCGTAATCCATCACCAACCCAACCTTTCGTTAACCTTCAAGGCAATTGCCTCCGCAGAAGTAGTTGATTGTTGAACGACTTTATCTATTTGAGATGAAAGTCTGTCAACGTCATCTCCATCGATAAAATCGAGATTTATCCGTACGTTCATTGCAGCGATTTTTACTGCAGAAAGGCAAAGTTCTGATGATGATGCTAGATCGGTTAGAGCATTTTCATTGCATGATTCACATAGCCTTTCCAGGCTAGACAAAAGCCTCCTTGCAGAGGAAGCCGTAGCAAGTGGGGCCTCGGCAGCTCCTATGGTCGCATCACGAATCGATTTCTTTCTGATTTCCTTTTCTTCCTCGGTCTCCCTGGGAAGGCGATAGGCAGACATTACTGACTCAAATGCCCCCGCATCAATCTCAGCTAGGCGAAGCGATTCTGCTAGACCAGCTTGTGATTCAGAAATGACAGATTGAGCTGTTTCATGGCCATCTGCCCACTTCTTCTTGCCCTCAGTTAGCCTTGCCACCATCATTGCAAGAGAGTGCGCGTGCGCCAGAGCAAGGGCGGCAACTGAACCACCCCCCGGTGTAGGTTCAGACGAGGCGATCGAGCGAAGAACCTCTTTGTACCCTTCATTCAATTTTCAGGTCCCCCTTTCAATTGCCCATTCAATAATGCATGATTGCGGGTCAAAATCTCTAAGCCTGTCCAGCATGAGTCCTGAAATCGCCCTTTCGACGATTGATTTTTCATCATTATTGACGCTGCCATCATTGTAATAATTCCCAGCAGATTTCATGGCGCTCAATGGAACTAGCCCGACCAACTCCCCAGCAGTAACGTTTAGTCCAATCTTTTCCGCCTCGAGTCGTATTGCTTCTGTAACATCATGAAGGCCTGTAACTTCGTAATCAAGAAGGTTCATCGATACCTGTGCAGTAGAAGGGTCATACATCCATCCAGCAGCCTGTAATGACTCGAACATTCCTGGATTTCTGAGCGGCTTGCCGTCGTCTCCGATGACCTTCTCGCCGTTCTCGTCCTTAACGAGTGATCCACTTGTCCTTATCTTGGAAGCAATCGAGTTTGCCAATGTTTTATCATCAGTATCCAGGTTTACGTTATAGGCAATTAGTATGGGTCTTGCCCCAGTTGCAGTTACCCCCATCTTCGGCTTGAATACGGCTGGTCCAAAGTCCGGTTCCCATTCTGGAGAAGTTACCTTCTCGGCCATTCCCTCGTACTGGCCCCTACGAATATCGGGAAGCCTATGCCGTTGTGGTGTTCTTGCTGCTTTGGCATATAGGTAGACTGGTAAATCAAGCTCTTCCGAGACTGCTTGAGCGTATCTTTCAGAAAGTTTTACGCAATCTTCCATGGAAATTCCTCGTATTGGTATGAAAGGGACCACGTCTACTGCGCCCATCCTTGCATGCTCACCCGAGTGCTCTCTCATATCGATCAGTCGTGTTGCTACCCTTGTACACTGGATTACCGTGTCCAATACCCTCTCCGGCTCACCCACCATCGTCACGACTGTCCTGTTGAAATCGTGACCCATGTCGACATCGAGCAGAGAGACCCCCGATGCCTCAATAATCGGGCTAGTGATTTGATCAATTACGTTCTTGTCCCTTCCTTCGCTAAAATTTGGGACGCACTCGACCAGGGTTCCCTGCATGGACGTTCGAAGTCACTGCTCGTCAAGATATTTTGCTTATCCGTATATCCCCTCAGAGTTGGTTTCTGTGGGGCCTTTCCTGTTGTCCTCGACCTTCTTTATCGCCCCTATGAAGTCGGACTTATTCACAGACTTGCGCCCGCTAGATATTGCTGATATTCCGGCTTCAACAACAGCAGACTTGATTTCGGCTCCACTGAAACCATCTGACATTGAAGCCAATGTTCTGTTATCCAAACCCTTGGCCATTGGCATGGAACTGGTGTGTACAGAGTAGATGGCCTCCCTAGCTTCCAGATCTGGAATAGGTATCTCGATTATTCTGTCAAATCTACCAGGTCGAAGAAGAGCAGCATCGAGCAGTTCAGGGCGATTGGTTGCGGCGATAACCTTGACATTATCCAGACTCTCGAAACCGTCAAGCTCAGAAAGGAGTTGCATCAAGGTCCTCTGAACCTCACGGTCACCGGATGTAGCGACGTCGAGACGCTTCGAACCTATGGAGTCTATTTCATCGATGAAGATAATCGATGGGGACTTCTGTCTCGCCATTTCGAAAAGCTCTCTGACCATTCTTCCCCCCTCGCCGATGTACTTCTGAGCTAGTTCTGCACCGACCAATCCCAGGAATGCAGCATTGGTAGAGTTTGCAACTGCCTTGGCGAGCATTGTCTTACCAGTTCCCGGGGGCCCGGTAAGGAGGACTCCCTTTGGTGGATCTATCCCGAAGTCAGAGAATGCTGAAGGATTTTCGAAAGGGAGCTCTATTGCCTCCTTTAGCTCCTTAATTTGCTTATCAAGGCCTCCTATTGATGAATAGTCCACGTCCGGGGTGTCGATGATCTCTGCATTGCTAACTAACGGATCCCAAGAATCGGAGAGAATCTCCACTACGGATAGAGTGTCCTGATTTAGGGCCACCCTGGTGCCTGGTTTGATTTTTTTACTATCCAAACGGCGATTTATTGACACTAGAAATACCGTGCCATTGGAACTCCTGACAACCGCCTGTTCGTTGACCATGTCCTGTATGTAACCGATGATTAACGGAGGAGTTCGAATGTTGCTTATCTCTTCCTCGAGCCTATTCGAGCGTTTCTTGAGTTGTGTTAGCTCGTTCTCCAGGAATAGCTTCTCTGTCAATAACTGCTGAGCCTTGTCGGAGAGCTCGCGGTAGTCCTTGGAAAGACGGTCTAGAGCGTCTTTGTGGGAGTTTGTGTTTTCGAGGGGATCGTTACCAGTTGGTTTCTCATTCGCCTCTGATGCCATGTAGTGCACACTAAACGGATACTTATGACTCCTGCGAAGGACTATGATGTTCAATCGAGACGGCAATGCATGGGTGCATGCGAGCTCTGTGGGGCTGAGGGAATTAGCACAAAGAGGGCGAAGATTTCGAAACCCGTTGGAAATAATTCGATGCTCGAGTGCTGCAATAGGTGCATCCAATCCATGGGACTAATTGTCGAAGCGGTGAGGACTCCGGCACATCTGCCCCCAACTGAGAATCAAAGCTCAGTCTCAGGGAAAGGGATCTCTGGAGTAGATATCATGACTAAGGATGAGGTTGAACTAGCAAATGACTTCCATTCGCGAATTAGGAATGCTAGGAAGCATAGAGGGCTCTCACAGGAAGAGCTTGCCAAACGGATGAACGAAAAGATTGCCACCATTCAGAAGACCGAGAATGGCATTAGGCCGACTGACTCCCTCCTGAACAAATTCGCGAAGGCGTTAGACATCAAGCTATTCGTGGAGTCAGTTTCACATGCCCATACAATCGTAGCTTCGGATAATGATAGGCAGATGACCATCTCGGATGCGAATAATTCACCCGAGTCCGAACCCAAGAAGAAGAGTAAGAAGAAGAAAGGGAGAAGGATAGGAGTCTCCCGGTCTGGTGCTAGATCGAGGAGATAGTTTCGTGGAAGAGGTCCCCCTCCATGTGATTCATCTCGATCAGGATGATCCACGGAAGTGTACTGCTAGGAAGATGCATGCCAATGGTCTAGTAGAATTCCACGAATCGATATCAAGAGCACCTAGGAGGGGGTATCTCCTAGATCCGAAATCACCAACAACACTCGCACCCGAAGATCGCACCCTCATCTCGATAGGTGCTTCTATTGTAGTTCTAGACTGCTCATGGAAGAGGATCGATGAGTCATTGGAGGAAATATCTGGAAAAACAAAACTAGTAGGGAGGAAATTGCCAGCACTGCTAGCTGCAAACCCCGTTTCCTGGGGAAGGGTAGGTAGGTTGTCTTCTGTGGAGGCATTGGCAGCTACTCTGGCCATACTAGGCTATCAGGAACAGGCTACTAGAATTCTACAGCCATTCGAATTCGGGGAACAGTTCATGGATCTGAACAGGAAACCTCTGGAAGCATACGGTAATGCCTATTCCAGAGAGGAAATTACTGAAATCGAAAATGATTTCTTCAATAGTTGAGCGAGTAGTCACTAGGCGGTATTTCGTGTACAGGCCGGGGAGATTTTCCCCCCGACCTGCTTTCGTGTGTTTTTGTGTTGATACACTATGACATCAAAGACTTTGATCGATCTTTACGCCAATAAAGGCACCTAGGCCTACGAACAGACCATCAAAGATCCAGTTTACCAGTGTGTCGACAATGCCGTCACCGAAGCTGGCCAATGATGCTCCCATCTCGTGGGCCCCGGTAAGGGTCATCGCCCCGCCGAGAACCATCATTCCGAAGGCGCTAGCCCAAACGCTGTCGCACCTGGTGTGGATCTGCCACCAAATTGCACCTGCTGCTATCATACCGATAATTCCAGTATCACCAAGCGCTGCTCCCAATACTGCGTCTCCGTCCAGGTCAGCTATCCACATGTCAGTTGCCGACCACCCAGTCTCATGATCACCAAATTTGGTAACCATCATTAGGGCTAGCATCGCACCTAGGGCCTGCGCCACTAAGCGCATCCCATTGGGCATCCAGTTGCCTTCTGTGTCGCCCATGTCCCCTGTCATCATGTGACTCCAGGTAACAACGGGAAGCACGTGAGCGCCGGAAAAGGCCATCCACACGACAGCGAGAGCGACTGCTCCCTCCAACGTGCCCAGACCCATTCCAAACACCATCCACGACAGCACAAAGGCGCCACCTAGTTCTGCTTTCATTGCATTCATATCTACGTTCATTTTTTCATCTCCTCGTATAACGAGTGACTTCGTCTCGTTTCTCTGGAGTATATAATAGCGAAGGTACTAAACCTGCGAAAAACGGCTAAAAACGCACTTTTTCAGAAAAGCCGGTGTACCTATCTACACCTAGTAATTTCTACTAAAATGGGTGTTGATAGGCACACTAATTCTTGCTAATTCCACTAATCAGTGTACTCTGTGACTCTGATTCCGAGCTTCCCTGTTCGAGCCTTCCTAGTCATGACCTTGTCCATCTTCTTGTGGAATTCCGCCTCTAGGTCTACTTTCATTGCGAGAGAATGCCCTAGAATCAGTATCAGAAGATCGGCCAGTTCCTCAGCCGCCTCCTCGTCTGGCTTTCCCTTAGTTATCGCAGCAGAGAGTTCTCCGAGCTCCTCCACAGTGAGGGCAATCCGGAATCCCATGTCATGTCCATGGTTCTGGTCGTCTTCGAACTTGTGCTTATGGTGGAACTTTGCGACTCTGGCCATCATTGTCGACCAAGATCCATCGGACTCCTCACCGTGCTCCACCTGCAACCAATCATCTACACTCAGCCTTTCCACCATGGCAATACAGGTGAGGGGGGCTCCATCAAGGTAGTTGCACTAATTGATGTCTTCAAGAAGCGCCAGAATGCACGATGAAACCAATTCTCGCATCTGAGATGCCATCTCGTCGACCTCCTCGTGATTGATTTCTGCATCGGGTTCCCCTGGTGTCCTTCCTGCGGCCCAGTTCGAAGAGCATGGCAACGAGACATGGGGGATTCCTGTCTCTGATATTAGCCTCTGCTCTGGACCAAGGGTCATCCCGACTAGATGTGCCCCTAGCGTCTCTAGTGCATCGATCTCGGATATGCTCTCGAACTGTGGCCCTACGCACTGTGCCACAATCAACCCCGTCGGTGAGGTGCCCTGTCTCTCCATGAGGGTTGCCTCGCAAACCGAGATGTACCTTTGATCGAATGGTCGAGTCCGATCAGCGTGAGTCGCATCATCATCGTGAAATGTCCATGGCTTGATGGAAAGGTCTAGTATTCCACTTGCAATTCCAACTGTACCCGGAGGCATGGATTCTGTCATCGAACCAACCGAGTTCACGCTAACGATTAGATCTGGTGAGCAACTAGTGGCTGCTTTCACGATCGCACGGTGCTCGATTGCATGAGGCGGGGTTCTTGATTCGCCTTCTGAGTGATGCCGATCTATGACGAAAACATGGCCGAGGTCTAGTTTAACCACGGAAACTGGTACTTCGCCCCACATAGACTCTGCTATCATTGAGCTACGAGAAGAAGATGTCGATTCTCCCAGAGTGGTCGAGAATGCGCTCATCCCAGTGCCACAAATCACCGCTATGCGGGGCATCTCCTCACTCCGATAATCTAGATATGAGGTCGGCCTTCTTACCTGACACTGGCTTGCCGTCTTTCTTCAGTAGTTCCTTCAGCTGTGCAACGGTCATCGACTCGTAGTCGACATCAGCGGGACTCTCAACGTCTTGTCCTTCGTCTTCAGATTCAGCCTCGTGATCCTCGTCTGGACCATCCTCATTCGGTTGCTCAGCCGCGACCTCATCATCTTCGTCTGGAGTCATCTCTTCTTGCTCCCTTGCCTCCTTCTCCTGGGCCTTGATCTCCTCCAGAGTTGGCCCGTCGTCTACCACAACACCGTCCTGAATAAGTTGGCTGCGCCTGAAGAAGACCGCACGAACAGGTTGAATCTTGGATATAGCCTTGGAGACGGTCTCCTCCAACGATCCGTCCATGAGTGCCTTCTGTACATTGATCCACGTAGATTGGGCGCAGAACTTGACTACCTCGTTCCTGGTTACGCTCCTGGACTCATTCTTCTGACTAGCCTTGACGCTTGACCTGGTTACGATGAAGGGCTTGATTCTGACAAAGTAGCCATCTTCGGTAACGACATCAATGGTATCGTCAATTTTCCCCCTGTCCCTCCTTATCTGCCTCCTGACGAAGTCCTTCATGACATCATGGCCGACGAACTCAGTGATGGCGTCGTTTCCGACAACTTCCTTGATTCGGAATTTGATCTTTACATGCATCTTGGTGAAGTCGCCGTCGAGCTCATTCTGCATAATCTCGAATGGCCTGCCTACTAGCATGTCCTCTTCCTCGGCAATTGTCTCGCCTATTACCTTGAACGACCATGGATTCCTAGGGGCTCGTATTGAGTACCATCTCTTGGCCTTCCACTTGTCCTTCTGCCTACGAGCCGCGGCTCTCGCTGATGCTCCTTTGGCCATTGAGATGTCTCCATATTGCGGGGGCTACCCCGTTTGCGAGCCGTCCGACCTGCAACCAGTATTTGAACGGAATGCTATTGTAAGCAACGTCTTTGGAACGCATTGAAGTCACGTCATCAACTGCGATGGGCATGAGCCTACATGGCGGCGAATGGAGGATACATGCAAGTGCCGTTGACGAAACGAGGGTGATAGAGGATTCTCTTAGTTGGCTTTGTGGGGGGTTATCGGAGATTGTCGTTAAAAAGGAAAACTCGACATTGGGGGCCCCCATGCAAACAATCAGTGTAAAGATGAAGGGGAGGGAGGCACTATCATCATTGGCGAAAGTAGAGAGGGACTCATTGGTTTACGTACTAGAAGGCGGGCTAGACAGCAGAGTGGACGAAGACAAGTTCTTTCACGTCAGACTGAGATTGGACAAACTTGTACAAGGACGTGGCGTTGTATCACGGAATTCGAACGATCCTGTTGCCAAGGGCAGATTCAAGTTGGAGGTATACCCTGGTCAGAAATCGATTGAGGTTGCTGAGGATTTGATAATTGGCCTGATTGACGAATAATACAAGAATTCATATGCTGATTACATGGGAGTTCTACCTATATGACCCACGTAGTAACCAGTGCATGTGTTATGTGCAAATACCAAGATTGCGTACATGTCTGCCCAGTAGAAGCGTTTAGGGAAGCCGAACAATATTTGGTGATAGATCCCGATGAGTGCATAGACTGCGCGGCATGCATTCCAGAATGTCCAGAAGAGGCGATCTATGCTGATACTGATCTACCGGACGAGGAAATGGAATGGTTGGAGAAGAATGAGGTAGAGTCACCTGACCTTCCAATAGCAGAGGGTGATTCCCCTGTTCTGGCTGATAGTTAGGAAATTGGTTCGCCAAATAGGTTCATGAATACATGCCGAGAGGAATCCGTATGCCGCATAGGATTGAGCTAGGCGATATGAGGCATGGAACAGAGCTTCTCAAGCGGGGCTTTGCGAAGATGCAGGAGGGTGGAGTAGTGATGGATGTAGTGACTCCGGAACAGGCCCATGTTGCAGAGGATGCTGGGGCCGTCTCCGTAATGGCTCTGGAGAGGGTTCCAGCAGATATTCGATCTTCTGGGGGAGTCGCGAGGATGAGCCACCCCAAGCTGATCAAGGAAATCATCGAGACGACTAGTATTCCAGTCATGGCTAAGGCTAGAATTGGCCACGATGAGGAGGCCAGGGTATTGGAAACACTCGGAGTAGACATGATCGACGAGTCGGAAGTTCTTACCCCTGCTGATCCTTACTACCACATCCCAAAAGCCGACTTCACGATTCCATTCGTCTGCGGGTGCACTAGCCTTGGAGAGGCTGTTCGGAGGGTGGCAGAGGGGGCTGCAATGATCAGGACGAAGGGCGAGGCTGGTACTGGCAACGTTGTGAGTGCTGTAAAGCACGCCAGACTCCTAGCAACCGAAATTGAGACCACTAGGGAATCTAACTCAAAGGCTCGGGAGGATATAGTAGAGAATATCCTGGATGGTTATAGAAGGCTGGAAAAATCATCTGAAATAGGTGCCTCAGTACAAAATACTCCATTCGGAACCCTAGAAGAATTGAGGAAAGAGGTGGCATCCGTTTTGGATGAGGTAGCGCAATTAGGGCGTCTGCCCGTGGTGACTTTTTCTGCTGGTGGGATAGCGACCCCAGCAGACGCGTCATTGATGATGAAGCATGGAATGGATGGGATTTTCGTTGGATCCGGGATTTTCAAGAGTTCTGATCCGACAAGAACCGCTGAAGCCATTGTCCTTGCAACACATCACTTCGAGGACTCAGCAGTAGTGGCAGAAGCTTGTGATATGGTTGGAGAGGCAATGCCAGGCCTAGAAATAGATACTCTCGAGGTCAAGATGGACGAGAGAGGATGGTGACTAGCTCTTCCTGCCACGAGAAGTACCGAGCTTCCTCGATTTCCTCTTTGGCCTCGGTTTTTCATCCTGAGTAACGTTGGCATCGGTGGCAACGATTCCTCCGAAGGTGATTGATTGACCTCCTAGGAGCTTGTCAGATAGAGATTCTGCGAGTTCTTCGTTCTGATCGGGCCCTCTTAGAGCCTGTCTTACAGATTTGTTATGGTCGTTTACCATCCTTTCTCTCTCCTCGTGCTGAGAGCGTATCTCACTCCGGATCTCATTCACCTTGGAAAGGAGTTCGACCACTCCCTGATGCGCCTCGTCGGCCTTGCCCCTTTCCTCCAAGAAAAGGGCATGCAGCCTATCACCTTCGCCTCTGAGAAAGTCCCTTTCCTCGAAAAGGGGTTTGATTTCATTCCAAATCTCATCTGCCAGGCTATTTTGCTCGAGCATTAACTTGTGTTCGTTATCTGCCTCAGCCCTCAATCTCTGAATAGATTCGTCCATATCACTCAAATCGATAGAGACTATGCGCTGTTGCTCTACATGAGGTATTAGTTCGTCCCTTCTAGAAATTAATGAGCGAAGTTTCTTGATGAGGGAGTTTTCCTTCTCCAGAGAAAGGCCTCCGTCGGTCATTATCCGATCCTCTATCCTCTCTATCTCGCCAACTGTTTCCGATAGTTGAATCACTACGGACTTCCCCGGGCCTTGGTCCTTCTTGCCCTTCTTTCGCGAGATGATCTCCCTGATGCTATGCTGTATCTCATCGCGGCTTGCTTGGTGGATCTTTGCCTGTGCACGTACCTTCTTCTGTTCGTCCATCCTGGATGTGATTGATTCCTGTACCTCATTTCTTTTATTCTGAGCAGAGTTTCTCTGATCTGCTGCCCTCTTTGCGGAGTCATTGTGGGAGTCACGCTGACCACGAACTCTAGTTAGCTTGGACTCCATGGCGTGCAACCTAGTTCGGAGGTCATCCGAGTCCCCATCGTCGCTAACCATGCAATTGCGAATAGTGCCCCCTTATTGAAGAGACCTAAAGGCCAAGTAACTTTGCTACAAAGGGTAGGATCGGTGAAATGATGGCGAGTGCGGCACCGAACATGAATACTGCACCAGTAGTCATCCTTAGACGAGTAAAGAGGTCTGATCTTACTTGTGAAGTTAGAACCTTGCCTGAGATTAGGTTTCCTGAGGAGTCCTCTAGCCTAACTGTTACAGTAGCATCGCCCATAGAGGATGGGATGAGGGTCTGCCAAACAATCCTCGACGATGACACAGAGGAGGAAACCCTCTCGTAAGTGGTCTTTCCAGATAATTTGTCATCGGCGTGGGGTTCGGCTTTGAGTCGATATACGCACTCGTTTGGACGGAAGTCGGGAGTCTGTACCCTGAGGATAAGATCCTGTGTTTCATCTGTCTGGTTGAGGACGAATGCGAATAGGTTTGCCTGGCCGAGAGTAAGGTTCTCCATATCCACATCAAACCATATCTGCTCATTCATGTGTGAGGACAAGTGCATCCTCATCCTGTCGTTAAGGCGGAAGAAGGGGGCGCATCTTTCCCTTGCATGCATAAGCAACCTATCCAATGTCTCTTCACCAAGCTCTGGATGATTGATGATTTGATCAATGGTTCTTGTGTCTACTAATTCCCCAAGAGCTGCATGGAATTCATCCTCTTCTATCAACCCAGAGCGGAACATATCTAGTACCTGCAGAAGATATTCCTGCAACTCAGAAAGTCTTACGCCGCTCTGGAGATTATCACTAAACGAAGTGACGTACTTTGAGAAGCGCACGGCTAGCAGCGGGTCGACGTGTGATCTGATCACATCTGTGAATGGTTTGTTCAGCAATGCGGGATGCATTGGGGGGGTGAATGCGTCTAACAGCCCCCATGGCTCGACTGTGTTGAATCTTGGTCGGTTGGAAACCATGTAAACACTGTGTCCGGATAGTAGAGCACCGGTAGACAATGCAATCAGAACGGGGATTCCTTGGGAATCATCTGATGAGAAAATCAATGCTAAGCCAAGTAGAACGGTTGAAAGAAACATCATGGTAGTAGTAAGATTGAGTTGGTTAGATGCCCCATCAATTACCGCTTTCATCTCACTATAACCATGCGAGCTTCGGAAGGTAATTCCCGTGGAGACTATTTCATCGGTTTCGATTTGGAAAATGCGCTTTGTTACCCACAGCAGGTAATGAAGAACGAACAGTAGAACTAGGTCTGTGACCATGATGGCCAGAGCAAGTAAGTAGACTGAATTTGAGAATGAGAGGTCGAAGAATAGTTCCTGAACTCCACCTTCCCACCAACTAGGGACGGACCCACGATATGACTGGGCTAGTCCGAAAAGGACGACTACTGCGATGGGGAGGAATAATATCAAACGAGCCCCGCGGCTGATCAGAATATCGTCGATACCTGTAAGAATCGTCTCTCTAGATTTCAATTGTGTCTTTTTGTTGACTGTTTCGGCCCTTTCTTCGACCTTGACCATTCCTTTGATTTCAGGGGCCGAAGGAGTCTCTATTTGCAGGGTTTCTACCATTGATTCCAACTCACTCTCTGGAGAGGTGAAATTTGTTGGGTCCTCGTTCGAAGAAATTCTTACTCCCCCATTGAAGTGATTCTGGCCAGTATCTTCATTGAAATGCCATCAGATAAGCCGATTTCCATGCCACCAGTAGTTATCTTCCCCTCAGAAACAGAGATCGGGGCTCCAATACTGATACCGCAATCATTGATAGTTATGGTTTCAACATCGTTTGCAACAATCATCTCGACTTCCGCTGATGATCCCTCAGGTAGTCGCCCCAATGGCAATAGTGTTCCAACGCCCAATGTTTCAAAATCACGCTCGATACTAGGGATCTTCCCTCCACCGACAGTTGTTTCCGGATAACCAAGAAGGCGGTCTAGAGTTTCCTCCAGATCTATCCCTACGGCATGCTCCATTTTGCATGCAACAGCTTTCACATCCCCCTTGAAACCTATCACGTCTTTCAGAAGAACCTCTAGTAGGCCTTCTCGTCTTTTAACTCTGGCAGCTAACTGAAAACCCTCAGTTGTCAGTCGGCAGCCGCGATATGGTATGTGAGTGATCATTCCACGTTGGGTTAGGCGTTGGACCATTTCTGTAACAGAGGCGGCAGAAACGCCCATCAAATCAGCAATCTGTGTGGTCTTTACGATCTCCCCGGGCATCTCGGAGTGAACCTCGAATATGGTCTTCAGATACATCTCCTCGATTTCGCTGAATTCAGACATCTTGATCCTCCTCGGCCTCGGCCATGAACTGAGTCTTGCAGACCGGGCATCTAGACATTACTGGCCTATTCTCCATTTTCACCCTCAAGGCCTGTTGACATTCTGGGCAATTAAGGGTGTCTTCTGATGAGCGGACTACGGGATGTGATGGCTGGTCGACTTGGCCGACAACGAATTCCATCGAGCAAGCCGGACAGCGGACTCCGCCCACATGATTGTGAGGAACCATCAGTCTCTGGTCACAATACGAACATTGAATCTCCGTCTTCTCCAGTTTTGACTGTGATTTTGCAGATTCCTTTGTTTCACGGAGATTATAATCGGTAGTAGAAGGAGTTCGAGTAGAAACTGCGCGCCAGACAAATGTACCCACAAGAATTGTTAGTATTCCGGCTAGAAGTCCATAGGCGGCTGCAACTAAGTCAAAGGGGAGATTCAATCCTTCCTGACTCTTCTCGGTCTCGATTGTTAGGTAGTCCGTAGATTTTGTACCGCTTGTTAGCCACTGCAGCTCTAAACCGACGCTATCGCTATTTGGCCAATCTGACAAAGACACCTCGGTTGTGAAGATTGATCCAGGCATTACTGACTGAACCGCTGTCTCAGCGAGGATTTGCTGGTCGGATGAAGATATCACCCTTACATGGCCGGATTGTGCTTGATAGTTGCCCGTATTTTCTAATGATATCGAGACCATGACTCTACTTCCGGGGGTGGGCATTTCTGGGTCGAAGGTGGCATCTACGGATAGTGAGGCTTTGTTTACCAATGGCTCTGTGACGCTAAGTTGTGTTAAATTAGTGGAATCTGATGAAGGCTGCCAAGCGATTGGAATAGCCTCCAATATTACCTCGTCTGCTGAAGGATGTCCCAAATCGAAAGAGATTGTCCTTCTACCTGGATTCGAGTCGATTTGTAAACTCTGCAATAGTTTGTAGCCGCCATTTTGTCCGGAAGAGGCCTCGAGAATGATTCCCCGTGATCTTCCATTGGATAGGAAAATGGAGGCATCGAAATTCAAGCCGTCAGAATTTGTCCATTCTATTGAGTCAATAGATACGTTTAGTGTCTGGCTGGGCAGTACCTCGACAGAAAAATTTCCTTGTAATTGCGAATTATCAGGATCTTCAACTACAGATACCCGCCAATCAAAATGATTAGTACCAGATGAGGTCAATTTGAATGGAGTGGAAACCTCTCGGGTAGATCCGGGAGAAATAGGGAAGTGGGCACCCTCGAATGACTCATCACCAGAAACTGTAGCAACAAGGAGTGAGACTGATGCGCTTACGTTTCCTGAATTTGTCACCATCATTGAGGCAGTAAGAGTGTCACCAACGTAACCTGGTTCACCGGATACTGCCAATCCAGATCCTCCCGATGATGTGAAATTGGTGGAGTTAGTTGGCTCGTCGGAATACTTGGCGCCTATTCTGCTAAATTCTAGTTGGTTTGTCGAGAATGAATGCGATGCCATGCTGGATAGCAATATTATTGCAATGGACATGGCAATAGTATTGCCTAGCAAGACCCGCATGGAGTCGGCTTGAATGGCCATCGTATGAATCAAACCCAGAAAATTGTCCAGTATTGCTAAAAAAAGGAGGGATTTCTCGGAATCGAAATGGACACTGCAGAACTGATGGAGGTTGAGCCTGGTGAGCTTGCTGAGAAACTCCTGAGAAGGAGGGTTATGCTGAAAGACAGTCTTCCCGGTGTGATACGAAATCTAGAGGCTGAAGAAGACTCACTGAGTCCAAAAGTTGAGCGAATGAAAAACGCGTTCGATGATGCAAATAGCAAGGTTGCAGCATTCAAGGAGGAGAGAGATCGGTTTCAGACTGAAGCTGGGGGATTGATTCCCGAGGTCAAAGAAATCAGGGAGAAGCT
Organism: Thermoplasmatota archaeon; assembly: GCA_036251765.1. Classification (GTDB taxonomy): domain Archaea; phylum Thermoplasmatota; class Poseidoniia; order Poseidoniales; family Thalassarchaeaceae; genus UBA36. The sequence continues at coordinate 30,995 of JAZANL010000025.1, read as the reverse complement.
GATTAGCTCAGGAGGAATGATTAGCCTAGACCCCAAGTGGAAGAAGCAGAAGCTTCTGGAGCAGATTGAGGAGATTGAGGATAAGATTCAGACATCGGCCCTAGATCACAAATCTGAGAGGAAGCTTCTGGAGAAAAGGAGGGCACTTATTTCAGAGAACGACAAGTGGGTCAGAGATAGAAAGGATTCCAATCCCGAGATGTCGAACTACCTAGAAAAGAGCCGGAAAATGTCTGCATTGTTCAAAAAGGCGGATAAGGAACACGCCAAGATGATCGAAGCGGTTTCTAAGGCCCAACCAATGTACAAGAAGATGTCAGAGGCATCGGGCGAATTAAAGGAAGTGAGGAGTCAATTAGACAGAGCAAGGGAGCTTCTTTCTCAGAGTGACAAGGCGATTGCACACTGGGAAAAGAGGCTCAAAGAAGGATTTGGTCAAATCGGTCCTGGTTTCCGAGACCTGCTAAGGGCTAGAAGGAATGTCGAGGAAGGGGGGCTTTCCTCCTTCGCAAAGAAGAGCAAAGCAAGGGTGGAAAAAACGGCTGGTGAGGAAGAATGAGCGACAGCCCTGAAACCAACAATTGGGAAGACCTCAAGGTTTTGGATGCAGAAGGAGTCAGTAGAATGGTCAAAGAAAAGAAGGCTATGTTACGCTCTATTGAAGGGGAGATTAGGGATCTTCAATCTGAGAGGAAGGAGCAAGTGCACATAGTCAAGGCTTTGAGGTCTGCAATAGTAGGCTTCGAGCATTCTGATTCAGGGAGAAAGAAGTTGCTAGGAGAATTTCACGCATCAAGAAAGGATGCTCAAAAACAACGAGAGAAGCGGGACTCAATCAACAAGTGTGTTCCGCCTCCGTCAAAGATTCTAGAAGAATGGTTGAGTGATACATTCCAATCCCTTACCAGCATAGATAATGATCTGACTGCTGTACCAATGCTAAATCCGGAGCTAACTGCATTCAGCAGATTCTTCGAGATTCAGGCATCAATTAAGAAAAAGAAAGAGGCAGAAAAGGCTCATTCCGATTATATCAACAGAGTTAGTGAAATGAGGAAGATTTCTACGAAGTTGGATCAGAACAAAGAAGTCTCGGACAAGGTAGTGTCTGATCTCAAAGATAATGTAGAAATTGAAGACGAGAAAATCAGCAGGAAAGAGATACGGAGAATCAGCAAGAGGATTTCATCAATCGACAATAATATTGAGGCAAAGAAAAGATCAGTTAAGGTTGAGAGAAAGGAATTGAAAAGGGTAGAGAGGTATTCGAGAATCTCTTCTGGCCGTGGAGACTTCTCCAGCATAGAAGACATTCGTGGAATTGCGGCCAAGGGCGGCTCCCTTAGCACAGATGAGTTGGGGGCATTGCTAGAATCTGGGGGCCTCTCAACAATTTCAGGAACTAAAAAGGAAGGTTCGGATGATTCGAAAAGGGTGTCCAGGCCTAGGAAAAAGAGCAGAAAGATTGGAGTATCCAGAAGAGGGAGTAGGCAAGGTAGAGTTGCCACTAGAAGGGAATAGGGGTGTAAAAACTCGGTATTCCTTAAATGGAGGCTTCAATTGGGCATCTCTGAGGGTAGTTGTTGGAACTCAATCAGTCGAATTTTAGTCAAGTTTTCGAAACGAAAACTCAGTTGGTTAGTGATAAGCTGACAGATTTCAAAACAAGACGTGACCAACTCAACGTGAAAGTCAGAGGTCAATTAGACAAGAGGAATGAGATAAATAGTCAAGTGAAGCAATTGATCACCGAAGTGCAGAAGCAGAAGACATTGCGGAATGAGGCAAATAGTAGGGTCGCAGAACTTAGGAAGATTAGGCTCGAGAAGACAAATGAATTAAAGGAAGTTAGGGCTAAATTGAGGAGCTCGGTTGAAAATAATGATCAAGACAAAGGCAAAAAGAGGAAGGGCCCAGGATCCCGAAAAATTCGCGAGCAGATGAATAAGCTGGAGTGGCGGCATCAGACAGGTCAAATTAGCCCAAAGAAGGAGAGGGACTTCTATGCGACAATGAAGAGGTTGCAGACTGAATTTAAATTGCTCAAAAAGGAAGAGGAAGCGAGTAGCTCTTCTGTTCTGAAGGAAGTGAAGCAAGCTGAGAAGAGGCAGCAGAAAGCACATGATGCTGTAACCGACGCTTCCGAGAAGTCAGAGGAGGCCCACTCCCTGATGATGGAGCTTTCAAATGAAGTTGATAGGCTCAGGGGGATGGCAAATTCAGAACATCTAGGACTAACTGCAACTAAGGGTGAAGCTGATGATTTACACAACAAATACATCATCTCCCTCCGGTGTATTCATTCTATGCAGGATATTCTGAAGTTATCAGGAACAAAGAAAGAGCAGGATTCGGAGAGGGTTGAAGTTACTGACTTAATGTCTAGGCTTATGGAGGGTCAAACCCTCTCGGATGAAGATATGATGCTGCTACAGAGGAATTAGTAATCGTATAGGCGACCGTTACGTCCGTGCAGAATCTTTTCGGATTCAAAGTGTATTAGCCATCCAGGAATCATTATCTTGCAATCGGCAATTCTGGCTCTTTCGGAGTCCAAAGACCATTTCTGTAGAAGCATGCTACGGACGGTTCCTGAATCACTGATCTCTCCTGAGCCCCCTCTCCTCCTTTCCTCGATGGCTTTGGACAATTCTTGATTTATCCTATCAGGAGTAAGCCAATTGGAATTCTGTGGTTCAATAGTCCTCAGAATTGGTGCCTGGCGGAGATTGTGAATATCATTCATTAGAGACACGGTTTTTGACCACGGATCCTCAAGAATCACCCATTCACCGGATTCTCTTTCACCATCGGGCCCTTTCAATTCCCCCGATACCGACCACAGTCGTGCCCTTAGGAGAATGGGGGTTGAAGAGAAACCATCCATTCCACGTTGTGAAGACCATTCCTTGATCTCAATGACTGGGTTCAGAACTAACAGTTTCTGGGTTCTTTTTTCATGTTCTAATCGTTCCATTTGGTCCTCTACTTCATCCTTAGCGGTTGCAATCAAATCTCCTGATAGAACGGCCTTTCCGACCCACATGGAAACTTCCTCGGGTTCAAGAATTCTGAAATTGAAAGTAGCTACCGAGTGGCATTCCGAATGAACGGGCCTTTCACTCAGGATTATGTTGAGGCCATTGGGTGCATCCATTCCAAACCTGATTATCTCACTCTCAGTGATTGGCAATATTCCGGCTTTGGCATGCCAAATAAAAACCTCATTCGAGTGTATTTCCAAATCTGGGATTGCATTGGCGACGCCCAGGAAGGTGAAGCCGGGCGCTACAGAGCCCACTTTCTGGGTGCGGAGGTTAACAGCTTTTATTCTGAGAAGATCCCGCAACGCCTCTTCCATAGATCTAGGGCGAAGGGTGTGACTTTGAAGAAAACCCAAGAAAATAGTTTCTGAGGACGATTATCCAATCAAAGATTGGGTGCGAGTTGGAGCAAGTCGCTCTGGCCAGCATCTATGATGCATAGGGAGCTTACTGGGAATGGTTTTCCACACGCTGCTCCAAGCTGCCGATTCACCAACGTAACCTGGTGAACTGGCACAGATGGATGTGAGTTCCGAAGTTCATCGATAAATGATTCAGGGCAGTTGGCGGCAACTAGGACCATTTTCGCCCCTCCCTTGGAGCACTCAGATGATGTCTGCCTTTGACCGAAAACAATGTTTCCGGTGTTTATTCCTTGCTTCAATTGCCTAGCTATGTCCATTCCTTTCACCTCAATTGGTTTCTTCTGGTATGTAGAATAGCTCGACGCTGCCAGTACCCAAAGCCACCGGCTGACCGACAATGATGTTCTCAGTCACACCCGATAGCATGTCTCTCTCACCGATTACACCAGCCTTCAATAGATGGGTGACAGTAACCTCGAAGGCTGATCTGGCAAGAATCGAGTGCTTGGTCCCGCTGACACCGTGACGCCCTATTGCCCTAACTTCACCGCCGGTTGTCATAACATCTGAAACCATGATGAGGTGTCTAACATCCACATCAAGCCCGGCTCCTTCGAGTGTGTCCCACATTTCGTTAATTATCGCCTGACGAGCAGCCTCAATCCCCAGGTAGTCATGAATCTCGTTGATATTGTTGGTGTAAGTTCTCGATCTATCCACGCCATCGAACTCGCTGACCTTCGAAAGATTGGAGCCGATTGTGGAAATGTAGTACTCACCTGTTTCTGACATGGGTCCTTGTACGGTGGCTCTACTGATTCCAGGAAGTCCCTTCAGACGGAGTTTCTTGATCTTGTCTTCTAGTTGCAGGAGCGCCGTATATGTCGGTGGGTCTGATGCAAGGTCAGCAAGATCCTCTTCCTTTGAAACCCCGGGAATTATCCTTAGTGACTTAGGGCGATCTTCGTCATCTGCTTGGACGTAAAGCCTGAGTGCGCGGGATAGTTTGTCCCTAACCTCGGCTCCATTCATCTTCTTCAGCCTCATATTGCTATTGTTCAATTGAAGTACTATGTTCCGCTGGGCGACGTCCACATCGATAGTGGCTATGTCCATTGCAGTGGTAGTCTCTATTGAGGCTGCTAGATCTCTGACGAGCTTTTCATTGGTCCTTAGGGGCTTGCCCTTAGAGTTCTTCTCATCCATGTAAATTATCATTGTTGGGGTCTTAGGCACCTTCCTAGCATCGACAATCTCGATAATCCTTGGAAGACCCTGGGTGACGTTTACAGTTGCCACACCAGCGTAGTGGAAGGTACGCATTGTCATCTGAGTCCCCGGTTCGCCAATTGATTGAGCAGTTGTGATACCGACGGCTTCGTGAGGGACTGCCTTGGAATCCATGTAGAAGTTATTTGCAGAATTGATGATCTTCTTTGCCTTGGCATCAGTCAGTTTCTTCTCCCCTCTGCTGTGGAGTCCCTTGACCAGTTGGTCAATCATCATTGGAGTCATGCTAGAGCCTTCTTTTTCTGCGGCTTTGTTGAGTTGTATGTACATCTCATCCTCGTGATCAATGTCACGGATTAGTTGCTTCATTTTTGAATCGTAGTCGTAATCCTGCAATGGTAGGGAACGAGTAGTTCTTCGACGTCGAGAGACTGTTCGACGCCGTACAATAGTCTTCTCGGAGCTTGCAGCGGAGGCTCTGGATGATTTTACAGAGCTTGCCATTACATCGTGTATTCGCTGTGAAGTTCCCGAGTCTATTCCGCATATCTGAGCAATTTGCCCGGGAGAGAGTCCCTTCACGTCATCCCATTTTCTGTCATCGGCGAGCTTGTGTGCATACTCTTCCTCGATTCCCAGATCCATCAGTTTCTTCTTTGTCGCACTCTTGACTACCATCAGTTAGCACCTCCCAATGCGTCATTCAGAACTTGGTCCACGTCGAATGGGCTTCCTTTCCTGCTCCTAGCAGGATCTGTGCCGTCTTCTCCGTATTCGAATTGGATTATTCGGTTAGCGGTATTTCTAACCGAAGCCATCGGGTCGTTTGAAACCTTTAGGTCGTCCATTGCATTAATCAGACGCCGTTGCATGTATCCAGATTTGCTCGTCCTAACTGCTGTATCAACCAAGGACTCCCTTCCTGATACTGATAGCATGAAGAATTCAGTGGGTTCTAGGCCCCTCTTGAATGAAGAGGAAACGAAGCCCTTCTCCTTGGCACCCTTTACCTTCCTGGGGAAGTGGGAAAGGACGCGGTCTTGGTATCCTCTCTCAAGCCTCTTGCCCCTAACTTTCGGTTGTCCGATTGATCCGGCCATCATCGCTAGGTTGTCCATAGACCCTCTAGCACCGGAAGTGGCCATCAGTACCGCTGAGTTGTCATCGCCTAGTAGTGCCTTGGCGACGTTTCCAGTCTCGGCCTTGGCTGCGTCCAGAATTGTAAGGATGTTCTCTTCTAGGGTCTCATGGGGAGTCCTCCCTGGTCTAGCCTCGTACTTCCTACCGTCCTTTCCGAATTTCTCCAATTCGGCATCCACGTTGGTGCTGGCCTCAGCATTAATTCTGTCAATCTCCTCCTTTGCCTCGGGTGGAAGATCCTCGTCATCAATCCCCGTTGTGAAGCCCATTGCTGTACAAATAGCGATGGTCATCTTGGTCATCTTGTTGATGAAGTCTGCTCCAAGGTCGGTCCCATGCGTCTGCACTACCGCATCTAGGAGTCTGCCGTCTTCGGCACCTATTCCTCTCTTATCGATAGAGCCAGAAACATCTCCTTGAGATACTTGTACGTCTTCCCCGGCTCTATTCTTGAAGTTCAGGCTGAATCCCCCACGTACCAATAGGCTGAAGATTTGGTTTCCAAGGTATCCAGTCTGTCCGTTCCTCTCTACTGCTTCTGGCAATTCACCCTCCCATCCGATTGAGCTTAACACATCCATTGCAACATGCATTGGCAGGAAGGCCTCTCCGTGGGTAAGTAGGTATGCACCAGTGATGTGGTCGTGGATCCCCCCGATAACGCTACCACCATACCTCGGGGAGATAATGTGCTCTTGGACCCTCATCAAGATTCTGGCTTCTGCTCTGGCTTCCTCGCTCTGAATAACGTGGAGGTTCATCTCATCACCATCGAAATCTGCATTGTATGGGGTGCAATCGGCTAGATTGAACCTGAACGTCTTGCCTTCCATTACTCTAATCTCGTGGACGAGCATTGACATCCGGTGCAGGGATGGTTGACGATTGAAAATAGTCACGTCTCCGTCAATCAAATGCCTTTCAACTACTACTCCGGGGCGAGGGTTTCCTTCTCTGTCGTATGTGCTAAGTCTGTCTTCCGTCTCAGTCGGGTAGACATTGCCATGCTCGTCTTCAACCTCAGGGCTACCACAGTGTGGACACTTCACCTCTAGGTGCTCTGGAAGATATTCTTCAGGATTATTTACCTCCCACTTCCATCTGTAGTGAATTGCTGCATCTGGGTCATCTTCGGCCAATGGCTTTCCATCTTCTCCTTCGCCTCTTAGGTTAGAGAGAGTTCGGTCGAGGTCAACGTTCCATTCGGGCACTAGCTCATCGGTGATCGGATCTCTCCGCATCTGCTCTTTTAGGACTAGTCCGGGAAGGAAGTTTGGAGCTGGTAGCACCTCATTTAGGTCTGGCCTATAGCCCATGTAGGGTTCTTCCTCGCTTCCAGAATGGCATTCCGGGTTCAAACATCTGAAGCCGGCCCAGATGTACTTGGTTCTATCAGTAATCCTCACTCTGAATCTGTCACCCCTGATGATATAGTTCACACCAGGATGGACATCGGGGCCACGGAGTATCATCTGCCTCAATTGTTCGCGGTTTCTACTAGTAGCCCTGATAGGGACCGTTAGTTCCTTCGCTGTCTTTACAGGCACGCCGACTTCGTTAATTCCGAGATTTGGATCCGGGCTGATTACGGTCCTTGCGCAGAAATTCACCCTCTTTCCTGATAGGTTGCTCCTGAACCTTCCTTCTTTGCCCTTTAATCTCTGAGAGAGAGTCTTGAGGGGTCGTCCAGATCGATGTCTTGCTGGGGGGATTCCACTAGTCTGATTGTCGAAGTAGGTTGTGCAGTGGTATTGTAGAAGTTCCCAGAGATCTTCCACTATTAGCTGTGGGGCACCCGAGTCACGATTCTCCCTTAGTCGCTGATTAATCCTCAGAACATCGACCAACTTGTGAGTTAGATCGTCTTCAGATCTATCACCACTCTCTAGTGTGATTGACGGTCGTACGGTAATTGGGGGGACTGGAAGAACCTTCATTATCGTCCATTCTGGCCTACTGACGTCTTTCTCCATTCCAACGAAAATTAGATGCTCGTCGGGGATCTTCTCGAGCCACTCCCTGATATCTCTGGCATTCAGCTTGTGCTCTCCCTTGTCAGCCTTCTTTTCTTTAAAGGTCGTAGGCTTGTCCAAGATTATCTTGCCTTGTTCCGCACCGCAGTGCATGCAAATTGCCCTCTTTGCACCGGCACAGAGATTCTCGATGTCCTTGATTATCTTCTTGAACTCCCTGCCACCCACTCCATGCTTCAGTATGATGTCGTTTACACGGTCCCTGTAATAGTCCTGCTCAGACTTCTCAGGGTCGGTAGGATGTGACTCCGGGGCATCGAGCAGTAGTGCCTTGCTGCAAGTGTTGCAGGTGGTCTTCAGGCAAGTCTTGATCAACCCCGTGAAGCCGATGTGCATCACTGGAAGTTCAAGGGCTATGTGTCCGAAGTGACTGGGGCACTCCTCATGCTTGTTGCCGCAGGTCTCACACCTTATGCCGGGATCGATTACCCCCATTTTGGGATCCATTAGCCCCTGCTTGAATGCGTGACCATCGTCCTTGTAAGTATCCGCAGTCTTTACCTCAACTGAAGACATCTTCCTTATTTCGTTGGGATCCATCAATGTGAATCTAATAGAGTCGATCCTCTTTGGTATCTTGGCTGCATCGCGGGCGCTCATCTTCTATCCTCCAGTTCTAGTCTCATCGCAACTCCAAGACTCTTCATTTCATCCAGGAGTAGCTTGAATGCGTAAGATGTCTGTACCGAATGTACATCCGACCTATCGCCACAAACCGGGCAAATGGTGGTCCTCCTCTTCCAGTCATAATAGGCGATATGCCCGCAACGAGGAGTGTTGCATACCATCAGATTCCAGCCATCGGACTCATCCAGAAGCCTGTCTTTGATGACCATCGACGCCCCGTGTGAAATGAGGCAATCCCTCTCCATCTCACCGAATCGTAGACCGCCCTGTCGGGCACGCCCCTCGGTCGGCTGCCTTGTGAGAATCTGTACCCGTCCCCTACTGCGGGCGTGTAGTTTGCTACTAACCAGGTGGTGGAGCCTCTGATAGTAAATAACGCCAACGAAAGTCTCGACCGGGAAGCTCTCTCCGGTCTCCCCGTTAATCATAGACTCCCTTCCCGTGTGCCTGAGGCCATTCCTCAGAAGCCCAGAACGGAGTGATTCCTCCTTCTCACCGGTGAATGCAGTGCCATCAATTCTCCTACCTTCCATCGAACCTACCTTTCCACCAATCATTTCGAGAACGTGAGCAACCGTCATCCTGGAAGGAATGGCGTGTGGGTTAATCAGAAGGTCGGGGATTACTCCATCTTCCGTAAATGGCATATCCTCTTGCTCGACCAATCTCCCGATGATTCCCTTCTGCCCGTGACGACTGGCGAACTTGTCACCGAGTTCTGGAATCTTGTTGGTGCGCAATGTTATCCTTACGAGTCTACCCGAATCGAGCGATTCGGTGACGAAGATGTTGTCGACCCATCCCTGCTCGCCATGCCTAACCATCATTGATGATTCACGCCTTTCTTGGGCTTGTAGGAAAGCGCCATGAGACTCCTCGAGGAATCTGGGCGGGCTCGTCTTCCCTACGAGTATGCCCCTGCCTCCCTCTTGGCTGGTGAGTTCGACCTCAGGAACTGGGAGGCCGTCCCTTTCCAGGTGCGAATAAGAGTCCCACGATTTTAGGCCCTTTATCTCGTCAAGGCCGGTTCCGGGGACCTCTATCCTCTCCTCTTGTCCGCCTGGGAATCTCTTATTCTCCGCGTTGTACGTCCTGATGAACGCCGATCGTCCAAGTGCTCTCTCAACGGAAGCACGGTTCATTATCACTGCATCTTGCATATTGTATCCATGATGGCTGACGATTGCCACGACGAAATTCTGTCCCCCGGGCCTCTGATCGAACTTTGTTGACGTCATTGCCCTGGTTCCAACAATTGAGCGTTGGGGGTAATGCATCACGTGTGCGCGTGTATCTGGCCTGAGTCGGAAGTTAGCACTAGCAACTCCGAGGCTTTGCTTGACCATCGCCGTTCCCCCTGTAACCCTGGGAGTTGAGTTGTGCTCTGGATATGGTACCAAGGACGCGCAAACACCCATAATCAGTTGTGGATCTATCTCGACGTGAGTGTAGACGAGGACTGTGTTGTCCTTCTTCTCCTTTCTCTTCAGCGCATCTATATTTTCTTGGTGGTAATTTAGTGGGACTTTGAACTTCTCAGTCTTCACTTCCCCATTGGGCATCTTTACCTCTGCAGAAACTTCAGCATGAGAAATTCCATGTTCGCCCAAGTTGGTCCACTCCACCTTGGCTGGATTGATTGGGCGGTTGTTCTTGGGGGAAAGAGCAGGGAGATCGAATGGTCTCGGTGCGATCAGCAAGTCTTCTTCCTCCTCTGCATCAACCCACTCAACAACACCTCCAGAAACTAGATCTGAGAATGTTATCTCACCCGAGCTTAGACCTTCGAGATGCATCTTCGTAATCTGAAGGCTGCCATGATCGATAATCAAGAGCGGACGAAGCATTCTACCTCTGTCAGTATTGATGAAAACATCGCGATTCTCAAGATCGTGCCTGATGCTCACCTCGGGCCTGATTCTGCCTGATCTCCTCCTCCTCTTGAACTGACTAACCAGCTTCTGGGGCCTCTTGTGCAGACCGAAGATGTCACCATTGACGTGGATACGGGAGCCGTCGGCCCATCCATCGGGGTTGTCATTGACGCCTGCTTCCTTTAGCAGAGCCTTCACATCGCTTTCTGGAACCTCCTCCGAGACGTCGATCATTTGTGCAGCATTCTTGACGAGTCCGCAATTCTGTCCCTCTGGAGTTTCGTTGGGGCATAGCCGCCCCCATTGTGTTGGGTGCAAGTCCCTTGCCTCGAAGTGTGGTTGGCTCCTCACGAGCGGGCTAGTCACTCTCCTCATGTGGGAAAGTGCAGAAAGATACGTGGTCCTGTCAAGAAGCTGGCTGACCCCGGATCTGCCCCCGACCCAGTTTCCTGTAGCCAATGCGTGCATAATCTTCGTAGTCAGTACGTCTGGCCTGAGGCAAGAGGAGATTCGAAGTTCCCTCTTCCTGTTATGGTGCCTCTCGAGCTGATATTTCAAGTCTCTAGCAAGCTGTTGTAGGCTGACTCTGAATAGGTCTTCAATCAGGTCACCGGCCAATCTTACACGCTTGTTTGCATAGTGATCCTTGTCGTTTGGGTCCTTGTCTTTAATTGCCATTTCAAGGACCTGGCGTGCAATTCTTCCTAGGAATATTGCCTTCTTCTCTCTGTTGTCTATGCTTGATCCCAAGTGGGGCAGGAGTTCGTTATCTAGGAGATTCTGAATGCGAGATTCACGATACTCTTTCTGCTGCCCTGCTGCGAATTTCTTCTCCAGCCATGCAAGGGCCTCCTCTGAAGTATCGACGCCATATTCCTCGTTATCCCTCAAATCGTTCAGGTTGGCAACTGTAAATTTCATTGCCTCCGGGGGACCGGCTATTGATGCGAATATCTCTCTGTCATTTTCCACTCCGAGAGCCCTCATCAACAAGACAAGAGGGATTGGTGTTGTACCTGCACTTGGAATCTTGACCATCAGCATTCCATCTCTCCTCTTCTCAACGTTGAGTGGTTTCCTAACTCCGTCCTTCTGAGAGAAAATCTTTGCAACCTGAGTTTCGTGTGCATACTTCTTGTTCTTCTCAACCGTAACTCTGTTTGGAGCAAGATCCTCCATAGATATCAGAACCCTCTCAGTTCCGTTGATGATGAAGTATCCACCGGGGTCAAGAGGATCCTCTCCGGATTTCCTCAGTAGTTGTTTGTATCTTTCAGAATCTTCAACGGACGTATCGGGGGAGAGACGCCTGTTTTCGTCTACATGATTGTGGTTTAGATTGCATCGGCCAGACCTAACCATTATGGGCAGGTTCCCGATGTGTACGCTGGTCTCTTCTTGGAATCCCATCTCAGTGCCCGGGGAGGGTGGTAAATCGTCGCGGAATATCTTGAAGTCCAAGTACACTGGGGAGAAATATGTTAGCTTCCTAAGCCTGCACTCCATTGGAGTGGCATGGTGCTCTGCCCCGTTAGCTTCCTTTATTGTGGGCCTGCCCAGTCGAAGGTTCTTCAGTCTGACAATAATTTCCTTATCCAGAAGATCTAGCTTCACTAGTCCTCCCTCATCATCCTCAACGGGCTCATCGCTTCCGATCCTGATGTTTCTAACGATCTTCTCCATCCTGCTTTCCTTCCCGTCTCCGACTGGTATGCAGTCATCGTACGAAGCAAGCTGATGGTTCACTAGGCTTCTCTGTTTGAAATAACTCTCAACAATCTCCTTCATATTTACACCTCCAAAATTATGCACTTTCCACAATTAAGCGAAAGGCCACAGAATTTCCAGCTGAACGGCTGTAACGAACTATCTTGACGACCCTGTTTGCGAGCCAGCCGGCTGGCAATTCATCATTCTCTGATTCCTCCATCTCCTTGATTACCTGGATTGCAGGATCAGTTATCAGAATCTTTGGCAAGAGTTCCTTAGCCAGCCTTCCAGTTCCAAATGCATCGTCTGTGGTTAGGCCCCATGGTTCCAGAACCTCCGCCTCCGACTCTATCGGGACCAGTTCATGATGAGGAACCAGGAAGTGGTTGAGGACATTGAATCTGTAGTCGCCTGTAGGGATGTCCTCGTCCAATAGGGCCTTCCTAGAGATAGTTATTCGATTGCTCTTGCTTCTCTTCCTGGATCCGACATGTTCACTGATTACGGTCATGATGTGGTCGAGCTCTGATGCGCCCTCCTCTACGTCGACCTTCTTTGCTACTTGCTCGCGCGACATTCTCTTGATTGCATCCAGATTTGCGTCGTCTGCCAACTTGTGTGCGTGATCCTCTGGAATTCCCAGCTCTATCAATCTCTTTTTTGTTGAGCTCTTTACTGCCATGTTTGCCGCCCCGACCCAGAAAAACCGTGAGCCTGCAGTCCTATCAGGCGGGCCTGAGGGGATTCGAACCCCCGGCCACCGGGTTAAAAGCCCGGCGCTCTACCTGACTAAGCTACAGGCCCATGGCTGATGCTGGGCTATCCTCCGACCCTAGGGGTGTTCAAAAGGCTTGCGCACAGCAACGCTCTCGCAAATCTGCGAGAGGTACCGGAGGATGCCGGTACTATCCATCCTTCGTTGGTCGGCGACATAAATGTTGTTGAGATAGAAATGGTCGCGGGCAGAACAATTTTGTCCCGAATACGAGTGAAAAATACAATGCAAGATCGTAGAGTTCGCATTGAAGGCGTTGGGGAGTGGGATGTAATTGTGCCACCTACCGTTTACCCCCCCAAAGAAGACACGTTGATGCTTTGTGATGTCTTATCCAAACTATCGGCAAAATCGGATTCCAAGGCCATGGAAATAGGATGCGGGTCCGGCCTGGTTACAATGGTTCTCTCGGCATTAGGGTGGGAAGTAACCGCTTGCGATGTGAATCCATTCGCTGTAGCCTGTACTAGGGGGAACCTAGAGGCGAATGGCCTATCGGATAGGGCCAGTATTATCGAAGCAGATTTTGAGAGTGATTTTCCTATCCCCGAAGATACTGAGTTGGTTGTTTGGAATCTCCCCTACCTAGAAGAGGACGAAGAAAACTTCGGAGTACTAGAGAAGATCGAAGAGGCGGCGTTGGCCGATATTCCGAAGGGCGGATGGGGGGGAGTCCTGCTGAAATCATTGGAAAATTCTAGAAGCGATTTGCCTGAAAATATAATGGCAATATTGGTGATGAGGACGGACCCAGTGGGAAGCAGCAGAGTTCTCGACTGGGAGCAAAATGGATGGTCTTCGCGAACACTGAGGATGGAAAGGTTTGGAGACGAGAAGTTGGAAGTTATCGGTTTCTGGCGCACCGGTTCTGGAAAGGCTCCGACAATTCTTGATTCGTGCACCTCGACCATGGACGAGGCTGAGAGTCTGCCGCTAGGGGGGTGGCAGAGAATCCTATCAAAGAAGCAGACCAAAGGCAGGGGAAGGAGGGGCTCAGATTGGGTTTCCGAGGAGGGGGGGTTGTTTGCGACATGGTCCCTTGAAGTTGAATTGCTCGAAAAAATCCCGCCAGGCCTTATTCAGACTAGCATAGGTGCGATCGTTTCTGAAGTATTGGGTGCGGATATGAAATGGCCGAATGACATAGTCGATGAAAATGGAGTGAAGATCGGGGGTGTTCTTGTTGAATCGTCCAACAATAACTCCATCAGAGTGGGGGTTGGTGCCAACAGGAGTGGTTTTGCTGAAGGCGGAGTTGTAGCCTCTGGATGGGAAGAAACGATTGGTGGACTTGATTTTTTGGAGATTTTTCATAGAGTCGACAGAGCAATATCCTCAACCTTCGAGAACAAGAAAATGATTGCAGCTACGGATTCTGCTAAACTCTCACAATCCTCGTGGAAAGCACTTTCCAGATTCCTCTCGAGAGGCGTTCTGACAACCCTTGATGGAGAGATGTATAGGCCTACTGGAATGAATAAGTCTGGTGAGTTGGAATTGGTTGGAATAGAGGAAAGGGCCGTTTTTGAGGACTTAGATGGCATCTTTTGGATACTCCCCAATCATTGATTCTAGACGTTTTCTGACCAATCTGATCTTGCCAGAACTGGTTAGAGTTTGCATTGACCCTGAATTATTAATTTGTGAGATAACTTGTTTGAAGTTTCCAAGAGGAGTTTTAACAATAGCCAGGGTTTTTTCACCCGCTTCCAAGATATCGAACAAACGCCATTCAAAACCGTCCAATTCGTCTTTCAATGAGCGTTTCAGCTCAGCCCTCGAATGAGTATTCTCGATCTGGAATCCAATCCATCGGTGTTTTCCCCTCGCAGCCTTTTTCGGCTTCGGCATACCACTCCGAAGGGGTTTACCTTAACCAATGGTGGGTTCACGGAAGGATATGAGAGATGCGGGGATGGCAATCGACCATGAACCTGAAAATATGCTCAAAATTTTCTCGAGCCCATCGACTCTCCCGCACTTGCTATCATTGGGCGCATTTTCCGGTTTTCTCTATATTGCAATGAAGGTGGACTTATTTGGTTCAGAGATGCAAGGAAGCATCATTTTTCTTTCTCTATCTGTATCATACATCTTTGCTGCATTGCTATCACCGAGCAGAATGGGAAAATGGATTTTTACAGTCCAAAAAAGCGATGATGGAGTTCTAAACCGGAATTACTGGCTTGGAGGGTTTTCCCGGCTAATTCCAATCATTACAGTTGCGGGAACTATCTGGCTACTCTCAAACTTAGTTTTAGGTAACGAGCAGTTGGGCAATGCTAGAATATTTCTGGCACTGATGTTCATCGCCATGTCTGTCTTCCAGGGGGTTTCGCTGGCCTATGGTTGGGTTGTGTATTCAAGGAAGGCTCAGCAATCACCTCGAAAGAGTAGAGCTGGGGGGATTTTTTCATTCGGTATGTCAATGGTGACAGTTATTGTTCTCATTCCCTTGGTTTGGTGGTTTGGATACGGAGCGGAAGATCCTAGGAACTCGGGTTTTACTGAGAATATTTACTGGATTTTATTCTTACTAATAATCGCTTTATTAGGCATATTATTGGATCGTTACACCAAGAGTGTTAGAAGCAGGGAAGGGGTTGACGGAGTTGCCTTAGACAAGGTATTTTTCTTCATTTTCCTAACATCTTGTTGGCATCTCCTAGGTGCATGGAGAAGAAGCCCGATTTGGGCCGATAAGAGTTCGGGAGGTATGCTTATTGAAGAAGGCATATTGATGTCAATTTCTATCATTCTAGCAGTGTGGTCAATGGCAAAAAGAGGGGAAAAGGGCGGTTGGAAGATCTTTCAAGGACAATCAGCGGTCTTCTGGGGAATTGGTTTCGGATTCATTTATGCAGGCAGCATATCATCACTAACTGCACTATCCGAAGGTAGTCTACTTACAACAACGGCAATTGGGCATGCAATTACCGCAATGGTGATGATGGGGATTTTGCCGATGTGTTTGTCTTGGACTGGGAGGCCGGAAAGTGAGGTTGTATTAGATGTGGATCAATCCACGCCGGAAGAATTAGCGGGTGAAACGAAGCAAATGCCGATGGTAGAAAATTTAACTCATTCGCAGACAAACGTGGAAGATGAAGTAGTCGAATTGCTGGACTAGAGGCCACTAACTACAGCAACAAGACGAAGCCGTCCTGCCATATCTTCACTAGCTCTAGCGCCTAGTATTACCTGACAGTCATAATCTAGAGTGGAGACGAATGCCTCAGAGACCCTATTTAGGTGGCCGAGAGTCATGTCTGGTCCCCCCTCCACTTGGATTAGGCAACCCTTTGCGCCGTCTACAGCAATCTCAGACAGGGGGGAGTTTCTCGCCATCCTAACAACCCCATCAGGATCGTCCGTAGTACCGTTTCCAACGATTAGAGTAGCATTTCCTGGCCTACCAACGACTGTCCGCAGGTCCATCAAATCGAGGTTCATCTTACCGACTCTTGCCAGAGTCGTCACGAGTCCCTCGATCAGCTCGCCAATCCATTCCGATCCTAGCTTCCAATCCGAGTCCCGGTGCCTGGCCTGCCAAGCGAGCCTCTCGAGACTCACTCGAATGCATAAATCTGAATTTCTCTCAATTGCGGGGAGCGCTTTCTCTGCTATTGCGCATCTTAGTGGTTGCTCTGCGAATGGCACTCCAACTATGCTGATCACCAAACTACCGGACTCACGTGATTTTGCTGCAATCTCTGCAGTTGCCCCCGAACCGGTCCCACCGCCTAATGCCGCCAACAATATTACTAATTCTGATTTCTCCAATAGCGCGGAGATGTTTCCGATGCCCTCGTTGAGGCGGTGAGCAGCAAGGTTTGGCAGTGCCGCTGCGCCTCTCGCACTACCGCTGGCGTCTAAGTGCAGGCAATGGGCCTCGTGTTCGGAAGAAAATGAGGATTCATCGGCATCTATCATTAGCAGATCTGCTAGCTCTTGGCATTTATCGTGGGCCCCTCCGGACCACTGGCAACCTATCCCGCCAACCCCTACTATCAGAATAGAGCCTTGCTCCATGAGGCCCCGCGTGCGACTGACTAGATTATTCTGTTCTAATCATATGTAACATAACGCCTGTATCTCCTCCTTTCGTCTCTTGCCCAGGCGTTATCAGGCTCAAGTTCCAGAACTCTGTCGTAGTACTCGATCGATGCTTCAAAATCAGAAAGGTACCGGCCATGTAGGTGCCCTAGGATATTCAAAACGGGAATGCAATTCTCGTCATCCTCCAGAAGAGCCAATAGAATCCTCTCGGATTCGTTTATCTCCATGGATTCCATTTTGTCCTCGGCTTCCTCCAATTTTTCTATTTGGTCGGGAGTGAGATCGTAAATGTTCTTCCACCGCGGGGCTCCCATAATACTCGTCCCTAACAGGGGTGTTTGGTTCTTTTCTAGCGACAATTTTGTTCGGCCCCGTAGGGGCCGGGGTGGAACGTTAATATCCCCCTTTTTTTTGGAAGCGGCATTAGCAGATGCTAGGTGAAGTAAGATGGCATCGCGACAGAAAACAATCGTACTTATTTTGGTGACTGTTTTTGTTGCGGGTTCTGGCCAGGCTTTGCACACAGGAGTGGGGGGTAATGCAAATGGACAGGGCGATGTCGCCCTTGCAGGATGCACATGCCATGCTGAGGAGCCGGACAATTCGGTTACCGTGATTCTTGACGGGGTTCCTTTCCATTATGCCCCAGAAACAGCATATGAGATGAAGTTACAACTCATCGGCGGACCTGAGGCCGATCTTGAGTCCTACACGGGAGGTTTCTCGATGAAAGTTAGTGTTGGTTCACTAGAGCCTTCGGAAGGATCAGAAGGTCTTGTCCAGAACTGGGAAGATGACCCGACCACACTTACTCACACAGATGCCGGTTCAAGGACCTCTGACAGATCATGGTTGTTCCGGTGGGTGAGCCCCGCGGAGGGTTCTGGGACTGTAGACTTCATGGTCGCTGGAAATTCGGTAAATGGGGACATGGCGCCATCAAGCCTAGATAGATGGAATCGCCTAACTACTAGCTTCGACGAAGGTGAGGACAACGGAAGAACTAGGACGGTTTTCTCTGGAAATGGGGACATCACCCCTCCGGCACCGGTTGAGAGTCACACTGATCTCCATCACATGGGTGCCAAACTCTTGGCCCACTGGCTTGGGCTTCTTGGATTTGGGGCCGTGATGCTGGTAATCCTATTCTGTGGGCTTTTCCTGAGATACGGTTTCTCCAGGCATTACGAAGGGAGAAGTAATCTACTGAGGCTAAGAATAAAGCATCTAAGGAGAGGCGATCAACTATGAAAGACGATGTGGTGATGAGGCTACTTCGACAAGTTAAGTCGGGAGAAGTTAGCGTCGAGGACGCCAGAGTGGCTCTTGAAGAGGCCACGCTGACGGAGGAGTCCTTCGCAGCGGCGGTTGATCACGGTGTCTTCAACGAGGTCAAGCCGGGCACCATAGTAAGAGCCAGTCTGGCACCTTCTGGTGACTCTTGGCTAATCATCCTAGTCGGCCTATGGGGACTAATGTGGACACTCTATTGGGCTGGCGCACTGGCTTACGGTTTGTACAACAATTGGGACCAGCAGTTACTTTCATTCAATCTGGCAATGACTCTACTTACCCTGATTATCATGGGGATAGTGTACTTGAAGTACGTACTTCCGGATGTGGTGATTGTTAAACACAGAAGGAACAAGTACATCACTAGCCATGACACTAATTCTTGGAAGAAATACGAGGTCTGACCATGGCGAGGAAGTTCAAATTACGTCCGATCGAAACACAAAATGTGAGTCACCACGAGAAGAGTGGGGTCATCGACAGGAGGGAGTTCATGAGGCTGTCATTCAATACCGCTGCTGGACTAATTACAACAGCCGCACTGGGTGGCGTGGGTTTTGCCTCATTCCTAATGGGGCAGGCTGAAGGCGGTGGCTCTGACTCATCGATCAAATTCTATGTCCCAAAAGGATCCGATGTTTGGTATGGTAACATGGACAAGCAACCCATGACCATGCAAGCGTTCATCGACGAATCCGCAAATTCAACAACAGGAATGGTAGGGGCTGCCGGCCTATGGTCTGGATTGCCGATTATCGCAACCTATGTCCCTCACGAGGAGAACAAGAACAAACCATTGGAAGCAGACACTCCCCGGTTCCAGCTAATGGATGGTTACACTGCCGGAGGGGCTTATGTCGGATCCGGTTTCGAGATTGAGGAAAAGGAGGAATATGCGTCACTTAATATCCACAATAACATGATTATCGTTTTTGCTAGATGCCCCCACCTGTGTTGCATACCAGGCTGGCAATTAGTCAACAATGACTTCACGGCCGATAGCTGGTTGCCCGGCGGAACCGATTCAAGTGGAAACAAGTCGTTCTGCATTTGCCACTCTAGTAGGTACGACCACACGGTGATAGAAAAGAACACAGCCAGAAATAGATCAAATGGGCAAGAGTTCGATTTCATCGGAGTGAAGAAGACCGGTGGCCCTGCACCTTATGGGATGCCCCTAATACCGTTCACTGTTAATGGGGGCACCATAGAGGCCCTTCCAGACTTCATGGACTGGTACACATTCTGCGGTTAGGTGAAAAAATGATACAATTCTGGTTCTTGTGGATTTTCATCGCGGTTGTTGTCGTTATTTTCGCATTCACCCTAAGGAGGGAGCGAGACGACATGCCTCGAAAGGACATACTTAGGGCAGTGGAGACGAATGCTGGAAGCATGGGTCTCGCAGAGAAGTTGTTCCTCTGGGCCTTCTCCTGGTTGGACACAAGATTCAGAATCCAGGATTACTGGGGAATGAGCAGGGACTCTTACTACAGCATGCACAGGCAGATGCCGCTCACTCATGCCGAGAAATACAAACTCAGGATAATCTGGTACTGGTATCCCCTATACTGCTTGGGCGGGATATCTTTCATCGCTTTCATCATCCTAGTGATCACAGGCACAATTCTAGGCTTCTACTACGTACCGGGAGGGGATCTGAATTCTGATCCGACCCCTGCCTATGCGTCAATGGAGTTCATCATGTTGGAGTTGCCTTTCGGATACATCATCAGATCAATCCATCACTGGGGTACACACTTCTTCGTGGCTGCGGTCTTCCTCCATATGTGCCGAGTTTACTTCACTGGGGCATACAGGAACCCCAGGGAGCTAAACTGGTTAATCGGGGTCGCTCTGATGTTCTTCTCCATTTTCTTCGGTTACTCAGGCTATCTACTTCCATGGGACAGTCTAGCCTTCGGTGCGGCTACGATTGGCATAAACATGGCAATGGCCACACCACTTGTTGGGGAGTGGGTCGCTAATGCGATGTTCGGGGGGACGACCCTAACAGGGCAGACAGTGGTCCGGATGTATTTCCTCCATGTCTTCGTATTACCGCTAATTGTTACTGTTCTCATATTGGCGCATCTTTTCATCGTCTGGGTTCAGGGAATTGCGGAGCCGCACTGAGGTGATAAGATGGGCATGATAGAGAGATTTGGGAGGATTGCTGATACCTACATCGATGAGAAGGAGCAGTTGCTGGGAGCAGAAGAAGAACGGAAGAGGGTGTTCACAGGGCATGCTTTCTGGCCCACTGAAGTCCTCAGAGACACAATCATCTTCGCAGCCATTGTCATGGTGATCGCATTCTACTCGTGGATCATACCGCCCCCACTGCACAATGCAGCAGACCCATATGCCCAGGCCGGATTCGTCTTTCCAGATTGGTATGTTTTGTTCTCCTACGGTTATCTGAGGTGGGGCGAATACCTACCTCAATTCGACATACCCGCTGGCCCCATAGGTGAGTTCTTCGGGCAACCGATTGTTTCCTGGAATGCTGGAGTCTGGGGTGCAATGATCACCGGACTACCAGTGGGAATACTAGCACTACCCCCATTCATCATTGGAAAAAGGGAGAAGAGGGGGGTTGAGGACCCCTGGTTTGCGACGGCTGGGGCAGTATATCTCGCTCACGTCTGGTTCATCTCCGTGTTCTCAATAAACATCTTCCTGGAAATGTATGCTCAAAATAGGACCGACTATTGTTGGTCTAGCGCCCATGGCGGTTTCAATTGCGGCACACAATCGCCATGGACCGCGGAAGTGTTCAATGCAATTCCATGGATACTCACGGGGGTTTTCATTTTCACTGTTCTTTACTTCTCGGTGAGGAAATTCCTGATTGGCCCCCTGGGATCCAGACTAACTCCAGTATTGGGAAGACAGGTGGCAGTTGGGTCTTTGGTTGCTACAGTACTTTTGTGCACAGTAACATGGCCTGTGTACGAGAACGGATTCTGGAATCAGCGAGGATTGGGCACTATGGGGTTCTGGGAGTACCAATACGATGCCAAGATAGAGGAGTTAGACGGCATAAGAGGCCAGCCAGGAGATACGCTAATCCATGCAGGTGAGGTTCCCGTTTGGGAGGAATGGGAGGATGATTGCCTGCCTTACGAGCAAACGAGTTCACTTTCTGCTTGGGACTCGATGGAAGAGGGAACTGAACATAGCGAATGGTGCGTAATTCCGGCTAAGCATTGGGTTAACTGGGGGATATTCCAGCCTACAAGAAGCAAGATTATCGACTTCAGCGGAGCCAACGGCCATGCCGATTCTCAAACTTCCAGGAACATAGGTGCTAACGAGATAATATACGAAGGAGCGCAAGACGGATCCGTTATCGAAATCACAGAGTCAATTCAGTTCGAAGTAGAAAACTTGGGAGTCGCGAGCGTGCCGACCGACGTAGGTTGTAACTTCAGAACCACAGTTCGCGGGGCTGGTTTGCACACGCAGAGTCTCGTGCTTACCGATGAAGCTGGCGAGACGCTATGGATGAATGAGGGGGCATCCTGCGACTCCGGGACAATATACCTAGACTCTGGATTTTCATACACCATAACCTTCACTACCACTTCAGAAGGGGTCAACGAAAGCGTCACGATGATTTCCGACTTCTCTGCAGTCGCGTATCAACCACTTCTACTCGCCGAGGATGGTACGGCTGTAATCCGTTCCGAAGTTGGCCTCAGTGACGAGGAGTTGTCCGAGATGTCAATCACCAATCCGACTTACGAGAAGAATCCGAAGAGCCTGGATGCTAAGCTAATCTACTCCATGTTCATCCCATGCCTGGGCGTGGGAGCACTTGTCTTCGTTATGCTAAGGAGCATGGCTAGGGGCTACGAGTGGGAGATGAACAAGTGCTATGGCTGCGACCTTTGTGATGATGCGTGCCCGGTAAGGCTGTTCAACGCTGGTGACAAGCTGAACATCATATACAACACATGGAACAACGAAGACGACGGAGTCCCACTTTACTCCTGCTTGACCTGTACAGCGTGCACTAACGCATGCCCACAGCTTGTTGATTATGACTCATATATCGACATCAGGAGAAACCTCGTTGTCGGAGGTCCGCCTGCTACCGAGATTCCACACACTGTCCTTCAGGCCGTTCTAGCCGCAGAGGCAGAGGAAGATGCTGATGATGCATTCATTCCCGTTGAGGACTATCCGCTTGACTCCAGCATTGGATACTACCCTGGCTGCGTCGACTACATTGACCAAGAAATGGTGTTCAGCCATGTGAATAAGGGAAGCATGGATCTTGGGGATGCCACTACTTCCGCATTCACTATCTTCGAGGAAATGGGCGAGGAAGTAACGTACCTTGGTAGGGACTTCCTGAAGTGCTGTGGACACGATCAGAAGTGGCAGGGAATGACCGAAGTCTTCGAGAAGCTCAAGTCGTACAACCAGAAGAAGTTGGGCGAGAGCGGAATCGAGACCCTAGTAACATCTTGCGCGGAGTGCTTCAGGACATTCGCACTAGACTACGAGTTAGACGACATGAAGGTCATGCACACTACAGAGTTCCTAATCGAGAATGGATTTGACATGGAACTGAAGACGGACGACGAGGTGACCGTGACGTATCACGACCCATGTCGCCTAGGCAGGCAGATGAACATCTACGATGAGCCACGTGACCTCGTTGGCTCTGTAGATGGAGTCAATCTAGTTGAGATGGAGCACACTGGAGAAGATGCCCTCTGCTGCGGAGTATCAAGCATGATGTCATGCAATGAGAACAGCAGGGCACTCAGAGTCCAGAGGTTCGACGAAGTGAGGGCCACCGGTGCAGACATCATGCTTACCTCCTGCCCCAAGTGTGTAGCTCACTTCGAATGCTTGAAGTTCGAGGGAGACCCTCGTCACGACTTCGAGATTCTGGACGTTGTCAGCTTCCTTGCGAGACAGATAGAAGAGTCACGAACATAGGAGCAGGGTGCATGACCAAGGTTAGTGACGTACTGAAGAGAAGGCTGATAGAGCAATCCAGAATCAGAGTTCAATTAAACTCGGTTAGAGCAGAGGAGGAGGCCTTACTCAAAGGTGGTGAGGACGCGGTCGCTTGGGTCAAGGAGGAATTATGCATAGGGTGCGATCAGTGCACCATCGTATGCGAAGACGACGCCATAGAGCTCTATGACACCCCGCTAGCAAGCCCCATAATGGATATTGATGTGAACAGGAAGGCCAGGATTCTGAGAGATCCTTGCACTGGTTGCAAGATTTGCGTCCTAGCGTGCCCAACGGATGCCATCATAATGATAGATAGGTGAACAAGTTGGCTGATGACGATCCGGTTAGATTCGGTGCAGAGTTCGGCCCCCATAGGACCAAGAGGGCAAGTGGGGTTTCTCTTTCCACATTCAAGACTCTTGTTTGGGTCTCTAACCTGGGAGGTCTAATCCTATTCGCCATTGGGATGGAGTTGATGATCAGGGGTTCTTTCTGGTTCGGTATTGGGTGCATTGTTATCGGAATCGCAATAGCCCTATTCCCATCAAACTACGAGATTGTCGGAATGGAAGAGTTGGAAGGCGAAGAATTGTGGGAGAAGAAATAGCGCTAGAAATCCAAGGGACCGCCTTTCAGAGAATGGTGTGGGAAGAGATTACCAAAATCCCACCCGGAGAGACCAGCACTTACAAGAACATAGCAATTGCAATTGGAAGGCCTGGCTCTTACAGAGCAGTTGCGAATGCTTGTGGCTCCAACCCTGTTCCAATTTCAATCCCTTGCCACAGGGTCATTCGCTCAGATGGAAGCGTTGGGGGTTACAGTGGGCCTGGGGGAATTTCTGGCAAGACTATCCTCCTAGCCGTTGAAGAGAAGATCCGCAATTCTAGAAATACTTGAAGAAAATAGCGAACGAAGCCAATGAGGCGAGGGCCCAGATGAACATGTATGTGCTCTGCCCCAATGGAGATTCCCACATCTCGGTCGATGAGTTCGTGTCGTTATCCTCCATTTCCACGGCCTTGGGGCATGAAATTAGGATGTAAACATGACGGGAGTGGAATCACAAGAAAGGCAGTATTAGGACGAGACCGACAAGGGGGAAAAGAATCATGGTGGCATTATCATCGATCTCCCGAGTAGGGGGGAGCTCTCCCAGAACCGTCAGTGGGGCGAGCAACAGCGCTGCGATAAAATCGGTTCCAATCCAGTAATAACAGCCCATCCAAACTGTGTAAGAAACGGCTAATCCTACGATAATTGCTGCCCGAAGATCTTTCTTCGTCCTCTTTACCTCCCCCATAACCGGGTCCACCAGAGTCATGCCCAGAATTATTGGAGCCCCATACAACCCTGCTTGCATACTCCCCAGGGGCTCTCCCAATGGTGCTATCAGAAGGGCAAGTGCTACTGCCAATGCCCCCCAAGCCAAGGCGGAAATCTGGTTGGATTCGTATTCTCTCTGTCCTACTATGACAATGCCGGTTTTGAGTCGTATTGCCTCGATCACAAGAATAAGTATGCAAATTACACTGACAAATTCGCTTGGTTCCAGGGAGAAGTATGACGATATTGCCTCTCCATGCACGTAGTATAGGTATGGGATTGATGCCATTGAAACATGAGTTAGGCGTCTGAAAGCATGCCCTCCCATACCCCCAATTGAGTGCCCAACATGATCAACAAAGAAGTCGTTTTGCCCGTCTTTCATATTATTACCTGCTATCGTTAATGGTTGAAATTAGTAATTCTATCGCTTCATCGATAGTTATTGAACTGTCACATAATTGTGCGACAATATCGTCGATTTCTGGGTGTGAAACCAAAATTGAATCCCATTCAGAAATTAGCATCTCCCTCATTATGACCTTATTTTTGCCCCTATGCGGTTCACAGGCCTCTATTGTTGAGACTAAATCGCCTATTCCAACTCCTTCTAGAGCGGAGACTAGGAGGACCTCCCTAGAGTCACCATCCGAGAGTTCCAGAGAAGTTCGAATGCTCTGAGCGGTCATAGACGCTCCGGGTAGGTCGGATTTGTTCACTGCAATTACATCGGCTAGCTCCAGAATGCCTGCCTTCTCTGCCTGAATTATGTCGCCCCTGTCTGGACCATCGACGAGGAGAAGCCTATCAGCCAGTGCGGCGATTCGGAACTCAGATTGCCCTGTTCCTACAGTTTCTATCAATATTCGTTTCCAACCACAGAGGGATAGTGCATGGCACATAGGCCAAATTCGTGGAGAAATACCTCCCGGGCTATTTCCCGAAGCAATAGACCTGACGAACACCCTTTCACCCAAATCCCCCTCCCCCATCCTAATTCTGTCAGCGAGAAATGAACCTCCCGAGATTGGTGACGTGGGGTCAACGGCCAAGATTGCTACACTCTCTCCTCTTTCTGCCCAATGCTTCGCCAATCTGCCAATCAGAGTAGATTTTCCCGATCCAGGGGGGCCTGTTACTCCCAAAGTCCAGATGGTGTCTGATTCAAGGTTTAGTTCGTTTTCCGACTCTGCAACCTTGGTCATTAGCCTAGACAAACTTCGACGGTCTCCGGACTTTGCTAGTTCAATGAGTTCGGAAATATTGCTCAATTCCAGTGCCACCCCAAATCGTCTCCAACTCCTATTGGATCGTTTTTTTCTTTCCTTTGGATTGCTTCATCCAAGAATGCCAGGACGTCTGAAGTCGGAGTGCCGGGCCCGAAAACAGCCCGAACCCCCGATTCATAGAGAAGTTCTAGATCTCGATCAGGGATTATTCCGCCTGCAAAGACAATTACTTTGCCGAGATCCCCTTGCCTAAGCCCCTCGCAAATCTTTGGGATGAGGGAGTCGTGGGCCCCGGAAAGAGTCGATAGCCCTAGTACTTCTGCATCTTCGTCATTCACGATCCTAACAATGTCTGAAGGGGTTTTCCTCAGACCGGTGTAGATGACATCGTGACCCCCATCTCTAAGCGCTCTAGCGATTACCTTGGCACCTCTATCATGGCCATCAAGACCCGGTTTAGCAATAACAACACGCATGTTTCAACTAGTTGCACATGGTGATACGCCTTCAAGCAACCGGAAGATGGAATCGACCCCACTTTAGGAATGCTCATGGGCGGCCTGCCCCCACCAAACTCCATGAGTGGCAACTCCGACAAGATTGAGGACCTTAGGCGTCGTAAGTCTAAGTCCCAGTCTGGAGGTGGGCAGAAACGCATCTCAGCACAGCACGCCAAGGGAAAGATGACTGCCAGAGAACGAATAGAGCAGATGCTTGATCCAGATTCATTCTGTGAAGTTGATGCCTTGGTAGAGCACCGGTGCAGAGATTTCGATATGGATAGGAACGTGATACCCGGGGATGGAGTGGTTTGTGGTCATGGTACGATTGATGGCAGGCTCGTCTATTGTTTTGCGCAGGACTTTACTGTTTACGGTGGCTCCCTGGGAGAAATGCATGGCTTGAAGATTTGCAAGATTCTAGACATGGCAGTAAAGACAGGTGCTCCAGTAATTGGATTGAACGATAGTGGAGGAGCAAGGATTCAGGAAGGAGTTGCAAGTCTGGGGTCCTATGCAGAGATTTTCTTTAGGAATGTTAGGTCTAGTGGAGTGATACCCCAAATATCAGTTATCATGGGACCATGCGCAGGTGGTGCAGTATACTCCCCGGCAATAACGGACTTCGTGATCATGGTCGAGGATACATCGCACATGTTCATTACGGGGCCAGAGGTAATCAAGACTGTAACTAATGAGGAAGTCGGGTTTGAAGAACTGGGGGGGGCTTCCACTCATGCCACAAAATCAGGCGTTACTCACTTTACGGCAAAAGACGATGGCGATGCATTGGAGATAGTTAGGGAGTTAGTGGGCCTAATTCCGTCGAACAACCTACAAAAGGCGCCTGTTTCAGATACCAATGATTCTCTTGATAGGAAATGTGAATCTCTAGACTCGATAGTCCCGGAGGACCCTGGAATACCGTATGATATGCTGGAGGTTATCGAGGAAACCATAGACAATGGGAGTTTCTTAGAGATTCAAGATGGTTATGCCCCTAATATCATCATCGGACTGGGCCGGCTTGGTGGGCAATCGATCGGAATTGTTGCAAATCAACCGATGCACTTAGCTGGGTGTCTCGATATTGACGCATCTGTAAAGGCGGCAAGATTTGTTCGATTCTGTGACGCATTCAATATACCACTACTAACATTTGTTGATGTCCCTGGTTTTCTTCCGGGAGCAAGTCAAGAATGGGGCGGAATAATTAGGCACGGGGCCAAGCTTCTCTATGCATTTGCTGAGGCGACGGTTCCGAAACTCACGGTTATCACGAGGAAGGCATATGGGGGGGCGTATGACGTAATGTCTTCCAAGCACATCAGAGGAGATTACAACATTGCTTGGCCTTCTGCAGAACTAGCTGTTATGGGTGCAGAGGGTGCAGTGCAAATTATTCACAGACGCAGGATAGCGAATTCAAGAAACCCCGATCAAGAGAGGGAGAGGCTTGTTGACGACTATGAGGAGACGTTTGCAAATCCGTACAAGGCTGCGGCACTGGGATACATCGATGATGTAGTCATGCCATCCGAGACTAGGTCTGTGTTGGTCAAAGCTTTGGGTGCAATTCTGGAGAAAGAAGAACCCCGCCCCGAGAAGAAACATGGGAACATTCCGTTGTGAGAAACATGAGCAAGGAAGAAAGAGACATGCGAATCATTGCTGCGGTAATCTCATCCGTACTGATAGAAAATATGTCAGGTGAATCAATAAAACCATCTCTAGGTCGAGAGAGGGGTAGTTCTTGGTCAGTTTCTCATAGGAGGATGGCAGTGGGGAAGGCTTCCTTGATTAAAGCAAGAGCAATCAGGAGTGCCAAGAGGTGATAATGTGTCTGAAAAAAGGAAAGTCACTGTTGACGGGGAAGAGTTCGAAGTCGAAGTTAGTCTGGAAGAGGGGAACTGGGAAGTTTCTATCGAAGGCAGAACCTACATTGTTGAGGTTGGCGATGGCGAGAGGAAGAAGTCTAGAAAGAGACGTGTGACAAAGAGTGTTGGGGGATCGGGAACTGGGGCTATTTCTTCTGCAATTCCCGGTAAGATAGTGGCGATTATGAAGTCAGAGGGAGATGAAGTAGAGGCGGGTAGCGTAGTAATAGTCCTTGAAGCGATGAAGATGCAAAATGAGATTAAGTCGAGTATAGACGGCACTGTGAAGAAGGTCATGTGCAAGCCAGGAGAGAGGGTCGAAGCTAATATGCCCCTAATGGAGATAAGTAATTCCTTGGGAGTTGAGGAATGATGCCTAAATGTGACTTCGAAAACTGCGACAGCAAGTCGGACATAGTTAGTAGGCTATCGCCTAAGGGATTTCTTGTTTCTAGTGGGAATAAGGCCTACTCTTTCAGGGAAGCGTATGAGAGATTCAACTACTGCAAAAAGTGCCATGATCGACTAATGGTGGAAGTCTGGTCAAGGGTAAGAAGTTCTGGAACGAAGGGCGATGACCATGTGGCACCAACGGCTGTTTAGAGCGGTAAATTCATTGGACATCTGCCTATTTCGGATTCATGAGCGGTTACGTTAGTCATCTAGAATGCGCATACTCGGGGAAGAAATACGAGTTCGGCAAGATTCACACGGTTTCTGAAATAGGAAAGCCGATAGTTGTGAAGTACGATCTAGAAAGGATCTCTACCGAGGTCGGGCGGGATTCTATTGAACAGTCGAAGGACGCGGGATTCTGGAGATACGCGCCTCTGCTTCCAGTAGAGTCGGAACAGAATAGGGTTTCACTCGGAGAGGTGGTCACTCCTTTGATTTCACTTGATAATTCGGCATCGATATTTGGAGGAGAAGTAGAATCTGTATTTGTTAAGGATGAGTCGAGACTACCAACAGGATCTTTCAAGGCAAGAGGATTGGGGATGGCGGTTTCTATGGCAAAGGAATTGGGAGTTAAGCATCTAGCCATCCCAACTAATGGGAATGCCGGTTCTGCATTGGCTGCTTATGCAACAAGAGCGGGGATTCAGTGTACCGTCTTGTGCCCGGACAACACCCCGGAGATAAATGTCAGAGAAACCCAGATGCAAGGTGCTAGCACTCACATCGTCAATGGGCTAATTGGGGAATGTGGGAAAATAATAGCTGATGGTTCTAATGATATTGACTGGTTCGCGGTTTCAACACTGAAGGAGCCATATAGGATTGAGGGAAAGAAAACGATGGGTCTGGAGCTCGCCGAGCAGATGGATTGGAGCCTACCGGACGTCATTTTCTATCCAACTGGTGGGGGAACTGGAATTATTGGGATGTGGAAGGGGTTCCATGAATTAATCGAGCTTGGGTGGATAGAAGATAAATTGCCTAGAATGGTATCTGTTCAATCCACGGGTTGCGCACCAATTGTTCGAGCCTGGGAAGAAGGGGCCGAGTTTGCTGACTACTGGGAGAATGCTGAAACCATATCTTCTGGAATCCGAGTGCCTTCGGCCCTTGGAGACTTCCTGATCCTAGATGCAGTCAGGTCTTCAGGGGGTTTTGCAATCTCTGTAACTGATGAGGAGACCATAGAAATACAGAATGAGATTGGCCTTAGTGAGGGTCTGCTTCTGTGCCCAGAGGGTGCTGCCACGGTGGCGGCATATCGGAACTCATTGCAATCTGGATTGGTCTCAAGGAGCGAGTCTGTGGTGCTCTTCAACACTGCAACAGGTTTGAAGTATCCAATGCCTGAGGTTAGTTCCAAAATAGATAAGAACAACGTTGATTACGGGGTTTTTCAAGGTTAAATTAGTCCCAGAGCGTCTTCAATTCGATTCAATTCAGGACCTGTGGAGCCAGATCCAACCAGGGCGTGGGAGTCGCTAGTACAGCAACCAGCACCTACGAAAGGTGAGCCGAAGGTTACGGTGCCAACCATTACCGGAACACCCAATGCAGACTCGATTGCCTCGACCTCTGACGTCTTTACGTCTGGATGTGCCAGGACCCCCTTGTTGTTTGCAACAATCATGCTTCCAACGGTGCCGTGACCAGCGACCTGCGATCTAATCGCCTTCACCCCCAGGACGTCAGAAATCATCTCTGCCCCTGCTTCTGGGATCGTTGGGCTAACCACCGCACCGTTGTCGTTGCACTCAATTAGGTTTCCAGCTGCATTGACTCCGCTCTCCATGATTACTACATCTCCAAAACTTGAGAGTTCGTCCAAGTCATCCTGGGTCGCAATATCGGCCACTGCAATTCCCTTCCGATTCCCCCTAACAAGGCTACCCAATAGGGCCGAACCGCCAATTGAAAGCCGGTGTGCCTCCATGTCGAACGAGGATTCGACCTCCTCGGCGATTTCTTCTTCGAGGGTGCTTGGAATGAACAATACATCACCGATCACACTGAGGTATACACCAACCTGAGAGTGACCAAGAATGTCTCCCGTAGAAATTGGCATGGTCTACTCCTTCATTGACTAACGTCTACCGGTTAATTTGTGTTGCGGGGAGGTGAAGGAGAGTGGCACAGCGACGACCTTTCCCGTGGGCTTGCGCACCACAGTACCGGAATCGACGCAGGAGGGCTTGACTTCCGGGTTCGATATGGGACCGGGTAGGGCCCCTCCGCTATGGCCGTGCACAACTCTTCCTTCGAATTTGAATTGATATGCTCTTTTGGACAGAGACTCACACAAGTGTGTACCTCGAAATTTAGATGCTCGGGGGGTTAGTGCAGCTGGGCTGAACACCTCGGCGAACCTCGGTGCTTACACCCGCTGTCTATCAAACTCGTCTTCTACGAGTCCCCTGAGATGCGTCGTCTTTCGGATGACTTCGAGCTTAGATGCTTTCAGCTCTTATCCA